>JANYBC010000073.1 GCA_025360965.1 Anaeromyxobacter sp. | reverse complement strand
GAGGCGGCCCGCGAGGCGATCGCCGACGCCGGCTACGACCCGGTCTACGGGGCCCGGCCGCTCAAGCGGGCGCTGCAGCGGCTGGTGCAGGACCCGCTGGCCACCAAGCTGCTGCGCGGCGAGTTCGTGGCCGGTGACGAGATCGTGCTCGACGAGGACGACGACGGCGGGATGCGCTTCCACAAGGGGACCGCCGCGAAGGCGTGATAGCTTCGGTCCACCCGAGGTGGACGCATGCGCTGGCTCCGAAGTCTCTTCTCCCGCACCGCCGCCGAGACGCCCGCCCCTTCAGCGGCGGCGCCGAGCGCTTCGGTGGCGGCCGCGCCGCCGAGCGGCTGGGACTCCTGGCGGGCGCTGCTGCCCGAGGGCCCGCTGGCGGTGGCGCTCGACCTCTCGCTGGAGCCGGCCGTCCCCGACCCGGCCCGCCCGCGCCTGCTCCGCGTCGCCTACCCGCTCGCCTCGCCAGGCCCGGACGGCCTGCCCGGCGCCGCCGAGGGGGAGGCGCTGGCCCGCATCGAGGACGCGCTCTCGGCCGCCTTCGCCGCCGCCGGGGCCACCTACGCCGGGCGCCTCACCCTGGCCGGCGCCCGACAGCACCTCTTCTACGCGCCGGCCTCGCTCGTGGCCGACGGGCCGCTGGCGGCCGCTGGCGGCGAGCTGGCCGGCTACCAGGTGACCGTGGAGGCCGGGGAGGACCCGGGCTGGAGCGGCTGGCGCGACGAGCTGCTGCCGCCGCCGCGGACCCGGCGCTGGCTGGAGGACCGGCGCGAGATCGAGGCGCTGGCCCGGCGCGGGGAGCCGATCGCGCTGGCCCGGCCGGTCGACCACCAGGCCTCCTTCGCCACCGCCGCGGCCCGCGAGGCCTTCACCGCCGAGGCGGTCGCGCTCGGGTTCGCGCCGGCCGGTCGGCGCGACGACGCTCCGCCTCCCTCACCCTTCGCCGTCGACTTGCGCCGCGACGATCTCGTCACCCTCGGTCACATCCACGGGGTGAGCTGGTCGCTCTGCGGGCTGGCGGCCCGGCACGGCGGCAGCTACGACGGCTGGGAGCCGGCCGGGGGCTGAGGCCGTCCCTCGCCGTCCGCCGGGTCCCGGCGCCCTGCGTAAAACACCTCCTCGAGGCAGAGCCCCTGCGGCGGCGCCGTCGGCCCGGCCAGGCTCCGGTCGCGGGTCAGCAGCAGCGACGAGAGCGACCCGGGTGCCCGCTTCCCGAACCCGACCTCCACCAGCGTGCCGGCGATGTTGCGGACCATGTGCTTGACGAAGGCGGTCGCCTCCAGCACCAGGTCGATGCGCCCGCCGGCCTCGCCGCTCACCTCGCAGCGCCGGATCTCGCGCACCGCGTGCTCGCAGGCGCAATCGGAGGCCTGGAAGCAGGCGAAGTCGTGGCGGCCGACCAGGTGGACGGCGGCGGCGCGCATGGCGTCGGCGTCGAGCGGCCGGAAGTGCTCCCAGGCGGTGAGCCGAGCCAGCGGGCTGCGCGTGGGGCCGTTCTCGATCCGGTAGCGGTAGCGCTTCCCGGTGGCGCTGCGCCGGGCGTCGAAGCCGTCGGCCTCGAGCGTGGCGGCGCGCACCGCCACGTCGTGCGGCAGGATGGCGTTCATCCCCTGCACGTAGGCCTTGAGCGGCAGCGGCTCGCGTTCGAAGAAGGAGGCGACCTGGCCGAGGGCGTGGACCCCGGCGTCGGTTCGGCCGGCGGCGGTGACGCGGCGCGGGGCCTTGTGGAGCGTCTCCAGCGCCCGCTCCACCTCGGCCTGCACCGAGGGGCCGTTGGGCTGGACCTGCCACCCCACGTAGCGGGTCCCGTCGTACTCGAGCACCAGCTTCACGACCGGCATGGGCGGGCAACCTAGCACGGGCGGGCGAGCCGCCGAGCGCGCCGCATCGTCGCCTGCTCGTCCAACCCGGCGACGCTGCGGTATCGTCCTCCGGGCCGGTGGTCGATTCCCCTCGCGCCCGCGGAGCTGCCGATGGAACTGCTGTCTACGACCGAGACCGCCACGCTCATCGATCCCGCCGGGAAGCCGGCCGAGCAGCTCATCGAGCACCGCACCGACCCGCTCACCCGGCAGGTGGCCTCCATCAACCTCGCGCTCGGCGAGAAGGCCCGGGTCTTCCTCGGTGTGGCCGACCTGCCGCTCCTCGAGGAGCTGCAGGAGAAGAGCCGGGCCACCTGCCCCTTCTGCAGCGCCGCCGAGAAGGGGACCCGCTTCGAGCCGTCCTTCGCGCCGGAGGGGCAGCTCCGCTTCGGGGGAGCGCTGGCCATGCCCAACCTCTTCTCCAAGTGCGCCCGCGACTCGGTGGTGATCCTCGACGTCGGAAACCACGTGCTCTTCCCCTCGCGCATCGGGGCGCCGGCGCTGGCCAACGGGATCCGGGCCGCCGTGGAGCTGGTGCGCCGCTCCCGCGCCGCCGACCCCGGCGCCGTCCACCACCTGGCCGGGATGAACTTCCTGCCGCCCGGCGGCTCCAGCGTCCCGCACCCGCACTTCCAGGTGCACGTGCGCGGCCTCCCATACTCCGGCGTGGCGCGGCTGCTCGACGCCAGCGCCGCCTGGAAGGCGCGCACCGGCCGTGACTACTGGACCGAGCTGGTGGAGACCGAGCGGGCGGCCGGCCTGCGCTGGCTGGGGAGCGACGGCCCGGTCGAGTGGCTGGCCGCCTTCGCGCCGGCGCACCAGCGCGAGGTCTGGGGGCTGGTGCCGGGGGTCGGCAGCCTCGTCGAACTCGACGACGCCGGGGTCGAGGGGCTGGCGGCCGGGCTGGCGCGGGTGCTCTCCTACTACGAGGAGGTCGGCGCCCACCCCTTCACGCTCGCTTTCCTCTCCAGCCCGGCGCCGGGACGCGGCGGCGAGTACGCCCTGCAGGTGCGGGCCTGCTCGCGCCCGCCCCTGAAGCCGCTCTACGTCAACTACGAGACCTGGTTCGGGCCGATGTTCGGCGGTGACGAGGTCCACACCGAGGCCCCGGAGGCCTACGCGGCGAGACTGCGGGCGCGCTGGTGAGGGGCCCGGGCCGCTCCCCTACTTGGTCGCCTTCTTCGGCGCCTCCTTCGCCGGCGTCAGCACCGCCAGCGCGCCGCGCCTGACCTCGCCGGCCTTGACCTGGGCCTGGCGCGACAGGTCGATCGACTCGGCGAGAATCCGGGCCATCTCCTGCGGCGCGTGGAAGCCCATCGAGTTCTCGGCCGCCACCATGTCGAGCCGCCACTGCGCCGCCCGCTGCAACTCGCCCAGCTCCTTGATGGCCGGGACCTGCGCCACCACCTCGCGCCACATGGCGAGCAGGTTGGCCTTGGTCTCGGCGGCGAGCTTCTTCTCCTGGTCCTCCTTGCCGGCCTTGAGGAAGTCCTCCTTCTGCGAGAGCGTCTCCCTGGCCCTGGCGGTGGCCGCCTCGCGATGCTTGTCGTCCCACGGCTTCCGCACCGCCACGATGGCATCGATCATGGCCACGGCGGCCTGCCCGGCCCGCGTCATGAGCGCGAAGTGGCGGTCCTGGATCCCCTCGACCCGCGCCTTGAGCTCGTCGTCGCTGTTGGGGTGGCAGGTGGCGCAGGCGCGATTGGGCGAGAGCAGCGGGCTGCGGACCCAGTGCTCGGAGATCTTCTGGGCGCCGTCGCGCATGTAGGGCATGTGGCAGTCGGCGCAGGCCACGCCGGCGCGGGCGTGGATCCCCTGGCTCCACATCTCGAACTCGGGGTGCTGGGCCTTCAAGACCTCCATGCCGGTCTCGGCGTGGGTCCAGTCCTTGAAGCGCTTCCCGTTCACCTGGATGCCGTCGTAGAGGTGCTCCATGTCCTCGACCTTGAGCCCCTCGGCCCAGGGGAAGAAGATGGTCTGGCCCTTGCCGCAGAAGTACTCCACGTGGCACTGGCCGCAGACGTAGGAGCGCTTCTCCTGGCGCGTCCCATCGAGGTTCGGGTCATAGGGCTTCGCCTTGTCGCCCTTGCGCCAGCGGTCGATGCTGACGAGGTGGGGGACCATGGCGTTCCCGGCGGCCAGCTTCTGGATGGCGGCGATGAAGCCGGGGCGGGTGACGCGCAGCTCCATGCTCTTCGGCTCGTGGCAGTCGACGCAGGAGACCGGGTGGGCCTTGCCGCCGGTGAGCGCGGCCAGCTGGTCGTGGGCGGCCCAGTAGTCGAGCTTGCCGACCGCCTCGAGCCCGGCCTGCAGCTGCGCGGTTTCGGCGCCCTGGGGCAGGGCCTCCTTCCCGAGCTTCCGGTAGAGCGGCATGATCGAGGCGTGGCAGTGCATGCAGTTGCCCGACTGCTTGTTCTCCGCCCTGACGTTGCGCTTGGTGTTCTCCTGGTCCACCAGGGCGAAGGCGTGGCCGCGGCGGTCGCGGTAGTCGATGGCGAAGAGGTAGCCGGAGAAGACGCGGGTCAGCCAGGGGTCGCGCAGCGCCTTCTGCGGCGGCGGCGCGCTCTCGCTCACCGTCCCGCCGCCGTACTTGGTGTGGGTCGGCTCGGAGGTGCGCTTGTAGCCGTCGTACTCGCGGGCCCAGTTGGTGCCCCACTTGGCCGGGTCGGCGTCGTCCTCGGTCACCTCGACCAGCTTGACGTAGGCGTTCTTCGCCTCCTGCTTCTTCTCTGCGATGTTCACGAGCAGCGCCGCGGCGCCCACCGCCGCGATGGCGAAGGCGGCGATCACCAAGGCCAGCAGGAGCCCTCGCTTCCCGGGTGTGGCGGAGTTTTCGGCGGACATGGTGATCTCCTCCTGGTTTCGGTGGTGGCGAGTCTCAGCGCAGATGGCCGACCGAGGCGTGGCAGCGGACGCAGGCCATGTCGCCGCCGTGGACCAAGTCGGCCACCAGGTCGGCGTGGCAGTGGCGGCAGTTGGCCTCGATGACCGCCCGGCTGGCTGGCCGGGCGCGGATGACGTCGGGGATGTCGCCCAGCGTGAAGGCCATGGAGTGGTGCCAGCCGTTCTCCGCCTTGACGAGGTACTTGCGGAAGGTGGTGGCCGGCGTGTGGCAGTCGTTGCAGGTGGCGACCAGGTGGTGCGGCGCCGCCTGCCAGCCGGCGTAGTGGGCGCTCATCACGTGGCAGTTTGCGCAGGTGGCCGGATCGTTGCCCAGGTAGGAGGAGCCCTTGGCGTACTGGAAGGCGAAGGCCGCCATCCCCGCCGCTACGCCGGCCAGCGCGGCGGCCAGCGTGAGCGGGACCGGGAGGAGCGTGACGCCACGGCTCTGCTTCATTGAGACCTCCCGGGGGCATCTTGGCCCAGGTCCTGGCCGCGTTGGCACGGCGCGTTGGGCTCCCACCTGCGGGGTGCGGCTGCGACAAGGCGCGCAGGCCAAAACGCCGCGCGCCGGTGAGCCTCCCTACCCGGCCACCAGCAGGTCGTCGGACAGGGCGCAGAGCCGCTCGCCGCCGCCCTCGGCCACGGCGAAGGTGTTCTCGATGCCGATCGCACCCTGGCCGGGGAAGACGAACTTCGGCTCGATGGCCAGCGTCATGCCAGCCTTCAGCGGGGCGTCGAAGCCGGGGGCGAGCACGGGCACCTCGTCGAGCTCCAGGCCGATGCCGTGGCCGACGAAGCGGGCCTGGGCCCCGGGCGGTCCCATGAAGCGGTCGCCCAATCCTGCGGCGTCGGCCCGCTCCCTGGCCAGCGCGAAGAGCTGGCTGGGGATCGCACCGGGCACCAGCGCCGCCGCCAGCTCGTCCTGGATGGCGCGGGCCACGGCGAAGGCCCGCAGCAGCTCCGGTGCCAGCCGGCCACAGACCGCCATGCGGGTCATGTCGGTCACGTAGCCGCCGAGGATGGCGGTGTAGTCGAGCAGCACCGGCGCGTCGCGGCCGATGGGCGCCAGCGAGGCCCCCAGCGGCGACGAGGCCGAGAGGCCGCTGCCGGTGACCGGCCCGTCGAAGTAGCTCGGCGCGGAGGCCGAGTCGCCAGCCAGCGCAAGCCCCATGAAGAACTCCTGGTTGAATCCGCGAACCCGCGGGCTCCCCTCGTTGCCGGCCCGGCGCAGCCGCACCTCGAGCTCGGCCGACACGTCGACCTCGCGCAGCCCGGTGCGGAGGAACGACGGCACCTCGGCGATGACCCCGGAGAGCAGCGCCGCGGTGGCCCGCATCTGCGTGAGCTCCCAGGGCGACTTCACGCTGCGCAGCTCGCGCACCAGCATCGAGACGTCGGTCCACTCCACGCCCGGCAGCGCCTTGCCCCAGAACTGCTGCACCGCCACCGGCACCGCGTCGAAGGTGAGGCCGATGCGGCGCGGCGCGCCGACCAGCGCCGCCAGCTCGCGCGACGGCGGGAAGGGCAGGACGCGTGAGAGCGGGCTCTCCGCGCGGGCCCGCTCCAGGCTCTTGCGCACCAGCAGCGCCGGGTCTCCCTCGACCGGGAACCAGAGCGAGGCGTTCTGGCGGGTCCCGGTCAGCCAGAGGAGGTCGACGGCCTGGAGGATGAGCGCGCCCTCGAGGTGGCGGGCGGCCAGGGCCTCGCGGAGGGCGGCGGCGCGGCGGGCGCACTCGGCGGCTGGAGTCATGGCCTTTCCCGTACCACGGTGCGAGGGCGTTCGTTGACCACCGTGTCTGCAGCGCGCTATAGCCCGGCCTCTTCCTCCGCCCCCACGGAGCGCCCGCCGCGCATGGCCTCGGACCAGGACATCCTCTCCCAGCTCAACACCAGCGCCGAGCGCGGCGTGCGGCCGGCGCGCGCCCAGGCGGCGCTGGCCGAGGTCCCCGATCTCGCCGAGACGCTGGCGTCGCTCGAACAGCAGCTCACCTCCGCCACCGACGACGCCGAGGCCCGGCTGCAGGCGGCCGCGCGCCACCTGGTCTCGGCCGGCGGCAAGCGCATCCGCCCGCTGGTCTCGCTCCTCTCCTGCGGCGCAAACGGCGGCCCGCTCTCCGCCGCCCTCCCCTACGCGGTGGCGGCCGAGCTGACCCACTCGGCCACCCTGCTCCATGACGACGTCATCGACGACGGCCCCATGCGCCGCGGCCAGCCGGCCTCGCGCGTCATCTGGGGCAACTCGGTCTCGGTGCTGGCCGGCGACTGGCTGCTGACCCGTGCGCTGGAGATCGTCGCCACCGCCCCGGCGGCCCGGCTGGCGCTGCTGCCGCTGCTCGCCACCATGCGCCGGCTGGTCGAGGGCGAGGTGCTGCAGCTCACCTTCCGCGGCACCTTCGCCGCCACCGAGGCGACCTACCTGCAGGTGGTGACCGGCAAGACCGCCTCGCTCTTCGGCTGGGGCGCCGCAGCCGGCGCCTGGGCGGCCGGCGTCGAGGGGGAGGTCCCGGCGGCGCTGGTCCGCTTCGGCGAGGGGATCGGCGTCGCCTTCCAACTGGTCGACGACGCCCTCGACTACGCCGCCGATCCCGGCGTGCTCGGCAAGAAGCTCGGCGCCGACCTGCTGGAGGGAAAGGCGACGCTGCCGCTCATCCGCGCCCTCGACGCGCAGGCCGGGCTGCGCGACCGGCTGCAGCTCCTGCTCGACGGCAAGGCCGACGGCGACGCGGTCGCAGGCGAGGTGATCGAGGCGGTGCGCCGCTCCGGCGGCGTCGAGGCGGCCCGCGCCATGGCCCGCGAGCGGACCGCGCAGGGGATGGCGGCGCTGCAGGCGCTCCCCGACGGCCCGCACCGGCGGGCCCTGGCCGAGGCGGCGCGGTCGCTGACCGAGCGGGCGTTCTAGTGCCGCGACCCGGGCACTAAAGCCTCCCCGCTCGCCCGCGCCACGTAGATGGCCGGCAGCACCAGCAGGGTGAGCGCCGTGGAGGTGACCAGCCCGCCCATCACCACCACGGCCAGCGGCCGCTGGATGTCGGCGCCGGAGCCCTGGGCGTAGAGCATGGGCAGGTGGCCGATGAAGGAGGTGAGCGCGGTCATGATGAGCGGCCTGAACCGAAGGTTGCAGCCCTCCCGCACCGCCTCGGCCACGGTACGCCCCTCGTCGCGGAGCTGGCGCAGGAAAGCGACCAGCACCACGCCGTTCTGGACCGCGATTCCGAGCAGCACGATGAAGGCGACGGCGGCGGAGACGGAAACCGGCATCCGGAACGCCACCACGGCCACCACGCCGCCAACCAGGGCGAACGGGAGGTTGAGGAGCACCAGCAGTGCGTCGCCGAAGGAACCGAGCGCGAGGTAGAGGAGCAGCAGGATGAGGATCAGGGCGATGGGCACCACCACCGCCAGGGTCCGCATGGCCCGCTGCTGGTTCTCGAACTGGCCGCCGAGCTCGAGGAAGGTACCCGGCGGAAGCTCCTTCTCGAACGGCTTCAGCTTCTCCTGCACCTCGGCGACGAAGCCGCCCAGGTCGCGACCGCGGATGTTGGCCTCGACCACCACCCGCCGGATGCCGTTCTCCCGTGAGACCTGCGCCGGCGCCTCCACGAGCTGGATGCGGGCCAGCTGCGAGAGCGGCACCCGCTCCCCGCCCGGCGCGGCGATCAGGAGGCGTCCGATGCGCCCGATGTCGTCGCGGGACTCGGTCGGGAAGCGGACCACCACCGCGAAGCGGCGCTGGTCCTCGATGAGGGTGGTGGCGACCTTCCCGGCGATGGCCGACTCGATGGTGTCGTTGACGTCGCCCACCGAGATTCCGTGGCGAGCCGCCGCCTCCCGGTCGATGACCACGTCGTACTGGGAGAGGCCGGAGACCTGCTCCACCTTGAGGTCGGTGGCGCCGCGGACACCGCCCACCGCCACGGCGATCCGGTCGGCGTAGCCCTTGAGGAGTGTCAGGTCGTTGCCGAAGACCTTGATGGCCACATCGCTCTTCACCCCGGAGATGAGCTCGTTCACCCGGAGCGCGATGGGCTGCGAGAACGAGAAACGCACTCCAGGCATCTGCGACAGATCTCGCTGCATGACCTCCGCCAGCTCGGCGCGGGAGCGGTCGCGCCCGAAGGACCTGCGCGGCTTCAGCATGACGAAGACGTCGGTCTGCTCGGGGCCCATGGGGTCTTCGGAGATCTCCGCGCGCCCCGTCTTGGAGACGACGGTGTCCACCTCCGGGTACGCCTTGAGCTGCTTCTCGAGGTAACGCGCCACCTCCACCGAGCCCTGCAGCGAGGCGTTCGGGAGGCGGACCACGTTGATGGCGATGGCCCCCTCGTCGAGCGCCGGCATGAACTCGGTGCCGACCAGCGGGACCAGCGCCCCCGCGCCGAGGAGGACCGCGACGGAGAGCCCGATGGTCCGGCGCGGCCGCGACACCGCCTTGTCGAGGAGCGAGAGGTAGCCGGCGTGGAACCGGCGCACCAAGGCGAACTCCTTCTCGGGGGCCTGCTTGAGCGCCAGCTCGGAGAGCACCGGGATGACCAGCAGCGCCACGGCCAGGGAGACCAGAAGGGCGATGAGCATCGTGGAGGCGAGGGGGGCGAACATCTTCCCCTCGGTCCCCTGGAGCGCGTAGAGCGGCACCAGGATCACCGCGATGACCAGCACCGAGAAGGCCACTGGCCGCGCCACCTCGTTCACCGCCTCGGCCACGATGCGCCGCTTGGGCGCGTCGGTTCGGCGGGCCAGGTGGCGTCGCACGTTCTCCACCACCACGATCGAGGCGTCGACCACCATTCCGACCGAGAAGGCCAGGCCGCCCAGCGACATGAGGTTGGAGGTGAGCCCGACCCGCCCCATGACGATGAAGGTGACGAGGAACGTGAGCGGTAACGACACCAGCACCACCAGTGCGGTGCGGAGCTCGGCGACGAAGAGGAACAGGATCAGGACCACCAGCAGGCCACCCTCGAGGAGCGCATCCATGACCGTCTTGATGCACGCCTCGATGAGGGAGGTCCGGTCGTAGAAGACGTTGATGCGCGCGCCGGGCGGCAGGGTAGTGCGCGCCTTGTCGATGGCGGTCTTGACGCGCTCGACGACGTCCTTGGCGTTCTCGCCCTTCAGCATGATGACCATGCCGGCCACGGCCTCGCCCTTGCCGTCGCGGGTCACGGCGCCCTGGCGCGGCTCGGCCCCGATCACCACGTCGGCCACGTCGCGCAGGTAGATGGGCGTGCCGTCATGGGCCTTCAGGACCACGCGCTCGATGTCCGGGATGTCCCGCATCAGCCCCACCCCGCGCAGGTAGGTCTGCTCCCAGCCCTCCACCACCACGCCGCCGCCGGCGTTGCCGTTGGAGCGCTCAAGCGCCTCGGCCACCTCCCGCACGGTCAACCCGTACTTGACGAGCCGCTCCGGCCGCACCACCACCTGGTACTGCTTCACGTACCCGCCGAAGCTGTTGACCTCGTTGACGCCAGGCACCGGCTTCAGGAGCGGCGCCACGATCCAGTCCTGGATGGTGCGCAGCTCCATCGGCGTGAGGCCTTCACCCTCCAGCGTGTACTGGAAGATTTCGCCGAGGCCGGTGGAGATGGGCCCGAGCTCGGGGTCCACGCCGCGGGGCAGCTTCTCTCGCACCGCCGCCAGGCGCTCGAAGACGATCTGGCGAGTCCAGTAGGTGTCCACCCCGTCCTCGAAAACCACCACGACCTGCGACAGCTCGGCTTTGGAGAGGGAGCGGACCGACTTCACGCGCGGCAGGCCGCGCAGGTGCTGCTCGATGGGGAAGCTGACGCGGGTCTCCACGTCCACGGCGGCGAGGCCTGGGGCCTTGGCCAGGACCATGACCTGCGTGTTGGTGACGTCGGGGAAGGCGTCGATGGGGAGGCGTGTCCAGGCCACCCCACCCGCGATGGCGAGCGCAGCGGTGAAGGCGAGGACGAGAAAGCGGTTACCGAGGACCCACTGGGTGGCGCGCATGTGGGGGCCTAATCCGCGCAGCCTGCGCCCATCTTCGAGCGCAGCACGTCGGACTTGAGGAGGAAGGCGCCGCTCGAGACCACGGTCTCACCACCGGCGAGCCCCGACGTCACCTCGATCCAGTCGAGGCTGGTGCGGCCGGTCTGGACGGGGCGCCTCATGTAGAACTCGCCCTGCCGGTGGACGAACACGAAGGAGCGACCTTGGTCCGAGAGGACCGCGGAGCGCGGCAGCGCGAGCGCCTCTTCCTCACCCGGCAGGTAGAGCTGCACCGCGGCGAACATGCCGGCGCGGAGCTTGCCGGCGAGGTTCTTCACGGCGATCCGCACCTTCACCGTTCGGGTCTTCTCGTCCATGGTCGGCCCAACGAAGTCGACGGTCCCTGGGAACACCTCCGCGGGGTACGCCTTCACGGTCACGCCGGCACGGAGTGTCTCCTTCTCGCTCGCCACCACCCGGTCGAGGTGGTCCTCGTAGAGATCCGCCCAGAGCCAGAGGTCGGAGAGGTCGCCCACCGTGAGGATGGACTGGTCGGGCCGGACCAGCTCGCCCGGGACGGCGTGCATCTCGAGGACGACACCGGCCGACGGCGCGCGAAGGACGAGGGTACCGCGACCGGCGGTGCCACCGCGTCCGGGAATCGCATCCACCTCGCCCACCGAGAGGCCGAGCCGGACCAGTTTCTCCCGGGCTGCCCGGGTCCTGATCTCTGCCGTCTCGTGGTCTGCTCGCGCTTGGAGCCACTCCTTCTCCGACGCGATCTTCTCCTGTCGCAGGCTCTCGGCCCGCTCGGCGGCGCGCCGTGCCAGCTCCAGGGCGCCGCGCGCCTCCAGATACTGGCTCTGCGCCTCGCCGAGCGCCACGCTCTCCAGCTCTACCAGTGCCTGGCCGGCTTGCACCCGCTGGCCGAGGCTCACCTTCACAGCGCGGACCCTGGCCTCGGTGCTCGGAGCGATGTGCGTCACCCGCCGCTCGTCGAAGCGGATCTCGCCGGTGAGCGGGAGCGGCGCCTCCAGCCTCCTGCGGCCGACCACCGCCGTCCGGACCAGGCCGTCGTCGAGGAGCGCCTTCGGCACTCGGACCACCCCGACCTGGTAGCGGCACTCGGGGCACTCGAAGGTCTTCTTGCCGTGCTCGCAGGTGAGGGCCAGCAGAGCCTCGGCCGGCTGGTCGAGGTCGGAGCGCTTCGCCTCCGCGCCCTCATGGCCGTGCCCTTCGTGCTCGTCGGCGTGCCCAGCCTCTCCCCCGGCGGCTGCAGCTTGCGGCGCTGTGGCCGCCGTCGGCGAAGCCGCCGGGGCCGGGGCCGCCGCCCTCTGGCAGCCGAGGGCGAGGAGGACGACGGCGAGAAGTGTCGGGTTGGTGCGGCTCATGGAAGCTCCAGTCCGGCCAGCGCGGCGAGATCGCCGCAGGCGTTCTGCATGTCGAGGAGAAGGTCGAGGTACTCGCGGCGGGTGTCGAGCAGGACGCGGCGGGAGTCGATGACGTCGAGGAGGCCGGCCTCCCCGAGCTCGAAGGCGCGCCCGAGGGTGCGGGCCGAACCCTCGGCGCGCGGCAGGATCTCGTCCCGGAAGCGCCCCGCCGCCACCTGGCCGGCGGCGCAGCCCCTCCAGGCGTCCGAGAGGCCGGCCGTGAGCTCCCGGGAGGTCGCGTCGAGTCGGGCCCGCTCGCCCTCCTGGGCGGCCTCGGCCTGCCGGATCCTCCCCTGGTTCCAGTTCCAGAGCGAAAGGGTGACGGTGGCGGTGACGGTGGTGGCGGTCCGATCGAGCTCGTCGACGTGCGCCGCCCCGACCGAGAGCCTGGGCATGCGCTCCCACCGCTCGGCGCTCGCCTCCTCGCTGGCCGCCTGGAGTCGGGCCCTGGAAGCTTGGGCGACGGGGCTCGACGCCAACAAGCGCTCCTGCAACTCGGCCAGCGGGGGGAGCGGGAGCAGTGCCGCGAGGTCGGCCTCGACCCGGCCCACCGGAGCGCCCACCCAGATCGAGAGGCGGAGCCGCCGCGCGTCGACGGTCGCCCGGGCGCGCTCCACCCCGTTTCGCAGCCGCTCCAGCTCGATCTCGACCCGGAAAACCTCCGTCGGCCGCCCCTCGCCGCGCTCCGCCCGTTTCCGGACCAGGTCGGCGAGCCGGGCCGCCTGGCCCGCCAGCTCATCGCCCGCCTCCACCATCAACTGGCCGTGGACTGCGGCCACGAAGGTGCGGCGTAGTTCCCGGGTGACCTGGAGGCGAACCGCCCTGGCCTCCTGGTGCACCCCCTCCTGCGCGGCCCGCGCGGCCTCCATGCGGGAGCCGCGGAGCGCCAGGAACTCGAGCGGCAGCTCGACCGAGTAGCCCACCTCCCGGCGGGAGCCGCCACCGCCCCGCGGGCGCCCCTCGCCGGCGGCGACGCCGAAGATCGGGTTGGGGAGCGCCCCGGCGGTGGAGATGGCGCCCCCGGCGCCACGTTCGCGCGCGACCGCCTCCAGCACGAGGGGGTGGCGGTCCACCGCCGCGACGACGTCCGGCCAGCGAAGCACCGGGAACGGCCCGGGGCCTGCGGCCGTTCCGGCCATGGGAAGTGCCAGGGCGACGACGAGCAGGACGCGCCTGCTCCTTGGAGATCTCTTCACGTGAACCTCGTGGCGAGCGCGCGGCCGTCACCCGGTGCGGCCAGGGGCCGAACCGGGAGCAGGTGCACGCCATGGGCGGGAGCCGCGCCCGGAGCCGGGCACGGCGGCGGCGACCTTCGCTACGAGGCGATGGGGGGACGGTGCGGAGGCGCCGGCGCGTGGAGCGACGTCAGGCGAGCCCGCTCCACCAGGGGCCGCGACCCGCCGATGACGGCCGGCAGCGCGGCCCCGGCGGGCGGGGCGAGGACCACCTGCGAGGCGCAGCAGCCACAGTGGTGCTCGGTGGTGCCGCAGCCGTGCTCGTCATCGCACTCGCCCAGCCCGCAGTCCGCGGCCTGGCTGTGGGCGAGGTGTCCCTCGACGAGGAAGTGGACCGCCGTCTCCGCCAATTCGGCGAAGGACGGCACCAGGCCGTTGATGAGGGTGAGGATGAGCAGGAGCCGCACGGCGGCGGATGGTACGGCGAGGCTGCGGCGATCGCAACCTCACGGCCCTCGGCCCGGGGGCGGCGACCCTAGACCGTCCTGAATGCCCGCTCGGCCGCCAGCACCGTCCCAGCCAGCGGCGTGTCGAACGGCCAGCCGTCGATGACCAGCTTGCAGAGCCGTTCGGAGCGGTCCTTCCGGGGGGGCAGGTCGCCGGTCTCCAGCGCCGAGACGTAGCCCTGCAGCGTGTCGCGGCAGGTGCAGAGCTGCTCCGGACGGAGCCCGCAGCGCGGAGAGGCCAGCTCCGACTCGACGTCGCGGAGCGCCTGCTCGACGAGTCCACGGGCGCGGTCGATCCGTTCGGTCATGGCCGGAGCATCTAGCACCCGAACCAGCGTTGAAACAAGGCGCTCGCCGGGGTAGAGATCCGCGGCCATGGCCTACCGCACGCTCACGGAGTTCCTCGACCGCGTCGAGCGGGCGGGGGAGCTGACTCGCGTCCGCGAGCGGGTCGACCTGCACCTCGACATGGCGGCGCTGGCCGACCGGGCCGCCAAGCAGGGCGGACCGGTGCTGCTCTTCGAGCAGCCCTCCTCCGGCAGGTTCCCGGTGGCCATGAACCTCTTCGGCACCCGGCGGCGCACCTCCTGGGCGCTCTCCTGCGAGGACTTCGAGGAGCACGCCACCGCGCTCAGGAGCCTGCTCAAGACCGCTCCCCCCAAGACCTTCTGGGACAAGGTCAAGCTGCTCCCCACCCTCGGCAAGCTGGCCACCATGGGGCCGAAGCTGGTCGGCAGCGGGGCCTGCCAGGAGGTGGTGCTGACCGGCAAGGAGGCCGACCTCTCCATCCTCCCGGTGCTCACCACCTGGCCGCACGACGGCGGCCCCTTCATCACGCTGCCGCAGGTGATCACCCGCGACCCGGAGAAGGGCTTGCGCAACGTCGGCATGTACCGGCTCCAGGTGCTTGGTCCCCACCGCCTCGCCCTGCACTGGCAGCTCCACAAGACCGCCACCGCCCACTACCGCGAGTACCAGAAGCGCGGCGAGCGGATGCCGGTCGCCATCGCCCTGGGCGGCGACCCGGCCCTCACCTACTGCGCCTCGGCGCCGCTGCCGCCCGGCATCGACGAGTACCTCTTCGCCGGCTTCCTGCGCGGCGAGGGGGTCCGGATGGTGAAGGGCGTGGCCACCGGCCTCGAGGTCCCGGCCGACGCCGACATCGTCATCGAGGGGTTCGTCGACACCTCGGCGCCGCTGGTGCGCGAGGGGCCCTTCGGCGACCACACCGGCTACTACTCGCTGGCCGACGACTACCCGGCCCTCGACGTGGTCGCCATCACCCACCGCAAGGACGCCGTCTACCCGGCCACCGTCGTCGGGCCGCCGCCGGTCGAGGACCAGTGGCTCGGCAAGGCGACCGAGCGGCTCTTCCTGCCGCTGCTGCAGGTGATCGCCCCGGAGATCGTCGACTACTGCATGCCGGTCGAGGGGGTCTTCCACAATCTCTGCCTCATCTCGATCAAGAAGGAGCACCCGGGCCAGGCCAAGAAGGTCATCCACGGCCTGTGGGGCTCGGGGCAGATGGCCCAGACCAAGACGCTGGTGGTCTTCGACGCCGAGGTCGACGTGCAGGACGTCAGCCAGGCCGCCTGGCGCGCCTTCGCCAACGTCGACGTGCGCCGCGACCTGGTGCTCTCCGACGGTCCGGTCGACGTGCTCGACCACGCCTCGGCCCACTTCGCCTACGGCGGGAAGATCGGCGTCGACGCCACCAAGAAGTGGGTCGAGGAGGGCGGGCGAGAGTGGCCGGAGGTCTGCGTCCACCCTGCGGACGTGCTGAGCCGCATGGACGAGGTCTACGCGCGGCTGGTGCCCGGCGCGCCGCCCATCCGCCGTCCCCGCATCGACGCTCCCCCGGCCGCTTCCTGGACGCCGAGGAAGGGCGGGATCCTCCAGTGACCGCCGTTCCTCCAGTGACCGCCGTACCCCCGTTGACCAACGTCCCCCTGCCGGGCGAGGGGATCGGCGGCCAGCGCGGCAGCGCGGTGCGCGCCATGTTCGACCGGATCGCGCCGCGCTACGACCTGCTCAACCGGGTCATGACGCTGCAGGTGGACCAGGCCTGGCGCCGCCACCTGCTGCGCGACCTGGCTCCCCGCTCCGGCGAGGCGCTGCTCGATCTCTGCGCCGGCACCATGGACGTGGCCGACCTGGCGCGGCGGCAGACCCCGGGCCTGCGCGTCATCGGCGCCGACTTCTCCTTCCAGATGTTGCGGCGCGGCGTCGAGAAGACCGGGCTGCCGGCCAGCCAGGCCGACGCCATGGCCCTCCCGTTCCAGGCGGCCTGCTTCGATCTCGCCACCGTCACCTTCGGCATGCGCAACCTGGAGCGGTACGAGGTCGGGCTCACCGAACTGGCCCGGGTCCTCAAGCCGGGTGGCCGGCTCGGCGTCCTCGAGTTCTTCCGTCCCGAGTCGGCCGGGCCGCGCCTCGTTCACGGACTGTACAACCGGCTAGCGCTGCCGGTGCTGGGGCGGGTGCTCTCCCCCGATCCGGAGGCCTACCGCTACCTGGTCGAGTCGATGGAGCGCTTCGCCTCGCGCCCCGAGTTCGAGGCGGCCGCGGCGCGCTCCGGCTTCGGTTCGGTGTGCGGCCAGACCCTCTTTCCCGGGGTCTGCGGGCTGGTGACGGCGGTGCGGTCATGAAGCTGGTGGTCGCGGTCAGCGGCGCCACCGGCGCCCCCTACGCCAGGCGGCTGCTCGACTTCCTCGCCGAGCACGGCGCCGCCTCAGGCGTCAGCGTCGACGTGGTCTTCACGACCACCGGCAAGCAGGTCTGGGCCCAGGAGATCGGCGGCGCGCCGCGCCACCCCTTCCCGACCTGGAGCAACCACGACTTCACCGCTCCGTTCGCCTCTGGCTCGTCGCAGTACGACGCCATGGTGGTGATCCCCTGCTCGGCCGGCCAGCTGGCCCGCATCGCCACCGGCATCTCGGTGGATCTGGTGGGACGCGCCGCCGACGTCATGCTCAAGGAGCAGCGCAGGCTGGTGCTGGTGCTGCGCGAGACCCCCATCTCGCTGGTCCACGCCCGCGCCATCACCCAGGTGATCGAGGCCGGCGCGGTGGTGATGCCCGCCTCGCCCTCCTTCTACTCGGGCCCGAAGACCATCGAGGCCCTGGTCGACACCGTGGTGGCGCGGGTGCTGGATCGCATCGGCCTGCCCAACCAGCTGATGAAGCGCTGGACCGGCCTGACGCCGCGCGCGGCCGAGCCGGCCGAGGAGCCCTGACCATGATCTCCGCACTGGCCCACAAGGCGCTCGAGCGCGACGGCCTCGGCCCCATCCGCGACAAGGTGCTGGCCGGCACCCGGCTCACCGACGCCGACGCCCTGCAGCTCTTCGAGGCCCACGATCTGGCGGCGCTGGGCGCGCTGGCCAACCACGTGCGCGAGGCCCGCCACGGCCAGCTGGCCTTCTACAACCGCAACGTACACCTCAACCCAACCAACGTCTGCGTCGCCACCTGCAAGTTCTGCTCGTTCGCCCGCAAGGACGACCAGCTGGCCTCCGAGGGCTACACCATGTCCCTCGACGAGGCGGTCGAGAAGGTGCTCTCCAAGCGCGCACTTGGGATCACCGAGGTTCACATCGTGGCCGGCCTCCACCCGACGTTGCCGTGGGACTACTACACCGGCCTGCTGCGCCGCATCCGCGAGGCCTGGCCCGAGCTGGCCATCAAGGCCTTCACGGCCATCGAGTACCACTACTGGGCCGAGAAGTTCGGCAAGAGCTACACGCAAGTGCTCTCCGAGCTGCGCGACGCCGGCCTGACCACCATCCCGGGCGGCGGCGCCGAGATCTTCGCGCCGCGGGTGCGCCGCAAGATCTGCGACGACAAGGCGACCGCCGAGCAGTGGCTCGAGGTCCACCGGACCGCCCACGGCCTCGGCATCAGGTCGAACGCCACCATGCTCTACGGCCACATCGAGCGGCTCGACGAGCGCGTCGACCACATGCGGCGGCTGCGCGAGCTGCAGGACGAGACCCACGGCTTCCAGGTCTTCATCCCGCTGGCCTTCCACCCCGAGCACAACATGATCGGCAAGGCCTACCCCAAGCCGACCGGCTTCGACGCGCTGCGCACCGCCGCGGTGGCGCGGCTCTACCTCGACAACTTCGACCACATGAAGGCCTACTGGGTGTCGATGGGCGAGCGTCTGGCGCAGGTGGCGCTCGGCTTCGGGGTCGACGACCTCGACGGCACCGTGCTCGAGGAGCGCATCTACCACATGGCCGGCTCGACGGTGCCGCAGGCGCTCAGCGAGCGCTCGCTCCACGACCTGATCCGGGCCGCCGGCCGCATCCCGGCCGAGCGCGACTCCCTCTACAACGTCCTCAAGGTGCACGACCAGCCACTGCCCCCGGCGGCGCCACCGCCGCCGCGGCTCACCGTGGTCTCCGCCTGAGTCGAAGGTCCTCCATGCCGAAGCTCAAGGCCGCCGCCGTCTCCTTTCTCAACGCCTGGCCCCTCACCGAGGCGCTGAAGGACTCGGAGCGCATCGAGCTGGTGCTGGCCGAGCCCTCGCGGTGCGCCGCCCTGCTCGAGGCCGGCGAGGTCGACCTGGCGCTGCTGCCGGTCGGGGCGTTGGCCGGCAAGGACTACGAGATCGCGCCGGGCATGGCGGTCGGTGCCGACGGGGCGGTGCAGACCGTGCTGCTGGTCGGCGAGCAGCCGGCCTCGAGCTGGGACGAGGTCTTCCTCGACACCGCCTCGCGCACCTCGGTGGTGCTGGCGAAGCTGGTGCTCGACTCGATGGGCGTGCACCCGAAGTTCACGCCGCTGCCGGCCGTGGAGGGGGTGGCCCGGGCCGTGGGAACCAGGGGCGCGCTGGTGATCGGCGACCGGGCCTTCGACGTGGTGAAGCCGTACGTCCTCGACCTCTCCAAGGAGTGGAACCGGCTCACCGGCCTGCCCATGGTCTTCGCGGTCTGGGCGGCGCGCCCCGGCGTGCTCCAGCCGGAGGACGTGCAGGAGCTGGCCCGCGCGGCGCAGCACGGCCAGGGGATCCGCACCGAGCTTGCGCAGGAGTTCGCCCGCCAGAAGGGCGGCGACCCGGAGAAGTACCGGCGCTACCTGACCCAGCGGATCCGCTACGGCGTCGGCCCCTACGAGATGACCGGCATGGAGACCTTCCTGCGGCTGGCCGCCGAGAAGGGCTACCTGCCGCCCACCGTGGTCCGCTACGCCGACGACCACGTCACCCGCCAGCGGGTGCGCCGGGTGGTGTCGCTCGACACCGCGCTGCAGAAGGGAGCGGACGGCGAGCGGATCGACGCCGACGAGGCCGAGCTGCTCGACGAGAAGGCCCCGCTGCTGGAGCTGGGACTGGCCGCCGACGCCCGCCGGCGCGCCCTGCACGGCGACGGCGTGGTGACCTACATCGTCTCGCGCAACGTCAACTACACCAACGTCTGCACCACCGCCTGCCACTTCTGCGCCTTCTACCGCCCCCGCGGCCACCGCGAGGCCTACGTGCTGACGCGCCAGGAGCTGGCGGTCAAGATCGAGGAGACCCTGGCGCTGGGTGGCATCGAGCTGCTGCTGCAGGGCGGGCTCCACCCCGACCTCGGCATCGAGTATTACGAGGAGCTCTTCCGCTGGGTGAAGTCGACCTACCCGGCCATCAGCCTGCACGCCCTCTCCCCCGAGGAGATCTGGCACATCGCCCGGACCAGCGAGCTGTCGCTGGAGCCGACCATCCGCCGGCTCATGGCGGCCGGCATGGACTCGATCCCGGGCGGCGGCGCCGAGATCCTCGACGACGAGGTGCGCCGGCGCATCGCCCCGCTCAAGTGCTCGACCGACGAGTGGCTCACGGTGATGCGGACCGCCCACCGGGCGGGCTTGAAGAGCACCGCCACCCTGATGTTCGGCGTCGGCGAGGAGCCGCGCCACCGGGTCAACCACCTGCAGCGGCTGCGCGACCTGCAGGACGAGACTCACGGCTTCACCGCCTTCATCTGCTGGCCCTTCCAGTCCTCCAATACCCGCCTCACCGCCTCGGACGGCAGCGCCACCGCCTACCTGCGCACCAACGCGCTGGCGCGGCTCTTCCTCGACAACGTCCCGCACCTGCAGGCCTCCTGGGTCACCATGGGCGGCGGCGTGGCGCAGGCGGCGCTGCACATGGGCTGCGACGACTTCGGCCAGGTGATGATCGAGGAGAACGTGGTCTCGGCGGCCGGCACCACCTTCAAGATGGACTCGGAGGAGGTGGAGCGGCACATCCGCGACGCCGGCTTCCGGCCGTCGCGGCGCAACATGCGCTACGACCGGCTGCCCGGACTGGCGACGTGACCCGTCTGGTCTCGGCGCCGTGGGTGCTCCTCGGGGCGCCCGCGCCGGCATCGGGTGGCGCACCGGTGGCGCTGCGCGACGGGGCGGTGGCGCTCGACGGCGACGACGTGGTCGCGGTCGGGCCCGTCGCGGAGCTGACCGCCCGCTTCGGCGCGGCCGAGCGGCTCGACGCCGTGCTGCTGCCGGCGCTCGTGAACGCCCACCTCCACCTCGAGCTCTCGCACCTGGCCGGCGCGGTTCCGGGCGGGGCCGGGCTGCCAGCCTGGATCGAGGCCTTCGTCGAGGCTCGCCGGGCCGCCAATGCGGCGCAGGCGGCCCCGGCCATGGCGCAGGCCACGTCGCAGCTGCTCGCGGCCGGCGTGGCGGCGGTCGGCGACGTCTCCAACACGCTCGACTCGCTGGCGCCGCTCACCGCCGCCGGCCTGGCCGGGACGGTCTTCCACGAGGTCTTCGGCGCCGCCCCGGAACGGCTGGCCGCCGCCCGGCAGGCCGCCCGCGCGCGCCGCGACGCCCTGCCCGCCCGCGGCGCCCTGCGCGTGGTCGAGAGCCCGCACGCCGTCTACTCGACCGACCCGGCCGGTCTGCTCGAGCTCCTCTCCGGACCGCCCGCCTCGCTCCACCTCGCCGAGGATCCTGCCGAGCGCGCCTTCGTCATCACCGGTGAGGGTCCGTTCGGTGCGCTGCGCGCCCGCATGGGCGGCCCGGTCGGCCAGGCGGGCTGGGCTCGGTCGCCGGTGGCGCTCGCGGCACCGCACCTCACGCCCGGCTGGCTCACCGTCCACCTGGTCGATCTCGACGACGCCGATCTGGCCGCGCTGGCCGCCTGCGGGGCCACCGCGGTGCTCTGTCCGCGCTCCAATCTCCACGTCGGCGGCTCCCGCCCGCCGCTTCCGCGGCTGCTGGCGGCCGGCGTCCCGCTCGCCATCGGGACCGACTCGCTCGCCTCGTCGCCGTCGCTGGCGCCGCTGGCCGAGTTGGCTGCGCTGCACGTTGCCTTCCCCGGAGTTCCCGCCAGCGCGCTGCTGCCGCTCGGCTGGAACGGCGCGGCGGTCGGGGCGCCGACCGTCGGCCGCCTCGCCCCCGGCACTTCGCCCGGGCTGCTGGCCGCTCCGCTCGACGGCGCCCGCGTCAGCGACCCGTTCCGGTTCCTCGTCAGCGGCCCGGCGCCGCTCGGCCGACGCGTCGAGTGGCTGGCTCGCCATCGCCCCGTGGTCCACGCATCGTGAACGTCACCGCCCTGGCCCGAATGGTGCGGCTCTCGCACTCGCTCTTCGCGCTCCCCTTCGCGGTGGCCGCGGTGGTGCTGGTGGCCCGTGACGCGCACCTCGAGCCGCTGCGGCTCGGGCTGGTGGCCCTCTGCGTGGTGGCGGCCCGCACCGCCGCCATGGCCATGAACCGGATCGCCGACCGGCGCTTCGACGCCATGAACCCGCGGACCGCGAGGCGCGAGCTGGTCACCGGCGAGGTCTCCGCGGCGGCCGCCTGGGTGCTGCTGCTCTCAGCCTGCGCCGCCTTCATCCTCGGGGCCGCGCTCATCTCGCCGCTGACGGGCTGGCTGGCCGCGCCGGTGCTGGCCATTTTGCTCGGCTACTCGTTCGCCAAACGCTTCACCTGGGCCTGTCACCTCTGGCTCGGCGTCGCCCAGATGCTCGCCCCCATCGGCGTGGCCATCGCCCTGACCGGCGCGGCCCCCCTCCCCTCCATCGTCCTCGGACTCGGCGTGGGGGCCTGGATCGCCGGCTTCGACCTATTCTGGTCGCTGCAGGACATCGACTTCGACCGCGGCGCCGGGCTCCACTCGATCCCGGCCCGCTTCGGCGTGAAGGGGGCGCTCACCTGGGCGCGCGGGCTCCACTTGCTGGCGGTGGTGGCCGTGACCGCCGCCGGACCGCTGGCCGGCCGCGGGCCGCTCTGGCTGCTGGGGAGCGCGGTGCTGGGCGGCGTGCTCCTCCTCGAGCACCGCCACGTCGCCCCCGGCGGCGAGCTCAGGCCCGACCGGCTCAACGTCGCCTTCTTCGACTACAACGCCTTCGCCTCGATCGCCTTCGCCGCCTGCGCGCTGAGCGACCTCTGGGTCACCCGCTAGAAGAACGACGCGCTGATCCCGATCTCGCCCCAGATCGGGGTGTCGGCGGTGCTCGGAATGCTGGTCGAGGAGGTCGGCGTCACGACCTTGCTGTAGTTGGTGATGGTGAGGATGAAGAAGCCTCCCAGGCGGAAGCGGCTGGTCGGCGGCCCCAGCGGGAACTCGACCGCCATCCGCTCGACGAATGACCAGCCCTCCAGCCGCTGCACCAGGCCGCCGCCGTTCTTGATCTCGACCTGGTCTCCCCACCCGCCCACTCCGAGGGTGATGAGCGGCCCCGGCACACCGCCGCCCATGCAGAGCATGGCCAGCAGGCCCTTCTGCTTCGCCTCGCCCGTGCACCCACCACCCGGACAGCCCTTGGCGGTCACGCCCGGCGTGCCCTGGTGGTAGATGCCGGCCAGCCCGAAGCCACCGAAGCGGATCCCGGCCACGCCGTGGAAGAACTTCCCGGAGCTGAAGAGCGAGGCCGGGTCGAGGCTGGTCTTGCCGCTGCCGATGCTGGTGACGTTGCCGATGGCGATGCCGCCGCCCAGCACAGGTCCGACGAAGGGTGGCTCCTCCCCCAGGTGGAGCTTCGACGCCTGCTCCGGCGGCGGGAAGTCCTGTCCGGCCGCGCCTCGCGGGAGGAGGGCCACCAGGAGCATGGCCAGGAGTGTCGGCGAGAGTTGACGCACGGTAAATCCTCCGACGGGCCTCAGCGTGGACCCGGCCACGCCATTCCGCTCGACAACGGCCTCGAAGGCAAGTGTGCGGATGTAGGACCAACCCATCTTGGCGCGCGACGTCACCCGAGCACGGGAGGGCGCACTCCGGCCGATCGACTACGATGGATCCAGGAGAGGACGCGCGTGCGCCTTGGCCTCACCATCACCGTCTTCCTCGCCGTCGCGCTGGCCGCGGCTCCCGGCACGGCGGTGCGCGCCCAGTCGGCCTTCGACCAGCTCCAGGAGGCCTGCCGGCAGTCGGGGGGCAACTGCTCGCCCAACATCCCGTCGGTTCCCGAGCCGACCCGGGTGGATCAGGATCACTCCAGGACGACCAAGGCGCCGCAGGCGGCGCGGCCGGCCCCCAGGCCCCCCACCCTGTCGCCTGAGCAGGCGATGAAGGTGCAGGTCACCGGCATGCTGCTGGAGGGGCTCTTCGCCAGCATCATGAACGACGGAAAGGCCGAGGCCGAGTCGGCCGCCGCGGCCGCGGCTCGCCAGCAGGCCGAGGCAGCGCTGCTGCAGCAACGCGCCGCCCACGTGCAGCAGCAGCGTTCGAGCCGGGAGGCCGAGAACGGTCGCAGCCTCGAGGAGCTGTCGGCCGCGCTCTCCGATCCGTGGGTGGGTCGGCCGGCCCCCCCGTCCGGGAGCGACCCGGTCCGGGTGGGAGGGTCCGGCGTGGTCGGGCTCTTCGATCCGCCCTCCAATCCCTTCGCGCGGCCGCCCGCGCGCCCCTCGGCCTCGGCGGTGGCCTCGGAGCGGCTGGCGCGACTGGCCGCGGAGAACGCCGACGTCGCGGTGCTGGCCGGCCGGCTCGCCGAGCTGGAGGACCGCCTGGCGGCGGTGCGGGCCGAGGCGGTCGGCCTGAAGCGGGACATGAAGGGGGCGTCGCGCGAGCTCGACTGGTGGGGAGAGAAGGTCGCCGCCGCGGCCAGCGACGCCAAGGAGCGCGGCGTCTCCATGGCGCTCGACGGCCTGCTCACCCTCGAACCCAAGGCGCTGGCCCGCCTCGGCGAGGTGCAGTCCAACTCCCGGGCCTGGAACCGGATGACCGACCTGCTGCGCACCGGCGACTCGGCGGCCCACGGCATCATCGACGCCTCCTCGATGGTCGGCGACCGGCTCGACGACGCCAAGCGGCTGGTGGCCCAGCGCGACTTCAAGGAGGACGTCACCTACCTCGCCCAGCGGCTGGGTGGAAAGTACGGCGCGCTCGGCGTGTCGATCGTCTCCTCGGCGCAGAACATCCGTGACGAGCTGCAGGGCTGGAAGGCCATCGACAAGGGCAACGCCGAGGTGGCACTTGGCCCGGCGCGGCTGGCCCGAATCCAGGCCGACTACGCCGCGCTGGCGGGCGACCTGAAGAAGGCCCGCGTCGCGGTCTCGAGCGCCACCGGCATTCCTGCCAAGGACCTGGTCCGTGGGGCGCCCGAGCCCGATCTCCCCTCCTCCATCGGCTCGCACGTCCCTCACCCCAACGACTGAGTCGATCGCCTCCCCGAGGTCACCCGATGCGTGCTCCAGCTTGCCTTGCCCTGCTCCTCCTCTCGGCCTGCTCCTTCCCCATCAAGGCCACCGTCCCCTCGGAGGAGCTGACGCAACGCCGACCCGAGAACCGATCCGGCATCATGGTCGGCGATGAGCTGCTCCGGGTCAGCTGGCTGCCGCCGCTGAGCACGCCGCCGCAAGGGGCCGACCCGGCCCAGTTCGCCGGCGTGGGCGACGGCTCCCCAGTCTCCTGGCTGATCGCCTCCAGGTCGGCCAGCGGTCGCGCCGTCTTCAGCTTCGCTGGCCATCCCCATGCGTGGCGGAGCGGCCTGATCGACATGCAAGACGACCTCTGGCCGGCGCTCACCGCGGCTCGCAACGGCTCGGCCTTCCATGCCCCGGTCCAGGCCCGCCTCGGCGGTGACGTGGTCTGGGCGATCGGCGACCTGGTCCCCGCCGCGGTGCTGCGCCCCGGCGGCGAGACGCTGGTCACCGTCGAGCTGTACGCCGCCGACCCGCGGCAGGGTGGGTCGCGACCGCTGACGCCCATCTCGGTCATGGTCACGGCTCGCCGCAGCCCGTCCGGCGAGGAGGTGAAGCGCCCCCCGGGGAACCTGACGCTGATCTCCCGGCCCGACGGCTTCTTCTCCCTCGGGAAGGTGGAGCGCAGCCGCGAGGGCCAGCTCACCTCCCTCGACTTCACGGCCTGGCGGCCCGACATGTCGGCCGTGATGGCTGGCCAGGTTGCCGGCGACGTGATCGGGGCTGGCCACGCGCGGGAGCTGGTCATGGAGCGGATGCTCACCGACGCGCTGGTGGAGTGGAAGACCCGGCAGCTCCCGGCCTGGCTCGCCAGCGCCGACCGCGAGAGGCTCGACCTGGCGGTCATCTCGGCCGAGAAGGGGATGCTGCAGCTCGACCTCAAGAGCAGGATCGTGAAGGACGAGATCGACTCGGCCGCGCGCCAGGGGGCCGGCAGCCAGCCTGCGCTCACCGAGAAGGCCCAGCTCCTCGACCAGCGCAAGACGCTGATCGGCGCCGTGCTCGGCAGCCTCAAGTCGGCCCGGGACCAGGCCCGCTAGACCGACGGGCACCGCCCCGTCCCTGGGGCCGCGCGGCCGCTTGCCCGGGCGAGCCGGAGGAGGGTAAACAGGCCCTCCCATGCTCTCCCCCGAGGTCCAGAAGAAGCTGGAAGCGATCGAGCGGCGGTTCGAGGAGCTGACCCACGCCCTCTCGGACCCGGCGGTGGCCTCCTCGGGCGAGCGCTTCAAGAAGGTCTCCAAGGAGCGGGCCGGCCTGGAGGCGAGCGTCGAGGCGCTGCGGGCCTGGCGCTCGCTCGACCGCGAGATTTCCGACAACGAGAAGCTGCTGGAAGACGCCGACATGCGCGAGCTGGCCAAGGAGGAGCTGGCGGTGCTGCGCCCGCGGCTCGAGCCCGCCGAGGCGCTGCTCAAGCTGCTGCTCATCCCCCGCGACCCGAACGACGACAAGGACGTCATCGTCGAGGTGCGGGCCGGCGCCGGCGGTGACGAGGCCGGGCTCTTCGCCGCCGAGCTGCTGCGGGTCTACATCCGCTACGCCGAGCGGCGCGGCTGGAAGGTGGACCTGATGGACACCTCGGCCGGCTCGCTGGGCGGCATCAAGGACGCCACCCTCACCATCTCCGGCGACGCCGTCTACTCCTGGCTCAAGTACGAGTCGGGCGTCCACCGCGTCCAGCGGGTGCCGGCCACCGAGGCCCAGGGGCGCATCCACACCTCGACGGTGACGGTGGCGGTGATGCCCGAGGCCGAGGAGGTCGACATCCAGATCGCCCCGTCCGACCTCGAGGTCGACGTCTTCCGCTCCACCGGTGCCGGCGGCCAGTCGGTCAACACCACCGACTCGGCGGTGCGCATGACGCACAAGCCGACCGGCGTGATCGTCAAGTGCCAGCAGGAGAAGAGCCAGCTCAAGAACCGGGCCATGGCGCTCAAGATGATGCGCGCCAAGCTCTTCGAGCTGGAGACCGAGCGGCTGCGCAGCGCCCGCGACTCGACCCGCAAGAGCCAGGTCGGCACCGGCGACCGCTCGGAGAAGATCCGCACCTACAACTTCCCCCAGGACCGGCTCACCGACCACCGGGTCGGGTACACCCGCCACAACCTGCCGGCGCTGATGGACGGCGACGCCCAGGACGTCATCGACGCTTGCAGGACCTTTTACGCCGCCGAGGCGCTCAAGGAGGCCTCGCGCGGCGAGGCCGGCGGCGGCTCCGGCGGAGCCGGCTTCGGCGAGAGGCGAAGTTAGTGGCCGAGGAGATCTGGACGCCGCTCAAGCTGCTCGGCTGGACGCAGGGGTTCTTCGCCGGCAAGGGGATCGACGCCCCGCGCCTCACCGCCGAGCTGCTGCTGGCCACCGCGCTCGGCTGCGACCGGGTGCGGCTCTACCTCGACTTTGACAAGCCGGTCGGCGACGGCGAGTTGGCCCGCTTCCGCGACCTCGTGAAGCGCCGGTCTGCCGGAGAGCCGACCGCCTACCTCACCGGCGCCCGCGAATTCTTCGGCCACCGGCTGGCGGTCGATGCGCGCGTCCTCATCCCGCGCCCCGAGACCGAGCAGCTGGTCGAACTCGGTCTGGAGGCGCTGCCGGAGGGCGGCGCGGCGCTCGACCTCGGCACCGGCTCTGGGGCGCTGGCCATCGCGCTGGCCCTGGGGAGGCCCGGCGCGGCCGTCACCGCCGTCGACCTCTCCCCCGAGGCGCTCGATGTGGCCCGCGCCAACGCCACCGCGCTCGGCGCACCGGTCACCTTCGTGGCCGGCGACCTCTACGCGCCGCTGCCGCCCGGGCTGCGCTTCGACCTGGTGGTCTCCAACCCGCCCTATGTCCCGACCGCAGAGCTGGCCGGGCTGCAGCGCGAGGTGCTGCGCGAGCCGCGGCTGGCCCTCGACGGCGGGGCCGATGGCCTGGCGGTGCTGCGACGGGTGGTGGCCGGCGCGCCGGCGTGGCTCCAGCCCGGCGGCCTGCTGCTGCTGGAGATGCACGAGTCGCACCTCGAGAGCCTGCCGGCCCTCTGCCTGGCCGCGGGCTTCGAGCGCGCCGAGGCCCGACGGGACCTGGCTGGCCTCCCGCGCCTCACCGTGGCGCGGATGGCGGCCCCGGCCCCGCCCGCGTAATATCACCGCGCCCGGGCCAGCCGCCGGCGCCACCAGACGACACCATGGACAAGATCATCATCGAAGGGGGCGTCCCGCTCCGCGGCGCCGTGCAGGTCTCCGGCGCCAAGAACGCCACGCTCCCCATCCTCGCCTCGGCGCTGCTGGCCGAGGGCGACCACCTGGTCCGCAACGTCCCCGACCTCGCCGACGTACGGACCATGGGGCGGCTGCTGTCGCACATGGGCTGCACCTTCGAGCGGAGCGCCGACCACCACGCGGCCTCGCTCCGGGTGCCGGCCGCGGTGCTGCCGGAGGCCCCCTACGAGCTGGTCAAGACCATGCGGGCCAGCGTGGTGGTGCTCGGGCCGCTGGTGGCGCGCTGGGGCCGGGCCAGGGTCTCGCTGCCGGGCGGCTGCGCCATCGGCGCCCGCCCCATCGACCTGCACCTGAAGGGGCTCGAGGCGCTCGGCGCCGAGATCGAGCTCTCCCACGGCTACGTCACCGCCACCGCGCCGGGCGGGCGGCTCAAGGGCGCGGACTTCACCTTCGACGGCCAGACCGTCACCGGCACCGAGAACATCATGATGGCCGCGGCGCTGGCTGACGGCCGCAGCGTGCTGCGCAACTGCGCCCGCGAGCCGGAGGTCATCGATCTCGCCGAGGCGCTCAACCGCATGGGCGCCCGCATCGAGGGGGCCGGGACCGACGCGCTGCGCATCGAGGGGGTCACCTCGCTGAGACCGCTCGACCACACCGTCATCGCCGACCGGATCGAGGCCGGCACCTTCATGGTGGCCGGCGCCCTGCCCGGCTGCGACGTCGAGGTGCGCGGCTGCCTCGCCGGCCACCTCGAGGCGCTCATCGTGAAGCTGCGCGCACTCGGCGCCACCGTCACCGAGGTGGCGGGCGGCGTCCGCGTGACCGGCGACGGCCGGCCGCGGCCGGTCGACGTGCGGACCTCGCCGCACCCCGGCTTCCCGACCGACATGCAGGCCCAGGTGATGGTGCCGCTCTGCCTCGCCGACGGCTCCTCCACCGTCACCGAGACGGTCTTCGAGAACCGCTTCATGCACGTGCAGGAGCTGCAGCGGCTCGGCGCCGACATCTCCACCGACGGCAAGACCGCTGTGGTGCGCGGCGTGGCCTCCCTCTCCGGCGCCCCGGTGATGGCCTCCGACCTGCGGGCCTCGGCGGCGCTGGTGCTGGCCGGGCTGGCCGCCGAGGGGACCACCGAGGTGCTCAGGGTCTATCATCTCGATCGCGGCTACGAGCGGATCGAGGCCAAGCTGGCGCCGCTGGGGGCGCGCATCCGCAGGGGGAAAGAGTGAGCTCCGACCTGATCACGGTGGCAGTGCCCAAGGGGCGGCTCCTGGAGGAGGCCTCGCTGCTCTTCGAGCGCGCCGTCGGAGTCTCGCCCAAGGCGCTCCTGACCGGCACCCGCAAGCTGCACGCCGACGCCCCCGAGGCCGGGCTGCGCTTCATCTCCATCCGCGCCGCCGACGTGGCCAGCTATGTCGAGCACGGCGCCGCGGCGGTGGGGGTGGCCGGCCTCGACGTGCTGCGCGAGGAGCCGCGCGACCTCTACGAGCCGCTCGACCTCGGCATCGGA
>JANYBC010000016.1 GCA_025360965.1 Anaeromyxobacter sp. | reverse complement strand
TAGCGGACCTCGTCGGCCACGGTGGCCCAGCGGTCGAGCGGCGTGACGCCGTCGAGGCCACGGTGCGGGGTGCGGTGGTACTCGCCCTCCACCCAGGCCCAGAGGCGTCGGTTCAGGGCGTCGAGGCTGGCGAGGTCGGTCGCCCCGAGCCGAGGCAGGAGCTGCATCCTGGCGGTCCGAAACCAGCGCTCCATCTTCCCCTTCGCTTCAGGGTGGTAGGCGCGGGCGTGGATGAGCGTGACGCCGAGCTTGGCGCAGACCAGGGCCAGCTGGTGGCTGCGAAACGCGCTGCCGTTGTCCACGAAGAGCCGGCGCGGCGCGCCTCGCCGGAGCACCGCCTCCTTCAGGACCGGCAGGAAGGCGGCGGCGTTCTCCGCCAGCGTGAAGGTGGCGTACGGGATCACCCGCGTCGAGTCGTCGATGAAGGCGATGAGGTAGGTCTTGCGCTTCTTGCTCTCCACGGTCACCGCCGGGCCGTGCATCACGTCGCTCATCCACAGGTCGCCGGCCTTCTCGAAGGCGAAGCGCCGGTGGTCCTTCGAGCTGGGCTCGCCGGGCCTCTTCGCCATCAGCCCGGCGCGAGAGAGGAGCCGGTGCACCGTGCTAGCCGGCAGCGGAAGCCCCTCCGGCACCTTCCCGGAGGCCAGCGCCCCGCGGATGACGAGTTGGACCGACAGCTCCGGCTTCTGCTCCTTGATGGACAGGAGGATGTCGGCCACCTCCCGCGGCATCGCCCGCGACTGGCCCTGGTCGGCCCGCACCTGGGGGCGCAGTGACTCGAAGCCGCCGCGCCGGTACTTCTTCAGCCAGTCGCGGATGGTCTCGCTCGCCACCCTCACCCGGCTCGACCCGGGGATGCGATAGTCGATCTCGGCCTTCTCCTCCAGCCTCGCCTGCAGCCCCTTGCTGCCGGGCGGAAGGTGGACGAGGTCCCCGATCACCCCGTACCGGAACAGGGCGACCTCCTCGGAATGCTTCTTCGGCTCGTCTTTCACGGTGAGTCTCCGTTGCTGGGTCCCCAAGATCGGGGAACCCACGGAGCTACCCCGTGGCAGCCGGCGGATCAGGCCCCGCTTCCTGTTGGAGGGCGGTGGGCCGGGGCCGCCGCCGCGCCGGCCGGGGGCCGAAACCGAGCGGCGGCGGCAGCGCCGCCAGGTGCTCCACCGCCTCGCACCGCAGGCGCACCAGGACCGCCTCGGCGGCCAGCGCCGAGCGGATCGACGTCACGGTGGGCACCTGTCCAGCGAGGAGTCCCGGCAGAAGTCCGATGGCCGCGGCCAGGCCGGCATGCACCAGCCGGGTCCGCCGTCGCAGCCACCGCAGCGCCCCAGGCAGCTCCACCGCCGGCCGGACCTCCGCGCTGGCCACCTCCTGGCTCGGCGCGGCCTCTGCCGCCGCGACCACCGCCTCGACCTCGGCCAGCGTCCCGGTGAGCCTCGAGCAGAGGAACTCCGGCAGCAGGCTGAACGTGGTGTGGCCGGTGCGGCAGTAGTACCGGGCGATCCAGCAACCGGCCGGCTCTACCCGGACGTACATCGTGTGCCGGGCGAACCCGCACCCACCCTCCGGGTGCAGCGGGCAGCACTCCAATCTTGCGGAGAGCCATCCCTTCTGCGAAACGTACTCCTCGCTGGTGTGCCCGGTGGCGAACCGAACTTGCACCAGCCAGGGCCCGCACGGCGTCTACCGTGGCGGGCCCACTTCCTTTCCTGGGCCAGGCCCCATGCCCGGCGCCAGGCCAAGGTCACCCGGTGGCCGGTAGCGGGAAAGTTTCCGGCCGCCCGGCTCTCCGCGTTCCGCCACCGGCGCCCAGCGCGCAGCGGTGCCCCAGACCGGAATGTAGATGCCGGTGGTTCACGCTTCTACGCGGGAAGCGACACGCTGCTCTGGAAGACGGTGATGAAGTCCGAGCTGAAGGGCTGGCGGAACGAGCACGAGGACGTGCTTCTCGAGCGCTTCCGCGAGGTCCTGCCGGAGGGCGTGAAGGTTCCCGTCCTCGCCGACCGCGGCTTCGGCGACCAGGCGCTCTACGAGCTGCTCAAGGACCAGCTCGGCTTCGACTTCGTCGTCCGCTTCCGCGGCATCGTGAAGGTGACCAGCACCGACGGCGTGACGAAGCCCGCCAAGGACTGGGTGCCGAGCACCGGCCGGCCGCTGCTCCTCCGCGGCGCCAGCGTCACCAAGTCCGGCCGCGAGATCGGCGCCGTCGTCTGCGTGAAGGCAAAGGGCATGAAGGAGGCCTGGCACCTCGCCACCAGCCACGGGGATAGGCCCGCCTCGGAGGTCGTGGCGCTCTACGGCAAGCGCTTCACCATCGAGGAGAGCTTCCGAGATCAGAAGAACCTCCGCTTCGGCATGGGGCTCCCCGACACCCGCATCGGCGACCCAGACCGCCGCGATCGCATGCTGCTCATCAGCGCCGTCGCCAGCGTGCTCCTCACCATCCTCGGCGCAGCCGGCGAGGCCATCGGCATCGACAAGTGGCTCAAGGTCAACACGGTGAAGAAGCGCACCATCTCGCTGCTGCGGCAGGGCCTGATGCACTACGGCGCCCTCCCCAAGATGAAGCTCGACATGCTCGAGCCCCTCATGGCCAAGTTCGGCGAGATGCTCCGCGCCCAGTCCGTCTTCCGCGAGATCTTCGGCCTCATATGAGGGGATGGTTCAGAGGTACCACAGGAGAACACCGACATGGATCGGGCGGCATGCTGCTGCAGTGGCCATCTTGCATGCCGAGTGAAGGCCCGCTCAGTGCCGCGGCGAAGGGCGGATGTCAGTGTATGCCATCAGTCGCTCCAAGTTCAGTCCGCCGGGCTGGGGGCGAGATCGGCCGATTGTGGCGGACCGATGAACTTCGCCAAAGTGTCTATGCTCTGGTCCGCCTGATCCGCCAAAGTGAATCCCGAGTAGCGATTGTCGAACGTAGGAAAGCCGAATCCCGCGAAGAACCAGCCATCGACCTCCCGCACTTGCTCATGGAGGTCCTCCCCCCGGCCGCCCGAATGGCAGGTCCGTACCTATCGAGAATGTCGTGGTTACCGGGGACCGCAAACACTGGTGCACCCACGTTTCGGAAGGATGCGTAGACGGAATCCAGGTGAACTCCGTCCTCAGCGGTGTCCCCGGCCGAAATGACTATCGAGGCCCGGGCTGCCTGCGCAGTTGCCGCAAGACGCCGCGCCATCACCACCTCGGAGTGGATGTCGCTGAACAGGAAGACTCGCATCCCTAGACCTTGAAGCCGGCG
>JANYBC010000007.1 GCA_025360965.1 Anaeromyxobacter sp. | reverse complement strand
AGCGCCGGTGCCGTCATCGGCGGTGCGCTCGACGACCCAGGTCTTGGTCGCGCCGAGCGTTCCCTTGACGCGGGTCCAGGCGAGCTGGACGGCTCCTTCGATCAGCGCCGGAGAGCCGGTCGCCGCGAAGTTGGTCAGGGTGACCGGGAGCTGCCCGCGGGTCTTGGAGAGATCGGCCGTCTCGCGCCAGACGGTCGGGGTGGCCGCGTCGCTGACCCGGAAGCTGTAGTCCAGGCAGGCGGTGGCGGTGCAGGGCGCCAGCTCGGCCAGGGTGACCTCGCAGACGTCGTAGCCCGGAGGGCTACCGCCCAGGAAGTCGAGCGCCGGGCTGCAGGCCGAGACCGGCACGGAGAGGCCGGCCGACCAGGTGGTGCCGCCGTCCGTCGTCCACTCCAGGTTGTAGCCGGTGGCCCCGGTGGGGAACCAGTCGACCAGCTGGGCGTAGGCGTAGGTGACGCCGTAGCCCGGGAAGCGGAGGCCGTCGACCGCGGTGGCGACCGGCAGCGGATCGACCGTGACGGTGACGTTGATGGCCAGCGACTTGCCCTCGTAGTCCTTGACCGTGCCGGTCACGTTGTACGAGGTGCCGATGACGAGCGCGCTGCCGGGCGTGATGACGACCTGACCACCGTCCGTGACCGACGACGGCACGTAGCAGAACGTGGAGTCGGCCGGGAAGGTCTGCGTGAGGTTGGCCGGCGGGGTGCAGATGCCGGTCGCCTCGGTGATGGTCGTGGGATCGACCTTGGTCCCGTCGGCGTTGTAGTCGGCGTACTTCTGCAGCGTCAGCCCGTTCATCGGCTTGTTGAACTGGATGTAGATGGCGTCGAGCGGGTAGGCGCTGGCGTGGACCACGGTGCCAGCCGACGCCCCGGTGTTCTCCACCGTGACGCTGTGCGCGGTCCAGTTCGCGTCGTTGGTGGTGACCCGGACGATCCGGGGATCCCCACCCGGCTTGGCCGGGAAGGGGTCACACGCCGCCGCGATCAAGGCGATCGCGGCGAGCGGGAGGAGGTGCCTCATGTGGATGGTCTTCATTGGCTAGTTCTCCTGGGACCCGGGCCTAGAACGACATCTCGAGGCCGAACCGGACCGACAGCGGAGCCTGGTACAGGGTCGGCTTCGCGAAGTTGGTGTTGATGGTGACCGACCGACCACCCGTGCTCTTCATGAACTGGAGGTCGGGGCAGTCGGCCAGGGCGGCCGCGATGGGGTTGGAGCTCGAGGCCGCGTTGCGCTTCGAGCACTGGCCGCCGATGACCGGCTGGGCCGAGTTGAGGGTCCAGTTCTCATCGACGGAGGTGGCCGCCTGGTTGTTGAGGATGTTGAAGATGTCGACCGTGAACTGGACCTTGTACGGCGGCGTGATGGTGTAGGTGACGCCGCCCTTCAGGTCGAGGTTGGTCAGGGTCGGGGTGCGGCCAGCGGAGCCGCGGGGCAGGCCGTACCCTTCGCCCGGGCCGTAGTCCGGGTGGGCGATCAGGTAGTTGACCGGCGTGCCGCTGGTGATGCGCAGCGCGGTGCCGGCGGTGGCCTGCAGCTTCGGCCCGAAGTCGAAGGCGTAGGAGCCGTAGAGCTTGAAGGAGTGCGGCTTGTCACCCGGGAGCGGGCCGTTCTGGTTGGCCAGCAGGCCGGCCAGGTCGAACATCGAGGTGATGCCCGGGTCGAGCTGGCCGGTCTCCGGCCGGAAGTAGCCCGGGTAGTTGCCGCGCAGGCTGGAGTAGGTGTAGGAGCCCTGCGCCAGCCAGTTGTTGGAGAAGTTCTTCTTCACCGTGAAGGTGAAGCCGTCGTAGTCGCGGATCGGCTTCGGGAACGCCACGTTGAAGGAGCGGCCGGTGACCGGGTCGGTCGAGCTGGCGGTCTTGGGGTCGAAAATGGTCCCGCCACCGACGTCGAAGGGCTTGCCCTCGCCCGGGTTGGCGATGGCGTAGTTGGCGCCGTCGTCGTTCGACATGTCCTCGATCACGTGGCCCTGGCGGCGGCCGTTGTACTCGAAGCCGACCGAGAGGTCGGAGATGACCTCGTATTCGACGCTGCCGCCGAACATGTCGACGTAGGGCGACTTGACGCTCGGCGAGACCGGCGTGGAGGAGCCGCCGGTCGGCGAGTAGTTGTAGACGCCGCGGGAGGTGGAGCGGAAGAAGCCGTTGACGACCGCGCACGACTCGGGGGCACCGGCGATGCTGTCCTTGTTGGGGCTGGCCAGGGCATTGACGGCGGCGGCGCAGATGTCGCGGTAGGCGCGGATCTGGCGCTCGTCGCCGAAGGCGCGGTCGGCCATGTCGAGCGGGAAGGACGCGTAGAAGCGGCCGTAGCTGGCCGCCACCTTCGACCGGCCCTGCCTGGTCCAGTCATAGACCGCCTGGAGGCGGGGGCCGACGCTGTCGTTGATGGAGAGCGACTGCGAGCCCGGCAGGTCGAGCACGCCCATGCTCTGGGTCTCCCAGCGGACGCCGGCGTTGATGGTCAGGCCATCGACAGCGGAGGGCTGGTAGCTGTCCTGCAGGTAGTAGGCGGCGATGGTGGTCTCGGACTTGACCTTGGTCTTGCCGCCCGGGCTGTCGGTGGCCGTCAGCCGGTCGGCAGAGACCGAGCCGTAGCGCCGGTAGTCCTGGAAGAAGTTCGGCGCGTTGGGGAAGTTGGCGGGGGTCAGGTAGCTGGTGTTGGTGCTGCCGACCTGGAAGTCGACGATGTTGATCTCACGGATGACCGCCGTGGCGCCGGTCGGGCCGGTGTAGCCCTTGGTGTGATCGTAGGTCGACTTCTGGACGTCGACGCCGGCCTTGAGCTGGTGGTTGCCACCCAGCTCGCCGAAGTAGGTGAGGGCGGCCTTGCCGGCCAGGCGGGTGACGGTGCGATCCTCCACGTAGCCCGAGCCGCCGGTCCGGTAGTTGGTGACCTCGCACGGGTTGAAGCCGCCGGGCGAGACTTTGCAGTTGGCGCCGGAGGGGAGGTTCTCGAAGTCGCTCAGCGAGTGGGTGTTGGTCCACTGCACCTGCGAGGTGGTGCCCCCGTCGATGCCGCCGGTGGTGACCGGCTTGTCCTTGAAGACCTGGCTGTGGTAGCCGCCGGTGAGCTCGAACTGCAGCTTCTTGTTGAGCAGCTTCGAGGTGTAGCGGGCCACCAGGTCGGTGAAGTCGTTCTGCTGATCGTAGTTGGTGGCCGAGGCGGCGGAGTTGGCGGAGCCGAAGCCGGTGTCCGTCTGCGGGACGTGGGTGACCGAGAGGGCCACGCTGTTGTTCTCGTTGAAGAGGTAGGTCAGCTTACCGATCATCTGGTAGGCGTCGACCTTGTTGGTGACCTTCTGCTCCGAGCCGGGGATGGTGGTGGCGGTGGCGAAGCCGTCGGCGTCGCGGGCGACGGTGGTGACGTAGGGGTCAGCCGTGGTCCCGGTGCCGGTCTCGGTGTAGTTGGTCGACTGCTGGTAACGCGAGTAGGTCGAGCGCCTGAGCTGCGGCGCGAAGCCGGCGTAGAACCAGAGCCGGTCCTTGATGATGGGACCACCGACCTCGAAGCCGAAGTCGGCCTGGTAGGTGCCGTCCTTGGGGAGCAGCTTGGAGGCGAGCGCCTCGGCGTCGCGGCCGATGGCCTTGGCGTCGGCGGTCAGCGCGCCCGGGGTGAGGTTGCCGAAGACCGAGCCGTGGAACTCGTTGGAGCCGGACTTGGTGACGACCGAGAGGATTCCGCCGGTAGCGAAGCCGTACTCCGGCATGAAGTTGCCGGTCTTGATGTCGATCTCCTGGACGAAGTTGTTCAGGATCTGCGAGCCGAGCGTGCCGTAGCTGGCGTCGCCGACGTTCATGCCGTCGATGAGGTAGCCGTTCTCAGGCGAGGAGGCGCCGGCGAAGGAGATGCCGTAGGTGTCGAACTGGGCGGTCGGGGCGGTGACGGCCACGTTCTCGAAGCCGCGGCTCGACGGGATGTTGTTGAGGAACTCGCGGGAGACCACCGAGCCGGACTCGGCCGAGCCGACGTTGATGACCGGAGCCGCGCTGGTCTTGACGACCTGCTCCTCCATCTGCACGGCGTCGGGCACCATCGAGAGGTTGGCGCGGATGGTCTTGTCGACCCGGACCGTCAGGTCGGCGCGCTCGGCCGGCTTGAAGCCGTCGAACGAGGTGGCGAGCTTGTACTCGCCAGGGGGAAGGAGTTGGAAGCGGAAGCCACCGGACTTGTCGGTGACGGCCGTCTGCTCGCCCTGCAGGAAGGGGCTCGTCGCCACGACGAGCGCCCCGACCACGGGCTTGCCTGACTGGGCGTCAGTGACGACGCCGATGATGTTACCGGTGGTCTGCGCGGACGCGACGCTCGCAAACATCAGCGCGAGGGGGGCGACCCGCAGGAGGCGCAGCAGCTTCATCCTCATACCTTCCTCCAGGGAGAGTTCACTCAGCGACAGTCGCCGATCGGGGGGTTGCGTAAGGGGCAGGACGCTCCAGGCGCGGATTCGATCGACGGGTGAATTTGACGTTCTTGTAGGTTTCAGGTGTCGGGAATGTCAAGACAACATCGGCAGTTGTGACCTTCGGCCCCGCTCCGGGCCCGGGCAGCCATCAGCCTGATATCCGTACAGATTCCAAAACAGCCCGGGATATCGTGTCCTTGTCCCATCCGGTTTTTGCACCGGCTCACCCGCGGCGCGTGAAATCTGCGCGCAATTTTCTTCATGACGCGCAGGGGCATCTGCTCGTGTCGGCGGAGGAGGCGGGCGGGCGGGCGGGCGGGCGGGCGGGCGCGAAGCTGCCTGGGCGGCTGCCGCCGGATTAGAACATGGTCGCGAGCATATTTTCCGACCCGCTGGCAAGATGCCGTCCTTCCCACCCGTCTCAATGAGTTGACATCGTTTTTCGATCAGACTAGACAGCCCGCTTCGTCCAGCCGACTCGGGCGTCAACACCACCAGCCGATTAAGGCGTCAAGACAGCGAGCGACGCGTGTTCGACGAAGTCACGAAGCGACAGTCAACCGGGTACGCGGCCCGCCGCGCCGGATGGGTCTTTGGTTCGACCGCCTTCCAGCTCGGGCTGGTGGCCGTGGCGCTCTTCGCCGGCCAGAAGATCAAGGCGGCCATCGACGACAAGCCGATCGACGTGAAGTTCGTGCGCGCGGCCGCCCCGCCCAGGCCGCCGCCCCCGCCGCCGCCGGCCGCCCCGCCAAAGCGCAAGGACACCGGCCCCAAGCCGCCGCCCAACCCGAACGCCCCGCCGCCGCCGCCGCCCCAGGCGCTCATCCAGCCCAAGGACGTGCAGGAGGTGATGAAGGTCGACACCTCTCCCAAGGAGCCCGAGTACAACTACGGGCCCCAGGCCGGCGAGGGCGTGGTCGGTGGCGTGGTCGGCGCCAACCAGATCGAGGAGGCCCCGGCCTTCGCCACCTCCGGCTATGTCAAGCCGGCCGAGAAGGAGAAGGGGTGCGTGGGCCGCAACGTCCGCATCCCTCGCGACCTCCACGGCGCGGTCGTCGCCGTCACCGTCAAGTTCGCCGTCGGCCGCGACGGCAAGCCGGGGCTCTTCGAGGTGCTCACCGACACCCCCGACAAGCGCTTCGACGCCGCCATCTGGCAGGCCGTGCAGTCCTGCCCGTTCACCCCGGGCCTCGACGCCCGCGGCCAGCCACAGAGGATCTGGATGATCCTGCCGATCCGCTTCGCCAAGGAGTAGTCGCAGCCGCTCGGCCCCAACGCTTTCCCAGCTCTCCCCTTTTCGGAGGTATCGCCGATGTCGCACCAGGTCCTCGACGTTCTCAGCAACCTCGTCCTCACCCAGGCCGGCGAGGCGGCCAAGCTCGACTTCAGCCTCAAGGGGATGGTCACCTCGATCGAGGGGTTCGGCATCGTGGTCGCCGGCATCCTCGCCGTCATGTCGATCTTCTCGCTCGGCGTGGTCGCCGAGCGGATCTTCATGTACGCCCGGGCCGCCGGCGCCTCGCGGCGCTTCGCCGAGGCGCTCCCCGAGCTGCTCAAGGCCGGGCAGTTCGACGCCGCCATCGAGCTGGCCAAGACCGAGAAGGCCGGCCACCTCCCGCGCGTGCTCGGGCTGGCCATCAGCGAGTACAAGCACGGCACCGAGGCCCTCGCCACCAGGGGTCCGAAGGACGTCGGCCACTTCGACATCATCGAGGCCTGCAACCGCGCCATCGACCGGTCCTCGCTCCGGACCGTCAACGAGCTGCGTCGCGGCCTCGGCTCGCTGGCCACCATCGGCTCGACCGCCCCCTTCGTCGGCCTGCTCGGCACCGTGTGGGGCATCATCAAGGCCTTCCAGAAGATGGCCCTCGAGGGCGGCGGCGGCCTCGGCACCGTCTCCGGCGCCATCGCCGAGGCGCTCATCAACACCGCCTTCGGCCTGCTGGTCGCCATCCCGGCCGTCATGTTCTTCAACTACCTGACCAACAAGGTCGAGGACATGCAGGTCGACATCACCGACGCCTCCACCGAGCTCGTCGACTTCTTCCTCAAGGAAGGGCGCTAGCCGGCCCCCGGCGGCCGTGAGGCCGCCGGCCCGTCTCGCGAAGGCACCGAACCATGTCCATGGACGTCGGCTCCAAGTCGGTCCGCAGTGACATCAACGTCACGCCGCTCGTCGACGTGGTGCTGGTGCTGCTCATCATCTTCATGGTGATCACCCCCCTGCTCCAGCGCGGCAAGCCGGTGACGCTGCCGGAGGCCAAGCACGTCTCCACGCTCGGCAAGGGCGGCGACCCCATCCTGGTCTCGGTCACCAAGGACGGGCGGGTCTGGCTCGACGGCGACGCCCACACCAAGCAGGAGCTCAAGGACGAGCAGATCGAGGCGGAGCTCAACATCGAGCTGCAGGTCAAGCCGGGCGTGCCCATCATGGTGAAGGTCGATCGTGACGTGGAGTACAAACGGGTCCGCCAGGTGGTCCTCGAGGTCAGCAAGACGCACGTCATGGGCGTGAGCCTGGCGGCCTCGAAGATCGAGGAGAAGTCCCCGGCCGGTGCCGGGAAGGGGGGCAAGTAGCCATGGGCATGGCGCTCGGCACCAAGAAGCCCAACTCCGACATCAACGTCACGCCGCTCATCGACGTGGTGCTGGTGCTGCTGATCATCTTCATGGTGCTCACCCCGCTCGCCGAGAAGCAGAAGTACACGCGGGTGCCGGAGTACCAGCCCGACGCCCAGCCGGTGCCGCCCGACTCGGTGCCGCCCGACCAGACGGTGCTGACGGTGCTGGCCAACGGCCAGGTGGTGCTCAACAAGCAGCCCATGTCGATCGAAGATGCCATGGCCCTGATCGGCCCGGCCTACGACGGCCGCCCCTCCAAGCCGCTCTTCTTCAACGCCGAGGACAAGGTCAAGTACAGCCTGGCCATGAAGGTGCTCGACGCCGCGCACGGCGTCGGGGTCAACACCATCGGCCTGATGACCGACCCGCCCATCGTCCAGAGCGACGAGGCGGCCCCGCCGGCTCCCCCGGACCCGCCGCCGGCGCCTCAGTAGGCGCGACGCCGGGCGGTCAGGCCTCGGGTGGGGGGAGCCGCGCCAGCGCCGCCACCAGCTCGGGCGGCAGCGGGCTCTCCACCACCACCCGGCCGCCGTCCGGCGACTCCACCCCGAGCCGCGCCGCGTGCAGGAAGTGGCGCGTCAGCCCGGGCAGGACCACCGCTTCGCCGCCGTAGAGCGTGTCGCCGGCCACCGGGCAGCCCAGGTGCGCCAGGTGGGCGCGGATCTGGTGCATGGCCCCGGTGACGATCCGCACCCGCAGCAGGGTGTGGCGGGCGAAGCGCTGCTCCACCTCGTAGCGGGTCTCGGCGGGGCGCGGGTTGAGCCCCTTCACGCGCAGCCGCTCCTCGGCGACGGCGTCGGGCGCCGGCAACACCTTGCCCCCGCGCTGGGCCAGCGGCACGGTGCAGACGCCCCCCGCGCTCACCTTGCCGCAGACCAGCGCCAGGTAGACCTTCTCCACGACGCGCCGCCGGAGCTGGTCGTGGAGCCGCTCCCAGGCGCCCCGATCGCGGGCGAAGAGCACGCAGCCGCTGGTCTCGAGGTCGAGCCGCTGGGCGGCGCCGCCCTCGCGGGGGTCGAGCGAGGCGGCGGCGCACTCCGGGTAGCGCGCCACCACGGCGTTGGCCAGGGTCCCGGCCTCACCGTCGCGCAGCGGGTGGACCGCGACCCCGGCCGGCTTGTCGACCACCAGGAAGCGCGGCTGCTCGAGGAGCACGCGCAGCGGGGCGCCCGGCTCGGGCGAGGGCGGACCGTGCGACGCTTCGACGGTCAGCTCCACCCTCAGCCCCGGCTGGGCCGGCTCGGCCGGCCGGACCCGCCGCCCATCGACCCGGACCTCGCCGAGCGCGAAGGCCCGCTTGACGACGGCGCGCCCCAGCCCGAGCGAGTCGGCAAGGGCCCGGTCGAGCCGGCCGGCGGCGTCGGCCGGGAGCGTGACGGTGCGCTTCATGGCGGGCTCCGGGGCGGCATCTCACCGAGGTGATACGGCCACGCCGGGCGGCGAGGCAAGCCCGGCCTCGCCCAGAGGCGCTCCTCGAGGCTTGCGCAGGCGCCACCAGAAGCCGGCG
>JANYBC010000255.1 GCA_025360965.1 Anaeromyxobacter sp. | reverse complement strand
ACCCTCCGACGTCGCTCACATTCCGTGGCAACCTGATCCATGAAAACGGAGGAGACCAGGTCTACGTTGGTGCAGGGACAACCTGGGATCTGTCTGGCGCTGCTGGTTGCGCCCCCACTGACCGGAACGCCTTCGCCAACTTCACGACCCCAGGAGTCGGGGTCACCGCCGTTGGCGCCATTGTGAGTGCGAAGTTCAGTTCCTGGCAGACGGCCCAGCCAATCTTGGGGACCGACTACTTCGTCGCTGGTGGGGGCGCGGTAGACGCAGGGACTATCGGTGGCGCTACAGACTTCTGTCTCCCTGCCTTGTCCGCCGACCTCACCTGCCCTCCGCCCTGACGGAGCCGGTCGGGCTCGCCTGACGTCGCCTCACGCGCGAAGGCGCCGCTGCCAAGAGGGCCCGGCGGGCGGGACGCGAGGCCGCCTGCGAGCAGCGCCGATGAGCAATCGACCGTCCGGCGCGCCGTCGAGCCGCTGGCGGCGCATCCCGAGCCGCCCACGCTCGTTCCCGGGCCGCGCGCCGCAGGCCAGCCAGCACCTCGTGGCGCCGCGCAGCACAGCGGCCGGAGCGGACCCGACCCGCCGGGCCCGAGGCAGGCGCCGTCACACCCCCAGCGCCAATCAGCCTGGTCGCCTCCCGTACCTCCCGACGCACCGCTCGCCGAAGGCTCGCCGCGCCGCCAACCGGTTGTGACGTCCGCAGATCACTCGAAGGTTCTCCTCCGTCGAGTCGCCCCACTTCGCCCACGGCACCACGTGGTCAAGTTCCAGCCGGTGCGTCGAGCCACAGCAACCGCCGCCGTCGAGCGGCCAGCTGCAGCGGCCGGCGTCGCGATCCCAGACCGCACGCCTGACCGCGGCGGGGATCGCTTCGCGGGGGCCGTCCCTGCGATGGGTCGGCGCCGCGATGGACGGGTCGGTCGCAAAGTCACGCTCTTCGGGCCGCCCCGACGACGAGTGCGACAGAGGAGTCTCGATGGATGTTATCTCCCCAGGCGCAGGCGAAGGCCCAGACGCAGGCCCAGACGCAGGCCCAGTCGCGCTTGAATTCGGGGCCTCGGTTCCAGCTGGCCCCACCGTCGCCGTCACCGCCGCCATCGCAGCCCCGGTCGAAGTATCCATCGCGGCCGCGGTCGGCCGCACCGCCCTCGGCCGCTTCACCTGCCCACGCACCTTCGCCTGCTTCTCGAGGAGCAGGTCGAGGGCGGCCTCCAGCACCTGCTCCATGGTGGCGCCGCGGATGGAACGCGAGAGCCCTTCGCGAGCGGCCTTCAGTTTCCTCACCACCTCCTTGTCGACGTTGAAGTGGATCCGGCGCACGTTCGCCGTGAGCGGCACGATCTCGTCGCGCTTGGCAATGAGGGGCACGACCTCGTCTCGATTGGCGAGGAGCCGGCCGATGTCCTCCTCCGCGCCTCCCCCAAAAGCGATTCCCGACGTCGGGAATCGCCAAGGAGGGACCACACTCGGGTCCACGCATGTCGCAGGCGCGGAGGGGGCGGAGGGGGCGACAGAGGCTGAGGGATCAGAGGGATCAGAGGGGGCAGCGAGCGCCAGCGTGAGCAACTGGGGCGCGGCGATGCCCGACGCGGTGACGGCCGAATACGCCACCGTCCGGTCCGGCACCCGGGTCACGACCATCCTGGTGCTCGGCACTGGCCGCGGCAGCAACTCGGCGACCAGCTCCTGCGCCTCGCGCGACGAGAGGCCGAAGAAGCGCGGTGTGACGATGGCCTCGTTCTCCGCGGTCAGGACCTTGGCCAGCTCGCCGACGGTGGAGAGGCAGAGCTTCCCCTCGCGGAGCGGCTCGATCACCTCCGGGAAGCGCTGAAGCAGCTCGGCGGAGCTCTTGCGATAGTAGGCCGCGCTCTTGGAGAGCCGCAGGTCGGCGACCAGGAACGCGAACAGGTTGGCGTGCCCGAGAGGTTCCCAGCCGCGGCGGCGGTCGAAGTCGGCGAGCGCCACCAGGAACTCGGCCATGGCGGCCCGCTCCTTGCGGAGGAGGAGCTTGAGCGCGTCGCGGAGCTGCCGTGCTTCCAGGAGTTCGAGAGAGGGGGAGGCCGCTCCGTGGTTCGAAGCCGCGGCCGAGGAAAGGATCGGGTGGGCGGTGGTCATCATTCACGCAGCGTCTCATGAGGGTCTGACATTCCTGGGCGCGCCGAGGTGCATGGAACCCAAGAGGGACGTGGGTTTCGTGAGGTGAACCCGCCCTCGTCACGTCGGTCCTCGATATGCGAGTCGCCGCCGTCGAAGCAAGGCCGGTCGGAGCCGACCGCACCCCTGTGGCCGCGACGGGGCCCGAAGCCCCCTCACTGCGCCACTCGGTCGGGGAGTGGAGCCGACCGACCCCGACCCCGACCTCGACTTCGACCCCGACCTCGACCCCGACCTCGACCTCGACCTCGACGATCTAGAGACGCTGCTCGTGCCTTGCGACGGCGCCACCAGTAGCCGGCGCCGCCGCGATGATGCGCCGCCGCGACTTGCCCCGCCGCGATTGAGCCTCACCGCGAGGCGACGACGGTCAGCCGCTCCAGCCGGCGCTCCAGCTCGGCGCGGCGCTCGAAGTACCCCGCGTCGAACCGGGCCAGCCGCCAGGGTCGGTAGGCGTTGCGCGCATAGAAGTCGGCGCGGCCCTGCTCCAGCTCGAACAGCTCGTGGCGGACGGCGCGAACCAGCATGAAGCGCTCGCCGCGGCCGTGCCGCTCCCAGCGGCCGTCCAACCGGCCCCGCTCACCCCAGCGGGGATCGTCGCGGACCACCCACCCCGGCGCGGCCGGAGGCGGCGCGTACCGGACATCGTATCCGCGGCGGTCCGACCACTCGCCACGCTCGCGCCCCTCGCCGCGGTCGTCTCTCCCACCACGATCGGAGCGCACGCCGCCGTCGCATGGCGGACCGCGTTCGCCGCGCTCCTCTCTCTCATCGCGGTCATCGGCCCGGGCCGGGCCGGGCGCGAGGGTGGTGGCGCTGATCAGGGCTGCGGCGGCGACGAGTCGGCTGAACGTGGTCATGGCCTGCTCCTCCGTGGTTCGAATCCCTCTTGGTAGAGGAGACGAAGCCACCCCACCGCCTATTCAGCCGCCGCCTGCCGCCCCCCGCCGCCCCCCGGCCCGCCCGGCCCGACCTGCTGCTATATCCCCACCCCCATGCCCACCGAGCGCCAGCCCATCGACGCCACCGCCACTGGCCTGATGGTGCTGCTCTGCGCCCTCTGGGGGCTGCAGCAGGTCGCCATCAAGGTGGCGGCGCCCGACCTCGCGCCCATCATGCAGGTGGCCCTCCGCTCCGGCCTCTCCGCCGCGCTGGTGGCCGGCTGGGCCCGCTGGCGTCGCCAGCCGCTCGACCTCCTCGGCCCGGCGCTCCGGCCCGGCCTGCTGGCCGGTGCGCTCTTCGCCGCCGAGTTCCTCTTCGTGGCCGAGGGGCTCCGCACCACCAGCGCTTCCCACATGGCGATCTTCCTCTACACCTCTCCGGTCTTCACCGCGCTCGGCCTTCACTTCACGGTGCGCTCGGAGCGGCTCTCGCGACTGCAGTGGGCCGGCATCCTCGTGGCCTTCGCCGGCATCGCCGTGGCCTTCGGCGGCGGACTGCTCGGCGCCGCCCCGGCCGAAGGGGCGCTGCTCGGCGACCTCCTCGGCGTCGCGGCCGGCGCGGCATGGGGCGCCACCACCGTGGTGGTGCGCCGCTCCGTGCTCTCCGAGGCGCCGCCGGCGCAGACCCTCCTCTACCAGCTGCTGGTCGGCTTCCTGCTGCTGCTGGCCGCGGCGGCCCTCACCGGCCAGGCCAGCCGGGTGAACTTCACGCCCACCGCCTGGGCCAGCCTCCTCTTCCAGGGCCTGGTCATCTCCTTCGCCTCCTACCTGGCCTGGTTCTGGCTGCTGCGCCGCTACCTCGCCTCGCGCATTTCGATCTTCTCCTTCATGACGCCGCTCTTCGGCGTCAGCTTCGGCGTGCTCCTGCTCGGCGAGCCGCTCACCCCGGTCTTCGCCGGGGGGGCGCTGCTGGTGCTGGCCGGCATCACCGTGGTGAGCCTGGCGGGGCCGCGGCGAGGCTGAACGGGGCGGACGACCCAGCCCCTACTTCTTCCGCCCGTAGTGCGCCGTGAAGGAGGCGCTGCCGAGCGAGCTGGCGCGGGTCATGTAGCCGATCAGCGCCGGCGAGGCGTCGGCCGACACCTCGAGCTTCTCCACCTTGAGCGCGAAGACCGTGAAGATGTAGCGGTGCGGCTTGTCGCCGACCGGCGGGCAGGCGCCGCCGAAGCCGGGCCCGCCGAAGTCGGTCCGGCCCTGGGCCGTCCCCTCGGGCAGCGGGGCCTTGCCGCTCCCGGCCCCCTTGGCCAGCTCCATCGTCGCCGCCGGGAGATTGTAGACCACCCAGTGCCACCAGCCCGAGCCGGTCGGCGCGTCGGGATCGTAGACGGTGACCACGAAGCTCTTGGTCCCGGCCGGCGCGTTCTCCCAGGCGAGCTGCGGCGAGACGTTGGCGCCGCTGCAGCCGAAGCCGCTGAAGACCTGCTGCTCGGTCAGCGTGCCGCCCGCCTTCACGTCGGCGCTCTTGAGGTGGAACTTCCCCGCGGCGGTGGCCGGCAGGGCGAAGGCGAGTGAGGCGACGAGGGTGACGGGGGCGAGGAGCCGCATCTGGTTCTCCTGGTGAGCGATGGCGGGATGGTCCCGCCTGCGCAGAACATCTAACCGGCCGCGCGACGGGGGCAACACCGACGAGCGGGTCACCCCGGCGGGGGCTCGAGCTTCGAGCTCGGGATCCGCGGGGCCTGAGCCGGGGCCGCGCCCGCTACCCCGCCACCATGCGCCCGGTGGCGTGGGGCCGCTCGCCGGCCTCGTCGAGCAGGGCGAAGCCGAGCCCGCCCTGTCGAGGCCAGTCGCGCAGCACGACCCGCGACGGCAGCAGCACCGGCAGCTTGAAGGCCACCTCCAGCACCACGCCGCCGGCGCTGACCCGCGGCTGCAGCTCGGCGGCGATGCGCGCCAGCGACCACATGCCGTGGATGATGGCCCGGCGGAAGCCGAAGAGCCGGGCCGTGACGCCGCTCAGGTGGATGGGGTTGTAGTCGCCGGAGACCCGGGCGTAGCGCCGGCCCAGGTCGGCGGCCAGTTTGAGCTCGCAGTTGCGGACCCCCGCGGGGGCGGCCGGCGCCGGGACCACCGCCAGGGTCGGACGGGCCGGACGGGCCGCCGGGCTGCCGCCGCGCCGCGCCAGCATCGTCGAGGTCTCGATCCAGGCCACCCGTCCGCCGGCGCGGGCCTCGGTGACGAGATCGAACTCCTGCCCGCGCTCCGAGTCGCGGTGGCCGCCGACGCGGCAGCGCAGGTCGAGCGGCTCGCGCTGGCCGACGGCCCGCTCGGCCTCGATGCGGTTGCGCAGGTGGACGAGGCCGAGCAGCTTGAGCGGGAAGGCCGGGCTGGTGAGCAGCGCCAGGTGCATGGGGCCGGCCAGCACATGCGGGTAGGTGAGCGGGAGCCGCTCGTCCGGCTCGAACCCGCAGAGCTCGCGGTAGGCCTCGAGGTGGCCTGGATCGGGCAGCCCGGGCGCCAGCCGCGCCTCCAGCGCCGGGATGGTCTCCCCTGAGGCCAGGCGCGCGGGCCGGCGGCTCAGGACCGCCCGGGCCAGCGACGGCCAGATCGCCGGCGACCGCTCGAAGCTCAGCGGGGTGGGGCCGGGCATGGCCTCTCCCCTACCACGATCCCCTCGCGGAACCGCCGGTGCACCTCCCAGGCGAAGCCGTCGAGCAGGGCGGCGTCGAGCGGGTCGCCGTTGAGCGACAGGGTGAGCGAGAGCAGCCCCTCGCGCTCGGCCACGTGGTGGAGCTGCGCCTCGGCCAGCTTGTTGGGCATGCACTCCAGCGGCCCCACGCTCACCACCGCGTCGATCTCGCGGCGGCGCCAGGCCCGCACCGGCACGCCGATGGTGAGCAGCGTCTCCACCTCGACGTGGTGGTCCAGGTAGTCACCGGCGGCGGCCACCGCCTCGTGGATGGGGGGCGGGGCGGGGAGGCCGAGCGGCCCGGCGGCGGCGGCGTGGCAGCGATCCAGGATCCGGTCGCGCAGCCAGCGATCGAGCCGGGCCACCAGCCCCTTCTTCCAGCCGCGCTTCCAGGCCACCCAGTCGGTGTACTGGATGAACTCGGTGAGCGGCTCGAGCCGCACCCGCAGCCCGCGCCGCTCCAGCGCACGCGCCACCTCGCCGTTGGCGAAGGGGTCGCAGCGCACGTAGATCTCGCCGGTGAGCAGCACGCTCGGCACCCGGCGCGGCTCCTTGACCGCCGCCAGCGCCAGCGCCGCCTCGCCCACCAGCCGGGGCACGCCCCAGACCCGCCCGGTGGTGGCCTCGCGCAGCACCGCGGCCGCCGAGAGGTCGCCGCGCACCGCCGCCTCGAGCAGGGCCGAGAGGCGGGCCGAAGCGTCGGCGTGGATCGCCTCGGCGGCGCCCGGGGTCCGCTCCACCGGCCGCACGTCGTGGAGCGCCTCCTCGAGGGCCCCGTAGGCGCAGAAGCCGGCGTAGACGATGGCGGCGAAGCCGGGCGGCAGGCCGCGGAAGTAGTCGCCCAGCGGCGGCGACCAGATCGACACCCGGTCGCGCCAGCCGAGCCGGTCGAGCACCAGCTGCTGGAGCTGGCGGTAGGCGCCGAAGCGGCAGGGGCCGTCGGAGCCGGGCATGAAGAAGGCGTAGCGCTCGCCCTCGGTCCCGGCCCGCTCGAGCCGCTCCAGCAGGCTGCCGAGCGTCACCGTGAGCGGCAGGCACTCCTTGCCGGAGGTCTGGCGCCTGCCCAGCGTCAGCGACTCGCGGGTCGGGCGCGGCAGCACCTCGGCCGCCACCCCGAGGCCGCGCAGCCCGGCCACCAGCGCCTCGGCCTCCGGCCCCATGGGCGGGACCAGCACCCGCTCGCCGCGGGCGGTCAGCTCGGCGAGGGTGCGCCGCTCCACGTCGAGCCGGGCCGGGTCGTTGGGGACCGCGCCGGCGCCGCCGCGCAGGTCCTCGCGCACGCAGTGGAGGAAGGCCTCGACGCGGGTGCGGGTGCCGGCGTCGCCGGCGTGCCCGTCGGTTTCGATGACCGCGAACGGCTTCCCCTCCATGAGGAAGGCGAGCTGGTGGCCGGTGAAGCTGTCGGGGCCGCAGGCGTAGTTGGAGCAGAAGAGGCCGTAGAGCCCCGGGGTGCGGCGCACCAGCCAGGCGGCGCGGAGCATCCGCTGCGAGTGGCTCCAGAAGACGTCGTCGAAGATGGGCGCCTCGGCCGGGACCGGCAGGCAGTCGAGCGGGATGGCGACCGCCCCCTGGGCCCGCAGGATGGCCGGCACGTTGGAGTTGAGCACCTCGTCGTGGATGGTGTAGCTGCGCCCCAGCACCGCCACCGGCGTGACGGCCTGCTGGCGGCACCAGTCGAGGGCGCGCTGCCCCAGGGCCGGGAGCCGGGCGTCGAAGCCGGCCTGCGCCGCCCGGCCGTCGTGCAGCGCGGACCGCCAAACCGCCTCGTCGGTGACGCCGAGTGAACTCGCCAGGGCGCGGCAGGAGCGCTCGAACGGCTCGCTCTCCAGCCCCTCCGGCCCCATGTCGATGACCGGCGAGAGCAGGCGGGCCGAGGCCTCCTCCGGCAGGTCGAGCCGCAGCACGTCCGGCGCCCCCATGACGATGGGGCAGGTGGAGGAGGTCCGCTCGCCGCCGACCCGGGGCAGGTGGCGCACCAGCGGCACCAGCACCAGGTCGTGGCCGCGCTCGGCCAGCCCGGCCACCAGCCCGTGGTACTGCTGCATGGGCGCGCAGAAGGGGACGTTGGCCTCCTCGATGCCGCGCTTGAGCGCCGCCCGGTCGCCGCCCGGCGCCACCGCCACGTCGAGTCCGAGCCGGTGGAGGAAGGTGGCGAAGAAGGGGAGCAGCCCCTTCAACTGGAACTCGTCGGCCAGCGCCACCACCCGGCGCCCGCCGCGGGCCGGCAGCCCGGCCACCACCTCGGCCACCAGCGCCCGGCGCTCGCGGAAGGGATCGGGGGCGAGGTCGGGGAGCTTCTTCAGCCTGGTCCCCTGGTCCCAGAGGGCGCAGCCACCGCCCCAGGTGAAGCGCCGCGCCTCGCCGCCCACGTCGGTGGCGAGCCGGTCGATGCGGCAGTGGTTGCCGCCGCCGCCGCACCCCTGCGTCGAGGCGCAGACGAACTGGTCCTTGCGCGTCACCCGGGCGCCGAGGAAGGGGCGCAGGTCGGCCGGCGCCCGCCCGGCGAGCGGCAGCTCGGCCGCCGCCAGCAGGGCGATGCCGATGGCCCCCTGCAGCCCCGGGTTCGGCGGGACGATCACCTCGGCGCCGGTCTGGCGCGCCACCGCGGCGGCCAGCGCGTCGGAGGCGAAGGGCATCCCCTGGCAGAAGATCACCTGCCCGACCGAGCGGGTCCCCTTGACGCGGTTGAGGTAGTTGGCGACCACCGAGTCGTGCAGTCCGGCCAGGATGGGGCCGCGGCCCACGCCGCGGGCCACCGCCCCGTCGATCACCTCGGCCATGAAGACCGAGCAGTGCTGGCCGAGCGCCACCCCCTCCGGCGCCGCCAGCGCTTCGGCGCCGAGCTGCCCCACCGACTCGACGCCGTGGAAGCGCCGCCCCTGCTCCTCGATGAAGGAGCCGGTGCCGGCCGAGCAGGCCTCGTTCATGGCGGCGTCGACGACCCGCCCGCCCGAGAGCCGGATGTACTTGGCGTCCTGCCCGCCGATCTCGAAGATGGTGTCGACGCGCGGGTCGACGTGGCGGGCCCCGGCGGCGTGGGCGGCGATCTCGTTGACGACGTGGACCGCCTCGCCGCAGTAGCAGGTGCTCAGCAGCGAGCCGACGATCTCCCGCCCCGAGCCGGTGGCGCCGAAGCCGAGCACGCGGTGGCAGGCCGCGGCGCTGGCCAGCAGCCGCTGCACCAGCGCCTGGGCGGCGCCGACCGGATCGCCGTCGGTCTTGAGGTAGGCCTCCCAGAGCGGCTCGCGCGTGGCCAGATCGAGCAGCACCGCCTTGGAGCCGGTCGAGCCGATGTCGAAGCCGAGCACCGCGTCGCGCGGCCCTTCGGGCGGGCGGCGCGGCGGCGGCGGGAGGCGCCGGACCCGGGCCAGCGCGGCCGAGAGCGGCGGCAGCACCTCCAGCGGCGGCTCGACGCCCGGCTGGACCAGGCCGGTCAGCGGCGGCGGGATGCGCGGATCGGCGGCGGCGCCCAGCGCGGCCCCCAGCGCGTCGAGGTGCAGGCCGTCCTCGGCGCGCAAGTCGGCCAGCGCCAGCCCGTGGCGGTGGGCGAACCGCTCGAAGTGGGCCCGCACCCGCTCGGCGCGCGCCACCCCGCCCGCCAGCGCCAGCCGGCCCGGGCCCCGGCGCGGCTTGACCAGCACCTGCGCGCTCTCGGCGATGGCGTCGAGCAGCCCGGCCAGGATCCGCTCGCGCCCCTCGCCCTTGTTGGCGAGGTGGGTCATGTCGGTCTTGAGGATCACCGGGCAGCGGCCGCTGAGCGGGGCCGGGTCGGCGACCCCGGCGGCCAGCGCCGCCGCCTCCTCGACGCCCAGCCCGAAGCGCTGCACCAGCTGGCGCAGGAAGTGGCCGGTCCCCTGGGCGCAGCGGGCGTTCTCGCGGAAGAGCTCGACGCCGCCGCCGCGCAGCTCGAGCGCGCTGCAGCCGTGCGCGCCGATCGAGACCACGGTGAGCGGCGCATCGCCGAGCAGGTAGCGGGCCCCGGCCGCCTGGGCCTGCTTCTGCGGGACCCTCGGCAGGGCCAGCCGCGCGCCGAGCCGGCCGGTCACCGCCGCCCCGGTCACCCCGGCCCAGTCGAAGCCGGCCAGCAGCTCGCTGAGCGCCACCTCCGGCTGCCCGCGGTGCTCGACCGCGGCGCGGCGGGTCCAGCGCAGCGCGCCCGGCTCGCCGGCCAGCTCCACCACCTTGATCGCCTCGGCCCCGGCGTCGATGCCGACGAAGCGGTTCATGCCAGGCGCGCCCAGAGCAGGAGCCGGCGGTACGGGTAGAGGAAGGGGCGCTGGTCGGGCAGCGCCGCGGCCAGCCGCTCCCGGTAGCGCTGCAGGAAGCCGGGCCAGAGCGCTTCCGGGAGCCGCCGCTGATAGTCGGTGAGCAGCGACCCGCGCACCCACTCGACCACCTCGTCGCGCGAGGCCAGCTCGTGGCCGTAGACCTCGACGCGCACGCGCCGGGCCGTGAAGCCGAGCCGGAAGAGGGCCTCGGCGTACCACTCCGGGGTCAGCACCGGGCTCTCCCGGCGCCAGCCCCCCAGCGCCGCCTCGAAGGGCGGCTCGGCCGCGGTCGCCGCCGCCTCCAGGTGCGAGGGGTGCTGGTCGTTCACCGGCACCTGCACCGCGAGCTGGCCGCCCGGCGCCAGCAGCGCGGCGAGGCGGGGCAGCAAGGCGGCGTGGTCCGCTACCCAGTGGAGCGCCGCGTTGGAGAAGACCAGGTCGAACGGCCCGCCGCTGAAGCTGCCTGCGTCACCCTGCTTGAAGCGCAGCCCGGCCCCGGCACGCGGCGCCGCCCGCTCCAGCATGGCCGGCGAGCTGTCGACGCCCACCGTCTCCCGCGCCTGGAGCCGCCCGTGCAGCTCCGCCGTCAGCGCGCCGTCGCCGCAGCCGAGGTCGACGACCCGCGGTCGGCTGAGCGGCGAGAGCAGCGCGGTGAGATCGTCCCACGGCTGCCGCCGCTCGCCGGCGAAGCGGGCGTACTGGTCTGGATTCCAAGTGTCGGTGGTGCTCATGGGCGGAGGCGGAGTCTACCGCTTTCGGGGCGGGAAGGAGCCAGGGCCAGGGAATGGCGGCCGGCCCTCGCCGATTGACCTTGAGCCCCGGGACGATGCAAATTGCCCCGTTCTTTCCTCATCCCCCGTCTGGAGTCCCATGCACATCCGTCACGTCGTCCTCGGCCTGCTCGCCTCGGCCGCCATCGCCTGCCAGTCCACCCGCCCGACGCAGGCCTCCGACACCGCGGCCGCCTCCGGGATCAACGCGCCGGTCGCCCGGATCGGCGCCGAGGTGATCACCGCCGGCGACGTCGACAAGTCGATCCGCGGCGAGCTGAACGACATGGAGCAGCGCACCTACGACATGCGCAAGGCGGCGCTCGACCAGCTCATCAACCAGAAGCTGATCGAGGCCAAGGCCAAGGTGGCCGGCAAGCCGGTCGACGAGTTCCTCCGCGTCGTGCTCTCGCCCAAGGTCGGCGAGCCGACCGACGAGGAGGTCCGGGCCCTCTACGAGCGCGCCAAGGCCGCCGGGCAGGTGAAGGAGCCGTTCGATCAGGTCAAGCCGCAGATCGTCCAGTTCCTCCGCCGCCAGAAGAGCGAGGCGGTGCTGGCCCAGTACATCGACCAGCTCCGCGCCGACGCCAAGGTGGAGGTGCTGCTGGCCCCCTACCTGCCGTCCAAGGTCGAGGTCGCCGCCACCGGGCCGTCGAAGGGCCCGGACAACGCGCCGGTCACCATCGTCGAATTCTCCGACTTCCAGTGCCCCTACTGCTCCAAGGCCGAGGCCACCGTGAAGGACCTCCTCGAGCTGGAGAAGTACAAGGGCAAGCTGCGGCTGGTCTACCGCGACTACCCGCTCCCCAACCACAACCTCGCCCCCAAGGCGGCTGAGGCGGCCCACTGCGCCGGTGACCAGGGCAAGTACTGGGAGATGCACGACCGGCTCTTCGCGGCCACGCCCAAGCTCGAGATCACCGACCTCAAGGCCTACGCCCGCGACCTGAAGCTCGACGAGGGGCGCTTCAGCAAGTGCCTCGACTCCGGCGAGAAGGCCAAGCTGGTGGCCGACCACTTCAAGGCCGGCAACGACGCCGGCGTGCGCGGCACCCCGGCCTTCTTCATCAACGGCCGGCTCATCTCCGGCGCCCAGAAGCTCGAGGCCTTCACGGCCCTCGTCGACGCCGAGCTGGCCCCCAAGAAGTAGCCGCGGCTCTCGGTGGAAGCCCGGCGGTCCGGCCATTAGGATCGGAGCGCCGGGAGGTGGACCCTATGGGTGGATACGGTCAGGGTGAGGAGTCGGCGCTCGGCGCCAGGCGCCCGACGCGACAGGTGAAGGTCGGCGGCGTCGCCATCGGCGGCGGCGCGCCGGTCTCGGTGCAGTCGATGACCACCACCGACACCGCCGACGCGGCAGCCACGCTGGCCCAGATCCGCGCCCTGGCCGAGGCCGGGGCCGACATCGTGCGGGTGGCGGTGCCCGGCGCCGAGGCGGCCGACGCGCTCCCGTCCATCTGCAAGGCCACGCCCATCCCGCTGGTGGCCGACATCCACTTCGACTACCGGCTGGCGCTGCGCGCGCTCGACGCCGGCATCCACGCCATCCGGCTCAACCCCGGCAACATCGGCTCGCGCGACCGGGTCCGCGAGGTGGTCAAGGCGGCCCAGGAGCGGATGGTGCCGATCCGCATCGGCGTCAACGCCGGGTCGCTGGAGCAGGACATCGTCGACAAGCACGGCTGGCCCACCGCCGAGGGGATGGTGGAGAGCGCCGAGCGCCACATCCGCTTCCTCGAGGACGAGGGCTACCGGGAGATCAAGGTCTCGCTCAAGGCCCACGACGTGGCCATGACGGTGGCCGCCAACCGGCTCTTCTCGAAGAAGTTCGACTACCCGCTCCACCTCGGCGTCACCGAGGCCGGGACGCTGCTGGGCGGGACCGTCAAGTCGGCGGCCGGGCTCGGCATCCTGCTGGCCGACGGCATCGGCGACACCATCCGCATCTCGCTGACCGCCGACCCGGTCGAGGAGGTCAAGGTGGCGCGCATGCTGCTCAAGGCCCTCGGCCTCAAGTTCGGCGGCGCCACGCTCACCTCCTGCCCGACCTGCGGGCGCTGCTCGGTGGCCATGATCCCCATCGCCGAGCGGGTCGAGCAGCGGCTCTCGGCCGTCAAGGGCGAGGTCTCGGTGGCGGTGATGGGCTGCGAGGTGAACGGGCCCGGCGAGGCGGCGGCGGCCGACGTCGGCGTCGCCTACGGCCACGGCGGCGTCGGGCTGCTCTTCAAGGCCGGCAAGATCGTGAAGCGGATGAAGGCCGAGGAGCTGGAGGAGGCGCTGATCGGGGAGGCGCTGCAGATCGCCGCCGAGCGGACGCCTAGAAGTTGACGAGCCCGGCCTGGTCCTCCGCGGTCATCCCCTCGCGGTAGGCGGCGCTGCTCCAGAAGCCGTTGACGATGGCGGCCGCCTCCCGGTCGGCCAGCGCCGAGCGGGTGGTCGCGTCCCAGGCGGTGTCGCCGGTCCGGCTCTCGGCCAGCACCACGAAGTGGACGACGACCCTGGTCTGGCCCGGCGCCACGCTGAGCGGGAAGCGGGTCCAGACGTAGGGGGAGCCGTCGGCCAGCAGGCTGGCGGTGGAGGAGCGGAAGGCGGTCGGCAGCGCGCTGGCCCCGTAGACGATGGCGAGATCCCGCCGGGCAGGGTGGACCCCGTTGCCGTCCCAGGAGGAGAGCGACTTCTGGTTGCCGCTCCGCTGGATCACCGCCTCCAGGCCGGCGCCGAGCTCGTGCAGATAGTTCGCCTCGGTGGTGACTGTGGTGGTGCCGAGGTTGGTGAAGCGATCGACGAAGCGGGCCCAGCGCGCCTCGGGCCGGGCCAGGACCCGCCGCTCCACCTGCAGTCCCTTCACGTCGCGCTTCCCCGAGACCACCTGGCAGGGCTGGTCGGGACCGGTCACGGTCCAGGGGGCCAGGGTGGCCTCCTCGAAGCTCCCGTTGACGACGAGCTGGTTGCCGCCGCTCATGATCGAGACGTCGTCGATCGCCATGTACCCGCGCGGCGAGCCGACCAGGTCGAAGAGGAGCTCGACCCGGCGCCCCGCGAAGGCCGAGACGTCGAGGGGGACCACCGGCCCGGGGTTCCCCACGCCGGAGGTGAAAGCGACCAGCTCGTTGCCGCTGGCGGTGTCGCGAACCGCGACGCGCCAGGACGGCGCTGCGCCGGGGATGGTCCCGTCGAGCACCACCCCGTGGTGGGTCCAGCCGAGCAACATGTTCCCCGAGGCGGCCGGGAGGTCGATGGCCTGCGACAGCCGCGTCCCGAGCGGCCCGCCGCCGGCGGCCGGGACCCCGTGGCTCCCGGCCAGCACCAGTTCGTGGCCGAGCGAGGCCGGGACCAGCGGCACCACGGCGGCGAGCCGGCCTGAGTCGCGGGTCACCACCGGCGTCGTGAAGGAGAGCTCGGCGAGCACCTGGTCGAACGGGAAGGGGGTCAGGTCGGGGCCGAGGTCGCCGGCCAGCGAGTTGGCGCTCGGCACCGGGTTGGGGAGGCCGAGGTGGAGCTGCACGGCCCGGTCGAACTGGTCGTCGCCGCCGTCGGAGAGGGCGAAGCCGCGGTCGAGGTCCCAGAAGTTGCGCTGGCCCGGAGGCAGGGAGAGGTCCTGCGGCAGGTCGGCCAGGGCGTTGACGGCCGACGCCGAGGGGGGCGTGGCCGGCGGCGGGGCGTGCGGCGCGGGCGAGCCACAGCCGGCGGCGAGGGTGGCGACGGCGGCGGACAGGATGAGCGGAGCGAGGATGCGACGCACGGGGGGACCTCCGGCGCGAGGAGCGCGCTGCGGGGAGGAGCCTAGCACGCGGTCCCCGGCCGTCCGCGGAGCGGCGTGAGGAGGGAGGCGCACCCCTGACTACACCGGCGTGCCGCGCCGCCCTGCCTTCCCTAGTCCGCCAGCCCCGCGCCGAGCGCTGCGAGCCAGGCCGCCAGGGCCCGGCGCTCCTGCTCGGTGCCGCCGAAGGCCGGCATGCCCGGGTTGAGCTTCGGCAGCCGGCCGATCGCCTCGTAGGCGAACGGCATGGACCAGCCGGCCACCCGCTTGCGCAGCGGCAGGTCGCGGTGACAGCCGAGGCAGCGGTACTCCATGACGCGCCGGCCGGCGGCGATGAGCGGCCCCGGCGGCGGGAGCAGCGTCTCGTCGAGGCGGCCGTCGAGGCCGGCCAGGTAGAGGGTCAGGGCCGCGGCGTCGGCGGCGTTGCCGGGGAAGGGCGGCATCCGGCCTCGGACCCGATCCAGCCGCGGCAGCCAGGCGGCGATGGCCGCCGGAGGCAGCCCGTCCACCGCGCCGCGGAGCCCGCGCGGCGAATGGCAGGGCGTGCAGGCGGCGCGGAAGATGCGAGCGCCGGAGGGGGCCCCGTCGGCGCCGAGGACCGGCCGGACGCTCCCCAGCCCGTCGGCGCGGGCCCGCTGCACCTCGTCGGGCGTGAGCCCGTTGAGGTAGAGCAGGCCGACCTTCCCGCCCCCGATCAGCCATGGCCGGCGCAGCGACTCGCGCACCAACTCGCCGCTCCCGGCGACCACCAGCGCCAGCGCCAGCAGGACGCTCGCCAGCCGCTGCGTGCGCACGGCGGTCCAGGCGCCCCCCTGCCAGAGCAGCGACCCGAGACCGAGCGCCAGCGCCGCGGCCAGGGCCAGCCCGAGCCCCGCCACCACCGTGGCCATCGGCAGCTCGCCCTGCACCGCCTCGAGCTGCCACGGGGTCAGGGTCTGCGCCGCCAGCCCGGCGGACAGCGCCGCCGCGCCGAATCCGCCCGCGGCGATCCAGGCTGCGACCCGGGCCAGGTCGGGCCGGGCCTCGGAGCGGCTCCGCGAGGCCGTCCAGAGCAGGAGCAGCCCGGCCAGCGCGACGCTCACCGCCAGGCGCAGCAGCCCCCACGCGGCGAGCTGCAGCAGCGTGCCGGCGGCGTCGCTGCCGAACCGGCTGCGCAGGGCCTCGAGCAGCGCGGCCGGCAGGCGCGGGAAGGTCGCCACCAGCAGCAGCCCGTAGAGGTGGGTGGTGAGCAGGGTGGCGATCAGCACCCGGCGCCGCAGCGGCCGGCCACGGCGATCGAGCCACTCGGACCAAGCCGGCGCCGCCTCTCCGCAGCGCCTCCCCGACCACCAGCGCAGCGCCGGCAGCAGCAGGGTGAGGCCGACGGCGAGCTGCAGCAGGACCGCCGCGGCGATCCCCCCCAGGCCGAGGACCGGCCCGACCCCCACGCTCCGCGCCAGCTCCGGCAATTCCACGCGTCGGCTCCCCGGGGAGGTCTCGCGCCACCCCGGACGAGGAGTACCGTCCCGGCGTGCGGGAGGGAAGGGGGATGCGAGCCCCGCACCCCACGCCCGACCCCGTGCGCCGCCTGCACCGCCGCGTGGCTCCGGGGTATAACGCGCGGACCATGCCCGCCGTCCGCGCCTCCAAGGCCTTCATCCCGACCCTCAAGGAAGCCCCGACCGACGCCACGGTCGCCTCGCACAAGCTGCTGGTCCGGGCCGGCTTCGTCCGGCAGCTCGGCGCCGGCATCTACGACTACCTCCCCCTCGCCAGGCGCTCGCTCACCCGCATCGAGCAGATCATCCGCGAGGAGATGGAGGCGATCGGGGCGCAGGAGTTCTACCTGCCGGCCCTCCACCCGGCCGACCTCTGGAAGGAGTCGGGGCGCTGGGACGTGATGGGCGACAACATGTTCCGGCTCAAGGACCGCAAGGGCGGCGACTACTGCCTCGGCATGACCCACGAGGAGATCTTCACCGCCATCGCCCGCGACGAGCTGCGCTCCTACCGGCAGCTGCCGCAGGTCTGGTACCAGATCCAGTCGAAGTTCCGCGACGAGCCGCGCCCCAAGTCCGGGCTGCTGCGGGTCCGACAGTTCACCATGAAGGACGCCTACTCCTTCGACGTCGACCGGGCCGGCCTCGACAAGAGCTACGAGGACCAGCGCCAGGCCTACCAGAAGATCTTCACCCGCTGCGGCCTCGACTTCGTGGCCGTGCAGGCCCACTCCGGCTCGATGGGCGGCTCGGAGTCGTCCGAGTTCATGGTCCGCACCGACGCCGGCGAGGATCTGGTCGCCGCCTGCCCGAAGTGCCGGTACGCCGCCAACACCGAGACCGCCACCTCCCGCCTCGAGCAGCTCCCCGACCAGCCCGGCCCGCCGGCGCTGGAGAAGTTCGCCACGCCCGGCGTGGTGACCATCGAGGCGCTGCAGCGCCAGCCCTACGGCGTCGGCGCCAGGCGCCAGCTCAAGTCGCTGATCTACGTGGCCGACGGCAAGCCGGTGGTGGCGGTGGTGCGCGGCGACCAGGAGCTCAACGAGGCCAAGCTGCAGACCGCCACCGGGGCCGTCGAGGTCCGCCCGGCCCGGGCCGACGAGATCCCGGCTATCATGGGGGCCAGCGCCGGCTCGCTCGGCGCGGTCAGCTTCACGGCGGCGCCGGTCTTCGTCGATCCCTCGGTGGCCGACCGGACCAACATGGTCACCGGCGCCAATGAGGACGGCTTCCACTGGAAGGGCGTCGACGTGCGGCGCGACCTGCTAGTCCACGGGAAGCTGGCCGAGCTGCGCAGCGTCAAGGCCGGCGAGGGCTGCCCGCGCTGCGACGGAACGCTCGACGTCTTCAAGGCGCTCGAGGTCGGGCACATCTTCAAGCTCGGCACCAAGTACTCCGAGTCCCTGAAGGCCAGCGTCCTCGACGCGTCCGGGGCCCAGGTGCCCATCGTCATGGGGAGCTACGGCATCGGCGTGGAGCGCATCCTGGCCGCCGCCATCGAGCTGCACCACGACGCCGACGGCATCGTCTTCCCGCTCGCCATCGCCCCGTTCCACGTCGCGGTGCTGACGCTCGGCAAGGAGCCGGAGCTGGTCGAGGCGGCCGAGCAGGTGGTGGCAGCGCTGACCGCGGCCGGGGTCGACGTGCTCTTCGACGAGCGGGACGAGCGGCCGGGCGTGAAGTTCAAGGACGCCGACCTGATCGGCCACCCGGTCCGGATCGCCGTCGGCAAGAAGGGGCTGGCCGAGGGCAAGGTGGAGTGGAAGCTGCGCGGCGGCAAGGAGGTCACCCTGGTCCCCATCGGCGAGGTGGCCGCCAAGGCTGCGGCGCTGGTGGCCGGGCGGTAGGCGAAGGGAGCGACGGGTGGGCGAGCCACACGGCAGCGGGGAGAGCGAGCTGGAGGCGCCGCACGACGGCCGCCCCTGGCTGGCCGGCACGCTCTCGGCGCTCTCCATCCTCGAGGTGGTCCAGCTCATCTTCACCTCGCTCAAGAGCGGGGTGCTGCGGCTCTCCTTCGCCGGCCCGGGCGGCGCCTCGGCCGGCGAGCGCCCGCACCGGCGCAGCCTCTACTTCCGCGAGGGGCAGCTGGTCTTCGCCGCCTCCTCCGAGCCGGGCGACCGGCTCGGCCCGGTGCTCTGGCGCGGCGGCCTGATCGGCCGCGAGGCCCTGGACCGCCTGGGAGGCGAGGTGGAGCCGGGCCGGCTGCTCGGGCAGGTGCTGGTGGACGAGGGGGTCATCACCGCCGCCGACCTCTACGCCGGCGTGGCCGCGCAGGTCCGCGAGATCCTCCTCAACGCCTTCCTCGACACCGAGGGCGAGTTCCTCTTCGTGGAGGGGCCGCACGGCGAGCAGAACGAGGTGCGGCTCCCGGAGCGGACCCGCGACCTGCTGCTGGAGGGGCTCAAGCGGGTCGACGAGACCGAGCGGCTGCTGGCCGCGGTCGGCGGTCGCGGCGCGCTGCTGACCCGGCGCGGCCCCATCCCGGCCGGGTTGGGCGAGTTCGGCCACCGGCTCCTCGAGGCGCTGGAGGGCCGCCGGACCTTCGCCGAGGCGGCCGACGAGAGCCGGCTCGGGCTGCTCTTCGCCCTGCGAGAGGCGGCGCCGCTCCTCGAGGCCGGCGTGCTGGCACCGGCCGTCGAGTCACCGCTCGTCAACGCCATCCTCGGGGCCGGGCCGGGCATCGAAGCCGCGACCGGCAGCAGCGACACACTGGTTCGCCAGGGTGGCCCCTTCTCGCTCTACCGGCGCATCTTCAAGCGGGTCCACGCCGCGCTGGCCGGAGCCCGCCCCGGCGCCGAGCGGCGGCTCGACAGCTACTTCTCCCGGATGCCGGAGGGGCGGCGCTTCGTCTTCGAGGGGATTCGCTTCGGCGCCGACGGTGACCTCGACGTGGCCCGGGTGCTGGCCAACGTCACGGCCACCGGCTCCTACCGGGGCGCCGCCGCCAAGGCCCGCTCGCTGGAGGGGCTGGAGGAGCTGCTCACCTTCGCCCTCTTCGAGGTGAAGAACGTGATGCCCAGGCCGGAGGCGGAGGCGCTGCTGCGCGAGGTGGGCAAGATGCAGGTGGGGAAGGCATGACCGCGCCCCGGGAGCGGATCTGCAGCGCCCTCGACTTCGCCTCCTGGTCGGAGGCGGCCCCCTTCGCCCGCGCCATCGCCCCGCACGTCGGGATGCTCAAGGTGGGGCTGGAGCTCTTCACCGCCGAGGGGCCGCCGGTGGTGCGCGCCGCCGCGGCGCTTGGTCTGCCGGTCTTTCTCGACCTCAAGCTCCACGACATCCCGGCCACCGTCGAGGGGGCCGCCCGGAGCGCGGCCGCCACCGGGGCCGCGCTCCTCACCATCCACGCCAGCGGCGGGCCGGAGATGATCCGGGCCGCGGTGCGCGGGGCCGGGGGCAGGGTCCGCATCCTGGCCGTCACCGTCCTCACCAGCCTCGACGCCGAGGCCCTCGAGCGCATCGGTCTCGGCGGTCCGCCGGAGGCGGCGGTGGTCAGGCTGGCGAGGCTGGCGGTCGAGGCCGGGGCCGGCGGGCTGGTCTGCTCTCCCCATGAGGTGGCGGCGGTCCGCGCCGCGGTCGGGGCGGGGCCGCTGCTGGTGGTCCCGGGCGTCCGTCCGGCCGGGAGCGCCACCGGCGACCAGGCCCGTTTCGCCACCCCGGGCGACGCCGTCCGGGCCGGCGCCGACGTGATCGTGGTGGGGCGGCCGCTGCGAGATGCGCCGGATCCGGTGGCCGCAGCGCGGGCCATCGCCTCCGAGCTGGGCTGACGAACCGGGACCGGAGCCCCCACGCCGTGAGCAAGGCCCCCTCGACCCCGGCGACGCGCCTGCTCCGCGAGCGGAAGCTCGCCTACACCGAGCACCTCTACCGCTACCAGGAGCGCGGCGGCACCGCGGTGAGCGCCCGCGAGCTGGGGGTCGACGAGCACGCCGTCGTCAAGACGCTGGTGATGGAGGACGAGGCCGGCGCGCCGCTCATCGTGCTGCAGCACGGCGACCGCGAGGTCTCGGTGAAGGGGCTGGCCCGCCAGCTCGGGCGCAAGAGCATCAGCCCCTGCAGGCCGGAGGTGGCGCAGCGCCACTCCGGCTACCAGGTCGGGGGGACCAGCCCGCTCGGCACCCGCAAGGCGCTGCCCATCTTCATCGAGCGGACCGTGCTCGACCTGCCGCTCATCTACGTCAACGGCGGCTCGCGCGGCTTCCTCGTCGGCGTGGAGCCGAGGGCCCTGGCGGCGCTGCTCTCCGCCACGCCCGTCGACGCGGCCATCGAGGGCTAGTGCAGCGCTAGTCGGCCAGCCCCTGCTCCTTGACCAGCTTGGCCAGGTCGGACTTGAGCCGCTCGTAGCGCTTGCGGACCGTGGACGCCTCGATCGGCTCGCCGTTCCCGGAGAGCACCTCGGCCACGTCGTTCCACTCGAGCTGCTGGTCGAGCCGCAGGAAGAGCAGCGTCTGCTCCTCGGGCGAAAGCGTGGCGCGCAGCTTGTCGAGGCCGCGCCGCTGCACCTCGTCGCGCACCACCGACCTGGTGCGGACGTCCTGCGCCAGCTTGGAGGCCTCGCCGCTCTCGAGCCGGCGCCCCAGCCTGCGGTAGGTGTCGGAGCGGACGTGCATGGCCGCGCACCAGGCCAGCTTGTAGGCCCAGGTCTTGAACGACGCCTCGCCCCGGTAGCCGCCGATGCCCCGCCAGAGATCCTCGGCGAAGTGGGAGAAGGCGTCGGCCGCGTCGTTGTCGTCGCGCAGGATGGAGCGCAGGTAGCCGAGCACCTTGGGTCCGAAGCCCTGGATGGCCGCGGTCGCCGCGCTGCGGAGATCGCCACTGGCCAGCAGTTTCTGGACCTTCCCCTCGACCGGCATACCCATATGGTAGTCGTCGGAGGGACAGCGGGCGAGGGGGGAGAAGAAAAATGCGAGCCGCGGGGGCCCGGGCCTCTGGAGGAGAACCCGGACCCTCGCGCTCTCGGCGGCCCCCCGCCAGCTGCACGGTGAGCCAGAGCCCCCCGGCTCTAGATGTGAAGATAAGAGGCCGGGGCGGTTGTGACACAAAAGTCGAAGGTCACAAACGGGTACGAAATCGGGAGGTTCCTGACCTCCGTCACCGCGGTCAGCTCGCGGAAGCGAAGAGGCCGCGCCACGGCCAGCGGCCGTCGAGACCGCGGCGCACCGCCTCGAGTTCGTCGAGCCACTCGGCCGCCGACTGGTGCCGGTCGGCCGGGTCGCTGGCCAGGCCGGCGGAGAGGAGGCGATGCAGGCGGCGGGGGAGGAAGGTGCCGCCCGGCTGGGTGGCGTGGCCGGCGGTTGCCGCCACAGCCAGCATCTGCTGCAGCAGCGCCGCCAGGGCGTAGACGTCGCTCCGCTCGTCGCCGGGCCAGCCGGCCTGCTGCTCCGGCGAGAGCTTGGAGTCCACCTCGCCCGCAGGGCTGTTGGAGGGGAGGCGGCGCGACGGCGAGAAGGCGAGCACCTTGACCAGGCCATCGTCGCAGATGAAGACCTTGGTGGCGGTCAGGCCGCGGTGGATCACGCTGAGGGCGTGGGCGTGGGCCAGCCCCCTGGCCACGTCGGCGGCGATGCGGAGCGCGCCGGCTAGGTCGAGCGGGCCGTCCTCGAGCCGCTGCCGCAAGGTCCGGCCGCGCAGCAGATCGAAGACCAGGTAGGTCGCGGACTGGCCGAACCCGACGCCGCGGAGCGCCACGATGTTCGGGTGGTCGAGCCGCTTCAGGTCGGCCGCCTCGCGCTGCGCCCAGCCGCTGCCGCGGGGCAGGCCGGCCGGGCCCGGGGCGAGCACCTTGAGCGCGACCGGCCGCTCCCGCTCGGCGTCGATCGCCTCGTAGACCACCCCGCTCCGGCCACGCCCCAGCTCGTGGGCGAGGACGAAGCGGCCCAGCCTGGCGCCGGGGCCGAGTCGCGGACCGAGCCCGCCGGTGAGATCGACCTCGGGCGCACGAACCAGCAGCGCCAGCAGGTCGCTGACCGAGTCGCCGGATCGGATCGGCGCGGGGGGCGGTGAAGGAATGGTGGCGGGTGCCATCGTGGACGTTCGGTGATGTTCCTGGTCGAACCGGCGAGGCGCCGGGCAGGGCACTCCCCCTCCACGATCTGACCTCCGCGGCGGCCAAACGTGACCGACTCCCGGTCGCTCCCCCCTTGTGGGTCAGCGCCCGGCCCGACGAAGCAGGACGTAGAGGGCCCCGGCCCCGCCATCGGCCGGCAGCGCCGTGGCGAAGGCGAGCACCTGCCGGCCAAACCGACCGGTGGTGAGCCAGCCGTGGAGAGCCTCCTTCAGCACCGGCTGCTGGTCGGCGGAGTGGCGGCCACGTCCGTGGACCAGCAGGAGGCAGCGCTTGCCACCCAGCCGGGACTCGCGGAGGAACCGCTCCACCGCGCCCTGCGCCGCGTCACGCGCCAGCCCGTGGAGGTCGAGCCGCCCCTCGATCCGGTAGCCGCCGCGTCGCAGCCGGCGAACCACCTCCCGGTCGAGCCCCTTCACCGCCCCCTCCAACAGCGCCTCGCCCGGCGCACCCTCGCAGGGCTCGCCGACCAGCATGGCCTGCTCGTCGTCGAAGGCGTCGAGGTCGGCGGCGGAGGACCTCCGGGCGGCCGACCCTGGCGCGGCAGGCGCCACCCGGTCGGCGCCCGCCGGCAGCGGCGACGCGCCGGCCGTCGCCAGCGCCCAGAGCTCCTCCTCGCTCGGCTCCCGCGGCTCAGCCAGGGCCCGCCGCCTGGCGGCCAGCTTCTCGAGCGGTGCGTGGAAGGGCTTCTTCTTCACGGTGGAGCTAGAGTATGGCGCGTGGACCACGAGGTCGAGTGCCCGCGCTGCGGCGCCTGGGTCGTCTGCTTCATCGATCCCCGGGGCGGCGAGCGCCAGGAGCTGGAGGAGCCCTGCCCGGAGTGCGGCGAGCTCATCCGGCTGGTCGCGGTGGAGGAGGAGCCTGGCGGCTTCGCGGTCGGGGTGGTGCCGCCCGACGCCTGAGTCGCCGGGGGAGGCGCCGGCTACTTGGCGGCCCGGCGCGCCCTCTTCTTCAGGGGGGCCGGCCGTCCCTCGGCTCGCAGCCGCAGCGCCTCGGCGCGGAAGAGGCCGGCGGCCCGCCGCACGTAGTCGGCCAGCTGCGCCCGGTGGGCCGGACTGTACTCATCGTCAAGCGCCATGAGCGCGCCGACCAGCGGCGCGTTGAGCGCGACCACCGGGCCGAGCCGATCTTCACGAAGGGTGACGACGACACGCCGGCGATCGCCGGGGTCGGCGCTGCGCCGCGCGAAGCCGACCCACTCCAGCCGGTCGAGGCTGCCGGTCACGGCGCCGCTGGTGAGCCCGGTGGCCTCGGCCAGCTGGCCGGCGGTGCGGGGGCCGTGAACCGCCAGGATCGAGGCCACCACCAAGTCGGAGCGGGCCAGGCCAAGCCGGCCGGCCATCACCTGCTCCAGCAGGCCGGCCGCCTCCCCCAGCTCGTGCAGGACCCGGGCCGGGGCATGGGGCGGTCCCTTCGGGGCCAGGGCTTCGAGTGTCTTGAGGGGTCGGTGAGGGGTCCTTGACATGGCCGGTCGTTCCCTTTAGTAACTCATCATCTTAGTGGCTAAGTCAAGTCCGGCGCCGGGGTGCGCCGGCGACCGAGAGCCCGGCCGGGAGCCGTCACATGTCGATCATCCAGGTTCGCGACGTCACCAAGGTCTACCTGCTGGGCAAGACCCAGGTGCACGCCCTGCGCGGCGTCTCGCTCACCGTCGACAAGGGGGAGTTCCTCTCGGTGGCCGGACCCTCCGGGTCGGGCAAGACCACTCTGCTCAACCTGATCGGCTGCGTCGACACCCCCACCACCGGGCTGGTCGAGGTGGGCGGCCTGGACACCTCGAAGCTGACCGAGCGGGCCCTCACCGACCTGCGGCTCCACCAGATCGGCTTCATCTTCCAGAGCTTCAACCTGGTGCAGGTGCTCTCGGTCTTCCAGAACATCGAGTTCCCCCTGCTGCTGCAGGGTGGGCTCACCAAGGCCGAGCGGGCGGCGCGGGTCAACGGCCTGCTCGAGGCCACCGGCATCGGCGAGTACGGGCGCCACCGCCCCAGCGAGCTCTCCGGCGGGCAGCGGCAGCGGGTGGCGGTGGCGCGGGCCCTGGTGACGCGGCCGGCGCTGGTGCTGGCCGACGAGCCGACCGCCAACCTCGACTCGCAGACCGGCCAGAACATCATCGACCTGATGCGCGACATGAACCGGAAGGACGGGACCACCTTCATCTTCTCCACCCACGATCCAAAGGTGATGGCCCACGCCAGCGCCATCATCCGCATCGCCGACGGCCTGGTGGCCGTGCGCGAGCTGGTCGGCGCCACGGCCTGAGGAGGCCCTCCATGCGCGCACGCCTCGACGCCACCCGCGTCCTCCTTCGCATCGCCTTCCGCAACCTGGTGGCCAGCCGGGTGCGGACCGTCATCATCGGCCTGATCGTGCTGGTCGGGGCGCTCATCGTGGTGGTTGGCTCCTCGATGATGGAGAGCATCGACCAGGGCATGCGCACCTCGATCCAGGGGAGCCTGGGCGGGCAGCTGCAGGTCTACTCCTCCGCCTCCGAGGGGCAGCTGGAGCTCTACGGCGGCATCCGCGGGGAGTCGCTGCTCGAACCCATCCCCGACTTCGCCCGGGTCAAGGAGGTGCTCGGCAAGGTCCCCAACGTGAAGATGATCGTCCCCATGGGGATCGACCAGGCGCTGGTGGCCACCGGCAACGTCTTCGACGTGACCCTGGCCAAGCTGCGCGAGGACGTCCGCCAGCTGCAGGCCAGCCCCGGCGACGCCGAGGTCCGGCGCGGGCTGGAGGCGCGCAAGGCCCACGTGCAGCGGCTCATCGCCCTGCTGGCCGAGGAGCTGACCCAGGCCCGCGTGCTGGTCGATCCCAACGGCCGGGACGCCAGCCTGCGGAAGGCCCAGCGGGCCGACCTCGACCACGCCGCCGTGCCTGCCTTCTGGATCGAGTTCGACCGCGACCCGCTGGCAGGCCTCGAGTTCCTCGAGAACAAGGTCACGCCGCTGGCGATGGACTCCGGCTTCACCTTCATCCGCTACGTCGGGACCGACGTGGCCGCCTTCATGAAGGCCTTCGAGCTCGCCGAGGTGGCGGAGGGGACGGCCATCCCGCCCGGCCAGCGCGGCATCCTGCTCGGCAAGCAGTACGCCGAGGAGTGGCTCAAGCTGAAGAACGCCCGCCGCCTCGACCAGATCAAGGACAAGCGCGACCGCTTTCACGCCCGCATCGCCAAGGAGGAGGAGCTGCAGCGCTGGGTCAAGGACACCCGGAGCCGGGCCCGCGAGATCCTCGCCCAGCTCGACCCGCTGCAGGCGGCCGAGGCGGAGCGGCGGCTGCGGCCGGCGCTCGAGGCCCCAGCCGGCGAGGAGCTGCCGGCCCTGCTGGCCCGCCTCTTCGACCTCGACGACGCCAACTTCGATCGGCACTACCAGGTCTTCTACGAGCAGCTGGCGCCCATGCTGCGCCTCTACAAGATCAGCGTCGGCGACGTCATCACCATCAAAGCGCCCGGCAAGACCGGCGCCTTCAACGCCGTCAACGTCAAGGTCTACGGCTTCATCCAGTACAGGGGGATCGAGAAGTCGGGCATCGCCGGCACCACCAGCGTCGTCGACCTCCAGTCCTTCCGCGACCTCTACGGCTACGTCACCAGCGACAAGGCCGAGGAGCTGGCGAAGATCCGCACCCAGATGGGCGCCACCCAGGTCTCCCGCGAGGAGGCCGAGGCGGCCCTCTTCGGCGGGGAGGGGCCAGGCAGGCAGGTGGAGACCACCCGCGCCGCCGCCATCGACGAGCGGCAGCTGCTGGCCGGGGTGGGGGCCAAGCGCAAGGCGGCCAAGGCCGAGGAGACCCGGGCCTACACCCAGGAGGAGATCGACCACGGCGTGGCGCTCAACGCCGCCATCCTGCTCCACGACCCGGGCCGCATCCGGGAGTCGCAGGCGGCGGTCCAGGCGGCGGCCGACGCCGCCGGCCTCAAGCTCAAGGTCATCGACTGGGAGGCGGCCTCCGGCATGGTCGGCCAGTTCGTGCTGCTGCTGCGCGGCATCCTCATCTTCGCGGTCATCATCTTCTTTGGCGTGGCCCTGGTGATCATCAACAACGCCATGGTGATGGCGGCGCTGGCGCGGGTGAAGGAGGTCGGCACCATGCGGGCCATCGGGGCCCAGCGGCGCTTCGTGGTGGGCATGCTGCTGGTCGAGATCATCACCGTCAGCGTGGTCTTCGGGCTGGCCGGGGCGGCCCTGGGCGGGGGCGTGGTGGCCGTGATCCGCGCCACCGGCGGCATCCCCGCCACCTCCGACCTGCTCTTCTTCCTCTTCTCCGGCCCGGCGCTCCTGCCGCGCATCGGCGGGACCAGCGTGGTGGCCTCGCTGGTCCTGGTGCTCGGCGTGGCCGTCGCCTCCGCCCTCTACCCGGCCTGGATCGCCATGCGGGTCACGCCCGTCGAGGCGATGTCCACGGAGGACTGACCATGCTGCTCGTCGACCTGCAGGTGGCCGCCCGCAACCTGACCCGCCACACCCGGCGCAACCTCTTCCTCGGCGCCGCGCTGGCGTCGGTGACCGGCCTGCTGGTCCTGCTGGGCGCGCTCACCGCCGGCATCGAGGGCTCGATGATGGAGTCGGCCACCACCTTGATGACCGGCGACGTCAACGTGGGCGGCTTCTTCAAGGTCACCAGCGGCTCGGCCGCGCCGCTGGTCTCGGGGTACCCCAAGGTGCTGGAGGCCACCCGCGCCGCCGTGCCCGAGCTCGACTACTACACGGTCCGCGGCCGGGGCTGGGCCAAGGCGGTCTCCGACAGCGCCTCGATGGACCTGGTGCTGGGCGGCGTCGACATCGCCCACGAGCCGGCGGTGCGGCGCGTGCTGCAGCCCATCGGCGGGACGCTCGACGAGCTGGCCAGGCCCAACACCATGCTGCTCTTCCAGGGGCAGGCCGAGCGGCTCAAGGTCTCGGTGGGCGACGTCCTGACGCTCTCGGCCCCGACCGAGCGCGGCGTCAACAACACCGTCGACGTGCGCGTGGTGGTGGTCGTGAAGAACGTCGGCATCATGTCGGCCTTCTCGGCCTTCATCCAGGCCGACTCGCTGCGCGGGCTCTACGGCCTCTCCCCGGAGGCCACCGGCGCCATCCACCTCTTCCTCAAGGATCGCGGGCAGTCCGCCCTGGTGGCGGCGCGGCTGCGCGAGGAGTTCCAGCGGCAGGGCTGGCGCGTCATGGAGCCGGACCCGCAGCCCTACTACATGAAGCTCTTCCAGACCGTCCCCAGCGAGGACTGGACCGGCCAGAAGCTCGACGTCACCACCTGGGAGGACGAGCTCGGCCAGTTCAAGCAGTTCATCTGGGGCATCAAGGTCTTCACCGGCCTGCTGGTCTTCATCCTCATGGTGGTGATCGTCATCGGCATCCTCAACACCCTGGCCATCGCCATCCGCGAGCGCACCCGCGAGATCGGCACGCTGCGCGCCATCGGCATGCAGCGGCGCAAGGTGCTCTGGCTCTTCATGCTGGAGACGGCCCTGCTCGGCCTGGCCGGCTGTGCCGCCGGGGCCCTCGGCGCCAGCGCCCTGGCCGCCGGCCTGAACGCGGCGGCCATCCGGGTGCCTGAGGCGGTCCAGCTCTTCCTCTCCCAGGAGCACCTCACCTTCCAGCTCCGCGCCGCCGACGCCGTCAGCGACGTGCTGCTGCTCACGCTGGTCACGGTGGTGGCCTCGCTGGCCCCGGCCCTGCGCGCCGCCCGCCTCAAGCCCATCACCGCCATGCACCACATCGGGTGAACGCCATGCACCGCCTGCTCGCCGTCCTGCTGCTCTCCGCCGCCGCCGCGCCGGCCCTCGCCGCCGCCCCGGATCCGGCCACGCCCGCCGGGCTCGCCAGCCTGGTGAGGCTCATCGACGACCGCCAGCGCAACCAGGGCGACTGGAAGGCCCTCTGCTACATGGAGGCCAAGGAGAAGGGGAAGACCGACGTGGTCTCCGAGCTGCTGGTCTACCGGCGCGACGCCGACGACAAGCAGCTCTTCCTCTTCACCAAGCCCAAGGCCGAGGCCGGCAAGGGCTACCTGCGCATCGAGAAGAACCTCTGGATGTACGACCCCTCGACCGGGCGCTGGGAGCGGCGCACCGAGCGCGAGCGGATCGGCGGCACCGACACCCGGCGCGGCGACCTGGCCGAGTCGAAGCTGGCCGACGAGTACGACGCCACCTACGTCGGCGCGGCGGCGCTCGGCAAGTACCAGGCCTGGCACCTCTCCCTCAGGGTGAAGGCCGGCGTCGACGTGGCCTTCCCGCAGCTGGAGCTCTGGGTCGACCAGGCCACCCAGAACATCTTGAAGCGCCAGGAGCTGGCGCTCTCCGGCAAGCTGATGCGGACCGCCTACTACCCGAAGTGGAAGAAGGTGCTCTCGCCGTCCAAGGGGACCGACGTCTGGTACCCCGAGGAGATGCGCTTCTTCGACGAGATCGAGAAGGGGAACCAGACGCTGGTGCTGATCAAGGAGATCGACCTGCGGCCGCTGGAGGCCAACCTCTTCACGAAGGCCTGGCTGGAGTCGAGGAGCCGGTGAGCGCGCCCGCCCCGAGCCGGCGGCCCGCCGCCCTCACCCTCTGCGCCGCCGCCCTGCTGGCCGCTGCGCCGCTGGGCGCCACCCGGGCCCAGCCGCGGCCTGACGAGGCCGAGCTGTTCGGCGACCCGGCCCCGACCGCGGTCCCGGCGCCCGCCCCGCCCGCCACCCCGGCTCCGGCCCCTGCGTCCGACAGCCGCGGCGACGAGTTGCTGGGGGAGGGGACCAGCCCGCGCGCCACCGGCCTGATCAGCGGCGAGCGGGAAGACTGGCTCAAGCTCGGCGGCCTCGCCTATCTGCGCGCCGTCAGCAGCTGGACCCGCGGCACGCCCCCATCTGCGTGGGCCTTCTCCGCCCCGGCGCTGCTCGACGTCTACCTCGACGCCCGGCCCAACGACCGGGTGCGGGCCTTCGCGCTGGGGCGGCTCCTCTACGACCCGTCGCTCGGAGGCACCAGCATCGGCGCCGGTGCAGGCGCAGGCGCCCAGGCCGCCCTGCTCGGCAGCGCCCCCGCCGCCCAGACCACGCGCAGTCTGCTCGACCAGCTCTGGATCAACTTCGATCTCGGCCGGACCGTCTTCGTCACCGCAGGGAAGCAGCACGTCAAGTGGGGCACCGGCTGCTTCTGGAACCCGACCGACTACCTCCACCCGACCCGCCGCAACCCGCTCACCCAGTTCGACGAGCGCAGCGGCGTCACCATGGTGAAGGCCCATCTCCCCTGGGAGAAGCGCGGCTGGAACCTCTACGGCATCGCCTTGCTCGAGGACCTCTCCGGCGGGCTTCAGCCCGACGGCACCGTCACCACCATCTCGACGCTGGGCCAGGTCGGCTACGGCGGCCGCGCCGAGGTGGTGCTCGGCAACGTCGAGCTGGCGGTCGACGGCATGGCGCAGAAGGGCCACGCGCCGCGCTTCGGCGCCGACGGCTCCTTCCCGCTCGGCGAGCTCGATCTCCGCTTCGAGCTGGCGCTGCGCAAGGGGCGCGACGCCCCGCGCTGGGAGCTGGTCCCCGGGGCCGACCCGGCCGCCGGCGTCTTCGACCGCTATCGGGTCGAGCAGTTCACCAACCTGACCCCGGCGGCGGTGGTCGGCGCCGAGTGGAGCTGGAAGTACTCCGACCAGGACACCCTCACGGTGGGCGCCGAGTACTCCTACGACGCCTCCGGCTACGCTTCGGCCGACCTCTACCCCTACCTGCTGGCGTTGCCCAACCTGCACGGCATTCCCGGCCAGCGCGACACGCCCGACCGGCGCCCCGCCTTCCTCCCCTTCTCCCTGGCCCGCCAGTACCTCGGCCTCTACCTCTACCTCCCGGCGCCGGGGCGCTGGAACGACACCACCTTCACCCTGAGCGCGCTCGGGAGCCTCTCTGACGGCTCCGGGCTGGTGCGGCTCGACCACTCGGTGAAGCTCAACACCTGGCTGCGGCTCGAGACCTTCGTGGCCGGCCACGTCGGCCACCAGTGGGGCGAGTTCCGCTTCGGCGGCACGGTGGGCGCCGACGCCGGCGGCGCCGGGCTCCCGCCGGTCCCCATCACCGTCGGGGTGCCAGTGCTCGACCTCGGCGTGGCGCTGCGGGTGGCGCTCTAGGCCCGATCGTCCCTCCACCCCAGAAGGGAGCAGGCGCGAACCTCCCCTCGAGGAGCAGGCTCCCACCTGGGAGGAGAGATCAATGGCCGAGCTGGGGATGAGCTGGAAGCTGAAGGCGAAGTACGACGAGGTGCTGGCGCAGGTGCCCGAGCGGCTCAAGGCCGAGGGGTTCGGCATCCTCACCCGCATCGACATCAAGGCGACCATGAAGGAGAAGCTGGGCGTCGACTTCCGGCGCTACCAGATCCTCGGCGCCTGCAACCCCAACTTCGCCCTCGAGGCGCTCGGCATGGATCTCGGGGTCGGCGTGCTGCTGCCCTGCAACGTCGTGGTCTACGAGGCCAACGACGGCAGCACGGTGGTGACCGCCGTCGACCCGCTCAAGACCCTGGCCGGGCAGGACGAGCGGTTCAAGGTGCTGGCCGGCGACGTGCGCGCGCAGCTCCACCGGGCGCTCAGCGGGCTGGTCACGTGAACGACCTGCTGCAGCTGGTCCTCTTCGTCGCCGGCTGGTGGGTGCTCCAGACCTGGATCTTCCCCAGGTTGGGCATCCAGACTTGAGGCGTCCCCTACCGCCCCCGTGCTGGGGTGGACAAGGATGAAGCAGGACCCAGGCCGGGGTGCTGAAGGAGCGGCCTCCGACATGAAGAGACCTGCTCCCCTTGAGGAGGAGCAGGTCTTGATGTTAAAACAAGAACTGATCGCCCTGCGCGCGCAGCGCGGTGATGGCGGCCAGGTTGACGATCGACTGCACCGAGCAGCCCATCTGCAGCACGTTGACCGGCTTGTGCATGCCGAGCAGCACCGGCCCGATCACCTCGGCCCCGCCCACCCGCTCCAGCATCTGGTAGGCGATGTTGGCCGAGTCGAGGTTGGGGAAGACGAAGACGTTGGCGTCGTCGGTGAGCGTCGAGAACGGGAACTCCGTGGTGCGGACCTCCTGGCTGGTGGCGATGTCGACCTGCACCTCGCCCTCGACCTCCAGGCCGGGGCGGCGCTGCCGGATCAGCGCGGTGGCCTCGCGCATCTTGCGGGGGCTGTCGCCGGCGGCGCTGCCGAACGACGAGTAGCTGAGCATGGCGATGCGCGGGGTGACGTCGAAGTAGCGGGCCAGGTCGGCGGTGGCCAGGGCGATCTCGGCCAGCGCGTCGGGGGTCGGGTCGATGTTGACTGTGCAGTCGGCGAAGAACTTGAAGTCGTTCTTGGTGACCACGATGTAGACGCCGGCGGCCCGCTTGCCGACGCGGGTCCTGATGACCTCGAGCGGCGGACGAATGGCGTCGGCGTAGCCGGTGGTCAGGCCGGTCACCAGACCGTCGGCGGACCCGGTCTCCACCATCACCGAGCCGAAGTAGTTGCGGAACCGCAGCATGCGGCGCGCCTCTTCGTAGGTGACGCCGCGGCGCTGGCGCCGCTCCCAGAAGGCCTTGACGTGCGTCTCGTAGTCCGCGCTCTCCTCAGGGTTGATGATGGTGACGCCGTCGAGGGCCTCGAGCTGCAGGTCGGTGATCGACTTGCGGATGGCCGCGACCGGCCCCAGCAGGATGGGCTCACAGATCGCCTCCTCGCGGAGGATGGCCGCGGCCTGCTGGATCTTGGGGTGGTGCCCCTCGGCGAAGACGATTTTCTTGACCGACTGCTTGGCCTTCTCGAAGACCCCGCCCATCACCTGGTGCGACCGGCTCTGCATCTTGCGCAGCCGCTCGCGGTACTCGACCAGGTCGACCTTGACGCGGGCCACGCCCTCGTCCATGGCCGCCTTGGCCACGGCCGGGGCCACCCAGAGCAGCACCCGGGGATCAAGCGGCTTGGGGATGATGTACTCACGGCCGTAGCGGAACTTCTCGCCGCCGTAGGCGCGGGAGACGGCCTCTGGCACGTCCTGCTTGGCCAGCTCGGCCAGGGAGCGCGCCGCCGCCATCTTCATCGACTCGGTGATCTGCCGGGCCCGCACGTCGAGGGCGCCGCGGAAGAGGTAGGGGAAGCCGAGGACGTTGTTCACCTGGTTCGGGTAGTCGCTTCGCCCGGTGGCCATGATGACGTCGGCGCGGGCCTCCTTGGCCTCGGGGTAGCTGATCTCCGGGTCGGGGTTGGCCAGCGCGAAGACGATGGGGTCCTTGGCCATCGACCTGACCATGTCCTGCGTGAACTGGCCCTTGACCGAGCAGCCCAGCAGCACGTCGGCGCCCTTGGCCGCCTCCACCAGGGTGCGCGCCTTGGTGTCGGAGGCGAACTGTGCCTTGTACTCGTTCATGCCCTCGGCGCGTCCCTTGTAGACGACGCCTTTGGTGTCGACCATGATGACGTTCTCGACCTTGACGCCGAGCGCCAGGTAGAACCTGCTGCAGGCGATGGCCGAGGCCCCGGCGCCGGAGACCACCACCTTGATCTCCTCGATCTTCTTGCCATTCAGGTCGAGCGCGCCCAGCAGGGCGGCGCCGGAGATGATGGCGGTGCCGTGCTGGTCGTCGTGGAAGACCGGGATGTTCATCTCCTTCTTGAGCCGCGCCTCCACCTCGAAGCACTCGGGGGCCTTGATGTCCTCGAGGTTGATGCCACCGAAGGTCGGCTCCAGCGACTTGACGATCTTGCAGAGCAGGTCGACGTCCTTGCAGTTGACGTTGATGTCGAAGACGTCGATGTCGGCGAAGCGCTTGAAGAGGACGCCCTTGCCCTCCATGACCGGCTTGCCGGCGGCCGCGCCGATGTCGCCGAGGCCGAGCACGGCGGTGCCGTTGGAGAGGACCGCCACCAGGTTGCCGCGCGCCGTGTAGAGGTACGAGGCCTCCTCGTCCTTCTCGATCTCGAGGCAGGGCTCGGCGACGCCGGGCGAGTAGGCCAGCGCCAGGTCACGCGCCGTGGCGCAGGGCTTGGTCGCGACCACCTCGATCTTTCCGGGGCGGCCGCGCGAGTGGTACTCGAGCGCGTCCTCGCGGCGGATCTTCTTCTTGGGGATTGCGCTCGACGGCGGGTTCGGCTTGGGGCTGAAGTCTGTGGTCATCGCTCGTCCTCGGAGACGTGGGGTTGTGAGGCTCGCTCGTGTTTGTAGGGCGGGGAGAAAACCCCCATCGGACTAGCGTGTCAAGGGAGCAGGGAGTCGAGGCACGCCTTTTGCACAACTCGACATCATCGGTGGGTGAAGGAATCAGCAGGCTGCGCTGGTGCGCGCGCGGCGACGCCAATCCACGGTTCTGACTCGGTTGACGCAGGGCGCCACCGGCCGTGGCCGGCGCCAGCCGCGTCGAGGCGCACGCAGGAGCGCGAAGCGGGCGACACGGAGATCCGCGTGTTAGCGTGCTCCCTGCGCCCTCACCCGCCGGGCCGGGAGCGCATCCCGCACCGTGACCGCTCCCGCCGAGCCACACTCTCCGTCGACAGCGAGGCCGGCTCCGGCGCCCGCCGCAGCGCCAGGCCTCCAGCTCGGCGCGCGGTGGGACCACCTGGTGGCGCTGCTCCGCTGGCTCCTGCTCGGTGCGCTGGTCGGGGCCGTCTGCGGTGCCGGCTCGGCCCTCTTCCTCTGGCTGCTGGAGTTGGCCACCGGGTTCCGCACCGGCCACGAGCAGATCATCTACGCGCTCCCGCTGGCCGGGCTCGGGCTCGGCTGGATCCAGCAGCGCTACGGCCAGGCGGTGCAGGCCGGCAACAGCCTGGTGATCGACACCATCCACGACGACGGTCCCGAGCTCCCGTTCCGCATGGCGCCGCTGGTCCTGGGCGGCACGGTGGTGACGCACCTCTTCGGCGGCAGCGCCGGCCGCGAGGGCACCGCCGTGCAGATGGGGGCCAGCCTCACCGACTGGCTCTCGCACCGGCTCAGGCTCCCGGCGCCGCTGCGCCGGCAGCTGCTGGCCGCCGGCGTGGCGGGCGGCTTCGGCTCGGTCTTCGGCACGCCCATCGCCGGCGCGATCTTCGGCCTCGAGTTCGTGGTGCTGGGGCGGATCGAGTACGGGGCCCTGGTGCCGGCGCTGGCGGCGTCGCTGGTCGGCGACCTGGTCACCCGGCGGCTCGGCATCGTCCACACCGCCTACCCCGCGGCGCCGCAACTCTCCCTCGACCTGCCGCTGCTCGGGACCTGGGTGGTCTTCGCAGTGGCCATGGCGCTGGCGGCCGCCCTCTTCATCGAGCTGACCCACGGGCTCAAGCGGCAGGCCGAGCGGCGCGTCCCCTTCGCCCCGGCGCGCCTCTTCCTCGGCGGCGTGGCCGTGCTGCTGCTCTGGAAGGTGGCCGGCAGCTCCGACTACCTCGGACTCGGCGTCCCGGGCATCCTGCGCGCCTTCACCGATCCGGCCTTGCCGGCCTCGGCCTTCGCCTGGAAGCTGCTCTTCACCGCGGTCACCATCGGCTTCGGCTTCCTCGGCGGCGAGGTGACGCCGCTCTTCTTCATCGGCGCGGCGCTCGGCAACCTCATGGGGCGGCTGCTCGGGCTGCCGCTGGAGCTGGCGGCCGGCGTCGGGATGGCGGCCGTCTTCGCCGCCGCCTCCAACACCCCGCTGGCCCTCTCCATCATGGCGCTCGAGCTGCTGGGCGCCGGCGCCTTCCCGCACGTGGTGGTGGTCTGCGTCATCGCCTGGGTGGTCTCCGGCCGGCGCAGCATCTACCCCTCCCAGCTCCGGCCAGGCCGCGCCACGACGTAGCGGGCCCCCGCGGCCCCGCGTTAGGCTCCGGCCATGTCCGATCCCAGCTCACCCACCGCCTCTCGCCGCCGGTTCCTCCAGCTCGCCGCCCTCGCCCCGCTGGCCGCCGGCTGCGCCACCGTCGGCGTCGGCCCGGCCCGAGAGCCCGCGGCCGGCCCGTCGTCCGCGGCCGCCGCGCTCGAGCCGCTCGAGGCCCTGCGCGCCGTGCCGCTCGCCACCTCGGTCGAGCCGGCCATGATCTTCAGGGCCGTCGGCGGCCGCGGGCGGTGCGGATGAGCCTCCTCCCCGACGACGTCCTCTTCTCCGGGGTGGCCGCGCTCTCCGAGCAGCTGCGGACCAGGCAGCTCTCGCCGGTGGCGCTCACCGAGAGCTTCCTGGCGAGGCTGCAGCGGCTCGGGCCGCGACTCGGCGCCGTCATCACCCTCACGGCCGACCGGGCGCTGGAGCAGGCGCGGGCCGCCGAGGCCGAGCTGGCCCGTGGCGCCTGGCGGGGACCGCTGCATGGCATCCCTTACGGCCTCAAGGACCTGGTCGACACCAGGGGGATCCCGACCACCTGGGGGGCGCGCCCATTCGCCGGCCGTGTCCCGGCCGAGGACGCCACCGTGGTGACCCGGCTCGACGCCGCCGGCGCCGTGCTCTGCGCCAAGCTCTCGATGATCGAGCTGGCCGGTGGCCTCGGCTACCACACCGGCCAGGCCTCCCTGATCGGCCCGTGCCGGACGCCGTGGGACCTGACCCGCTGGGCCGGTGGGTCCTCCTCCGGCTCGGCTTCGGCGGTGGCCGCCGGACTGGTGCCGTTCGCCATCGGCTCGGAGACCTGGGGCTCGATCACCTGCCCGGCCGCATTCTGCGGCGTCACCGGCCTGCGCCCCACCTACGGCGTGCTCTCTCGCTTCGGCGCCATGCCGCTCTCCTTCACGCTCGACAAGCTCGGCCCCATGGCGCGCAGCGCCGTCGACTGCGCGCTGGTGCTCTCGGCGCTGGCCGGCGAGGACCCGCGCGATCCCTCCTCGATCCAGGCCCCGCCCGCCCTGCCGCGGGTCCGGCCCGAGCTGACCCCCGGCCTGCGGGTGGCGGTGCTCGGCTTCGACGGCGTGCCGGCCGCGCTGCTCTCGGCCGGGACGGTGGCGGCCTTCGAGCGGCTCAAGGGTCTGCTGCGGGAGGGCGGGGCGCTGCTGGAGCCGGCCACGCTCCCGGCCCTGCCCTGGGAGCCGCTGGCGCAGCTCTTCCTCGAGGCCGAGGCGGCCAGCGTCTTCGAGGAGATGATCCGCAGCGGCCGCACCCGCGAGCTGGCCGACGCCTCCCACCGGACGCGCAGGCCGGAGGACTACCTGCCGCGCGCCACCTCGACTGACTACGTCCGCGCCATGCGGGTGCGCGGCGAGGCCACCCGCGCCATGGCCGCCTTCTTCGAGCGCCACGACCTGGTGCTGGCGCCCAACCTGCCGGTGGCGCCGCCGCTGGTGGAGGAGAACTTCGACGCCGCGTTCGACTTCCCTGATCCGCTCGGGGCCGCCGGGAACGTCTGCGGCCTGCCGGCGCTGGCGCTGCCCATGGGGTTCGTCGATGGGCTGCCGGTCTCGGCGCAGCTGGTCGGGCCGCCGCTCGCCGAGGCGCGGCTGCTCTCGACCGGCGCCTGGCTGCAGCAGCGCAGCGACTACCACCTGCTTCGCCCGCCGCTGTAAGTTGGGCCCGTGAACAAGCTCATCGAGTACCTCGGCTGGGCCGCCGCGGCCGTCATCCTCCTGCTCGGCCTGCCCATCCAGCTGCTGCTCTGGGTGGTGACGCGGCCGTTCGACCGCAACCTGGTGATGCCGGGGAAGTTCCTGCGCTTCATCGGCTTCCTGCTCGGGAAGACCTACCGGCCCTGGAGCTTCCGGCTGGAGGGGACGTGGCCCCCCGAGGGTGGACCGTTCGTGGTGGTGGCCAACCACCAGTCGCTGCTCGACATCGTGCTGCTCTGCCGCCTGCCGCGCGAGATGAAGTGGGTCATCAAGGAGGAGCTCTTCAAGGTCCCCTGGATCGGCCTGATGCTGCGCCTCACCGGCGACATGGCCGTGAAGCGCGGCGACCCCGAGAGCGGCGGCGAGGCGGTCGCCAGGGCCAGGGCCTACCTGAGGCGCGGCATGAACGTGATGATCTTCCCTGAGGGGACCCGCTCCCGGGACGCCAGGCTCTTGCCGTTCAAGAAGGGGGCCTTCCGGCTGGCCATCGACGCCGGGGTGGCGGTGCTGCCAGTGGTGATCTCGGGTACAGCCGCTGGCTTCAGGAAGGGCGGGGCCACGGTGGGGCCCTGCGACGCGGTGGCCCACCTGCTCCCGCCCATCTCGACCGACGGCATGACCCAGGCCGACGCCGGCACGCTGCGCGACCGGGTGCGCGCCGCCTTCGTGGCCACGCTGCCGCCCGAGGCGATGGCACCCGCGCCCGTGGAGCTGCCGGAGGTCGGGTGATCGAGCTCGCCTACGGCACGCGGCCGCTCCCGCTCACCCTGCCGCAGGGGCTGGAGGCCGAGGTGCTGGCGCCGCCGGCCCCGCCGCCGGTCGCCGACCTGCGCGCCGCGCTCTCGGCGGCGCTGGCCCACCCCTTCGGCAGCCTGCCGCTGCGCCAGGTGGCGACCTCCAGGACCCGGGTGGTGGTGATCGTCTCCGACGCCTCCCGCGAAGAGCCGCGCGCCGAGCTCTACGCGGCGGTGCGCGCCGAGCTCTCGGCCGTCCCCGATGCGCAGCTCACGCTGGCGGTGGCCAACGGCACCCACCAGCCCGGCCCGGTGGAGGGGCTGGGGCTGCCGGCCGAAGTGCTGCGGCGCCACCGGCTCGTGAACCACGACTCGCGCGACGAGTCGCAGCTGGTCGAGGTGGGGCGGACCTCGCGAGGGACCCGCCTGCGCGTCAACCGCTGCCTGGTCGAGGCCGACCTGATCGTCACCACCGGCCGGATCAAGCCGCACTACTTCGCCGGGTATGGCGGCGGCACCAAGGGGATCTTCCCTGGGCTCGGCGCCGAGGCCGACATCCGGCAGAACCACCTGCTCAAGACCGACCCGGGGAGCACGCTGGGGCGGGCCGACCTCAACCCCTGCCGGGAGGACCTCGAGGAGGCGGCGCGGAGGCTGGGGCGCGACACCTTCATGCTCAACGTGGTCGAGGCCGGAGGCGTCATCACCGGCGCGGTGGCTGGTGACATCGTGCTGGCCCACCGCGAGGGGGTGCGGCAGCTGCGGCGCTGGGTGGAGGTGCGGGCGGCGCCGGCTCCCATGGTGGTGGTCTCGGCGCCGCTGCCGATCTCGGGGAGCCTCTACCAGGCCTCCAAGCTGCTGCCGCCGGCCGGGCTGCTGCTGCAGGATGGCGGGGTGGTGATCGTCGCGGCCGAGTGCCCGGGCGGGACCGGGCCGCTCAAGACCGTCAACGAGGCGATCTTCGCGCTCGGCGTCCGCCGCTTCCTTCCGGAGCGATACACGCTCCTGCTGGTGTCGGGGATGGACGAGGCGACGGTGAAGCAGACCTACGCCCGCCATGCGCCGTCGCTCGAGGCGGCGGTGAGCGAGGCGGCCAGGCTCCTCGGCGGGCAGGGGCGGGTGATCGTGATGCCCGACGCCGGGGACCTGGTGCCGGTACCAATCCTGTAGGAGGGACCAAACAGGGTTGCATCATGTACGCAGGGCGGACATATTAGGGTCAACTGCCGGACGTTACCTGGACAGCCGGAGCACCCCGATGCCGCTCACCTATCCCATCCGCGCCGTCGCCAAGCTGACCGGCATCTCGGTCGACACCCTGCGAGCCTGGGAGCGGCGCTACGGCGTGGTCGTTCCTGCGCGGGACGAGCGCGGCCGGGTCTACTCCGAGGCCGACGTGGAGCGGCTCTCCCTGCTGCGCCGGGCGGTGGAGCGTGGCCACGCCATCGGCCGGGTCGCGCCACTCTCGGTCGAGGACCTGCGCTCTCTGGTCGGCCGGCCGCCGGCCGCACAGCCGGCCGTGCCGCTCTCGACGCCGGTGGCCATCGGAGAGCTGCTCGCCGCGGTGGTGCGCTTCGACCTCGACTCGCTCCGGCGGGAGCTGACCCGCCTGGCGGTGGTGCTGACGCCGCGGCAGCTGGCCCTCGACGTGGCCCTGCCGCTCATGCGCCTGGTCGGCGAGGCCTGGCACGACGGCAAGTTGACCATCGGGCAGGAGCACCTGGTGACCGCCGAGATCCGCAGCCTGGTCGGCGCGCTGGCCCGCCTGCGCGAGCCGCCACCGGGTGCGCCGAGGGTCCTGATCGCCACGCCCGAGGGCGACGCCCACGAGCTGGGTGCGCTGGTGGCGGCGCTGCTGGCGACCGGAGCCGGGACCGCGCCGTTCTACTTCGGCCCCGGGCTTCCGACCCGGGAGCTGGTGGCGGCCGCCAGGAGGCTCCACCCCCGTGCCGTGGTGCTCTCCATGACCGGGGCCGACGCGCGTGAGGGCGTGCCCCAGTCGGTGGCCGAGCTGGCTCGCGCGCTGCCGGCCGGGACCGCCTGCTGGGTGGGCGGGGTCGGGGCCATGGCGGCGCGGCCACTGCTGGAAGCGGCCGGCGCGCTGGTCTTCGAGGACTTCGACGGCTTCGAGCGGGCCCTGCTGGCGCTGGCGGCTTAATCGTGCTGGCGCCGGCTTCTGGTGGCGCCAGCGCAAAACTTGATAGCAACCGGGACGCCCCGTGCGTGGCCCCGCTCTTGCGGTTTGGGCGCCCAAAACGGATTCAGCGTAAACTCGCAGCGGTCTCAGCACGCAGCCCGGAACCCGGCCGAACAACGGACCATGGTCCGCGGGGCGGACCTCTCGGTCAGGGAAGGTCAGTCAGGGAAGGGCGCTTCACCCACAATGGTGGCGGGACCGCGCTGGCGACGTGCGTTGTCGACCTCCGCGTTCATGCCTTCGTCATTCAGCGGCAGGTGTGTCAGTAGGCCAGCAGGAAGTCCCGGAGCGGCACGACCAGCAACCGATCATCGTCCAGCTTGGACATGTCCCGGGTCACGAGGAGGCCGCGCCGGCACTTGAACTGCTCCATGAAGCGGCGGAGCGCAGCGAAGTCGGCATCGTCGATGCGGCGCCGGAACTTCACCTCGATTGGTAGCACCGCCCCGTCGGTTCGCTCGGCCACGAAGTCGACTTCCTGGAACGGCGAACGACGGTCCGCCGGGTTGAGCCGCTCCCGGTAGAAGTGGACCGCGAGGTCGGCGTCCCGGATCACAGACTGGACGACGGTCTCGACGAGCGGGCCGACCACGTCCGGCGTCGACTCCCATAGCGACGGGGCGCCGCGGAAGATGGCGTTGCGCACCCCGAGGTCGGTGAGCGTGGTCTTGACAGGGACACGGGCCGTCTTGGCCTTGGCGAGCGGGAAGCGTCGGAACTCGCGAATGAGGAGGGCATCCGCCAGGTAGTGGAGGTAGCGCCCGACCGTTGGCTGGTTGGTTCGCAGGCCGGCGGCATTGGCCTCCGCGGCGAGCTCGAGCTGGCTCACCTCCTGGCCGGTTCGCCGTGCCACCGAGAGGTAGAGGTGCCGGAGGAGCTGAGGCTGCTGGATGGGAAAGAGGTCCGGGATGTCGACGCCGAGGACCCGATCGAACACCGTCTCGATGAGGTAGTCGGCCCAACCATCCTCCTCGACCTCGCCCGAGTGGAGCCTCGGATAGCCGCCCCGGTTGTAGTAGCGATCGAGGGCCTGGGCGAGCGGGGGGGCGTGAGCCTCGCCAAAGGCGTGCAGCTCCAGGAAGGCCGCTCGAGCCTCGCTGTCGAAGGTCTTGAGGAAGCGGAGTGGCGCGACCGGGGGCGCGAGCTCGGGGTGCCAGGCCTCCACGACCTCTCGGAAGGAGAAGGGGGGAAACTCGGTGGTCACGACCCGGCCGGCCAGGCTCTCTCGCGTACCCTTGGCGACCAGGACGCTGGAGGATCCCGTCACCACCATCCGGGCACGGGTCGTCTCGGCGAGGTGCTTCACCTCCTCGTTCCACCTCGGAAGCTTGTGGACCTCGTCGAGGAGGAGGAAGGCGGGCTCGCCGCTGTTGAGTTCTCGCTGGCGGATGTTGGCCTCGAACCATCGGACGAGGCCGAGCAGCCCGCCCGCCTCCCGCAGCGTCTGCAGGTCAAAGCGGAGCACCAGGACGTCCGTGGGCTTCACCCCGTCGGCGAGGAGCGCTTCCACGAGCTGGAGCGTCGACGTGGTCTTGCCGACCTGGCGAGGGCCTCGAATCACCTGGATGAGCGGGGACTTCTGACGAAGCCGCTCCGAGAGCAGTCGTGTCTGGCGGCGCCGGAAGGCCGGCACGGAAGGCCGGACCTGATGAGGTGGACTCCACCAGCTGTTCAACCCACGCAGGAGGGCGGGGAGCTCTGGCGGGACGAAGGCGAGCTGGCCGGCAGGGCGATCAGCCATGGAACACAAGTTATACGCATATGTATAACTTGTCCAGATGGCCAACCGGGGCCGGGCGCCGAGCCCTGCTACCAGGGGCGCGCCGCTCATGCGTCACGGCGGGGCTTTGCGGGCGGCCGGACACGGTCACAGATTCAATCGGGCCGACCGCCGAGAATGCGGCGAGCCTACGGGTAGGCGACGAATGTGAGGGGGTAGGGGATCCAAGGGGGTAGGGGATCCAAGGGGGTAGGGGATCCAACCCACGGTTCGCGTCTGATAACGTTCGCTATGGTGACAGAGGACCTACTGGTTCAAAGCCCGTTTCTTCGACTCCCGGACGCTGCCACATGCCCCGGACGCTCCGCAAGGGTGCCGCGATGGGCGGCAAAGGCGAACCCGGGGCATGGCTCCGCCCACGGCCGACACCCGGGCCCAGCCTTCAGCAGTCAGTCGTCGTAGGAAGGATGTTCGCCGCCGTATTCAGGGCCGGGGTCGGCGTGCTCCTCAGGCGCCGCGACCTTCAGCAGTGGCGGTCCGGTAGAGGCCACCCCGAGGTGGTCGAGGATCTTCTTCGCTACCCCCGCCTCGGCGATGAATGCCATCAACTCCATTCGCCCGCCGCATTCGGGGCACGACAGCACGTCGAGGGAGAAGACCTTCCTCAGCAGCTCGGCCCAGGGCACCCGGTATCGAGGGCCGCTCCCGACGTCCTCAGGCGAATCGTTGGGCCCGGCGAGGGTGAAGCCGGCTGTCGCCGCTGAACCGGCAAGGGGGCCCTCCGTGGCAAGCGCCCGGGGTGGTGGCTGGCCCGTGAGACCATCCTGTCCGCCGTGCGGCAGGCGTCCTCCGGTCGCCGTGGGCGGCGCGACCGCTCCCCCCGGCACCACTCTGGACCTGTCCTTCGCGTTGGGCGCGAAGACGCCGTGGTACCGGAGCGCGTGCGTCCGCGGAGGCGGCACCAGCGTGGCGATGCGGGCCAGCAGCTGGTCCGGCGTGAGCAGCAGGAAGAGCGCACCACTCCGCGCCCGCTTCATCTTGTAGAGCAGCTTCCCGTCCGGCCCCTGGGAGAGCCGGTGAAGCGCGAAGGGCGGCCGGACCGCATACCGGCAGAGCTGCTCCAGCCCGGCGCGGTCGTGCTCGTGGATCCGCACCCCGGCGTGGAGCGAGTAGCCGTCGAGGGCGACCGAGTGGCGGGCGTGCTTGAAGGGATCGGGGAAGCGCATCCGCCGGTCCACCTCGGCCGCCTGAAGCTCGGCGAAGGCGTCATCGTCGTCGAGCGCCCGCGCCAACGACTCGTCGGCCGAGACGACCCGGGCCACCTTCCGGATGATCCTGGTCAGGATCCGCTCCAGCTCCTGGTCACTCGGCGCCGGCAGCCGGACGAAGAGCCCCCTACCAGGCCGCGACAGGTCGAAGACGCCGTCGGGGATCAGCGTATGGAAGTGGACGTTCAAGTTGATGGCCGAGCCGAATCGCTGGACCGCGGTACAGCCGCCGGTCCGCGGACCGGCCACCCCAGCCAGCCGGCCGCGCCGCCGCTGCCAGGCGAAGACGGCCCGCGTGAAGAGGTCGAGCAGCCTCGAGCAGAAGGCCGGATCCCGTGCCGCCAGGAACCGGAGCCTCCGCGGGAAGGAGAGCACTCACTGCCTGACCGGCACCCGCGGGAAGACGTCGTGGACGAGGTGCTCGGCGGCGTCCTCCATGCGCCGGGCGTTGCAGCTCGGGCAGGACCGCGCCTTGCACGAGAAGGCCACCAATCGCTCGAAACCGCAGTCGGGACAGCGGATTCGCGCGAAGCCCCGACCCAAGATCCCGCAGTCGAGGTAGGCCCGCAGGTCGCGCTCGACGTGCGAGGGCAGCCCACGTCCGGTGGCGCTCCGCTCCCGGACCGAGGCCAGGAAAGGCTCCAGCCGCCCCCGCACCACCTGGTGGAGCAGGGTATTCTCCGGCTCCCGCCGCCGGTATCCGCCGAGCGGCGCCGTGGCCGCGCCGGGCCGGCGCTCCCAGCTCTCGACAGGCTCGTACCGTGGGGCCATGCCCTCGCGGAAGAGCAAGCCGCGGGCCGCGACAAGGAACCTGGCATGGCGGGCCCGGTCGCCGCCGGGCCCTACGGCTTCGGCGCGTGGACGTGCGCCGCAAGCCCCGCCACCTTGCCGACCAGCCCGTGCGCCAGCCGCTGCTCCTCGATCCAGGCCACCCACTGGTCGAGCCCCTGGCCGGTGCGTGCCGAGAGCTTCAAGACCCGCGGCCTGGGCATGACCCGGGCGATGGCGTCGTCGAGCGCCGCCATGTCGAAGTCGAGGTGCGGGATGAGATCGCACTTCGAGACCACCACCAGGTCGGCGGCCAGGAACATGGTCGGGTACTTGAGCGGCTTGTCCTCACCCTCGGTGACCGAGAGCACCACCACGTTGGCGGCCTGCCCGAGGTCGTAGATGGCCGGGCAGACCAGGTTGCCGACGTTCTCGATGAAGAAGACGTCGGTCCTCTGCCAGGCGATGCCGTGGAGCGAGCGGTGCACCAGGTCGGCGTCGAGGTGGCAGGCCTGCCCGGTGGTGATGGCGTGCGAGGGGATGCCGGCCTTGACGAGCCGGACCGCGTCGTTGTCGGTGGCGAGGTCGGCCGAGACCGCGCCGAGCCGCCAGCCCTTGGGCGCGGCGGCCCGGGCGGTGGCCTCGAGCACCGCGGTCTTGCCGGCGCCAGGGGAGCCCATCAGGTTGAGGGCCAGCACGCCGGCCTCGAGGAAGTGCTCGCGGTTGTGCCTGGCCGCCCGATCGTTGCCGGCCAGGATCTTCTCGTGAAGCTCCACCGGGACCAGCTCGGTATCGCCGCAGCCACAGGTGGTGCACATGTCAGTGACCCTTTCCACGCCAGACGATGGAGCGCATCACGGCACCTCGAGGTCGATCCCGTCGAGGGTGAGGGCGTCGCCGCCGTCGTCGAGGCGGGCCGGCGCGGCGCAGGCGTCGCAGCGGAGCGGCGCGCCGCGAGGGATGACGGCGCGGCAGCTCGGGCAGGACCAGCTGGCGGGGATGCGCCGCATGGTGAGCGGGGCCTCGGCGCAGACGGTGCCGGCCCGGAAGGTGTCGTAGGCGGTCTGGAAGAGGCCGGCGTCGACCCCGGCCAGCTCGCCGATGCGCACCGAGAGGCCGTGGACCTTGAGCGCCTTGCGCCGGTGGACCTCGGCCTCGACCCGGGTGATGAGCGCTTCGACCAGCGAGTACTCGTGCATGCCGGGGGCCCGCCTCGCCTCAGCAGATGCGGGGGAGCAGCTCCCCCTCGGGCTCGGCCAGCAGCCGCTTGCCGAGGCCGGTGTCGAGGATCACCGCGCCGGGCCGCTCGCCGAGGGCGCGGGCGAAGATGGCGGCGTCGCGGCCGAGCGGGTGGGCGCGCAGGGCGGCCAGCACCTTCCCGGCCGAGGCGGCGCGCACCCCGATGACCGCCTTGCCCTCGTTGGCCACCAGCAGGGGATCGATGCCGAGCATGTCGCCAGCCGCCCGCACCTCGTCGCGGACCGGGACCGCCTGCTCGTCGATGAGGACGCCGACCTTCCCCTTGGCCGCCATCTCGTGGAGCGAGCCGGCCACGCCGCCGCGGGTCGGGTCCTTCATGGCCACCACGTCATCGCCGCCGGCCGCCAGCGCGGCGCGGATCAGCCCGTTGATGGGGGCCACGTCGGAGCGCAGATCGCCCTGCAGCCCGAGGTCGTGGCGCTTCGACATGATGGCCATGCCGTGGTCGCCAATGGTGCCGGTGATGATCAGCAGGTCGCCGGCCCGCAGCCCGGCGTCGGTGACCACCCGCCGGGTCAGGGCCACGCCGGTGGTGTTGATGAAGATGCCGTCGGCGTCGCCGCGCCCCACCACCTTGGTGTCGCCGGTGACGAAGGGGGCGCCGGCCTCCAGCGCCGTCGCCTTCATCGAGTCGCGGATGCGCTCCAGGTCGGCGCGCGGGAACCCGTCCTCGAGGATCACCGCGCAGGTCAGCCCCATGGGCTCGGTGGCGCCCATCATGGCGAGATCGTTGACGGTGCCCGACACGCTGATGCGCCCGATGTCGCCGCCCGGGAAGAAGATGGGGTGGACCACGTGCGAGTCGGTGGTCACCACCAGCCACTGGTCGCCGATGCGCAGCGCGGCGCCGTCGTCGAGGGCCGAGAGGCCGATCCCGTCTACCGGCGAGGCCAACTCGAGGAAGACCTCCTCGATGAGCTGCCGCATGGCGCGTCCGCCCGACCCGTGCTTCAGCCCGATCTTCTGGACCAGCTTCTCCATCGTCCCCTATCCTTCCGAGCTGGCCGGCAGGCCGACGCCGCGGAGGTCCGGGGCCCCGCCGTAGGTGTGCCAGATGCGGCAGGTCCCCTCGGAGGAGACCATGCAGGCCCCCACCGGCGACTCCGGGACGCAGGCCTTGCCGAAGAGCGTGCAGTCGTGCGGGCTGGCCAGCCCCATCATGATGGTGCCGCAGATGCACTCGGCCTCCAGCCCGGAGGCCGCCTCGTCGCGGACCGCGCCGGTGTCGATGCGGAAGCGCTTGCGGGCGTCGAGGTGCGCGAACTCGGGGCGCAGGTCGAGGTTCCCTTCAGGCACCTCGGCGATGCCGCGCCACTTCCCGGAGCGGGCCTCGAAGACCTTCCAGAGCACCCGCTGGGCCGGCTGGCTCCCCTCCCTGGTGACGCAGCGCGGGTAGGCGTTGAAGACCTCGGCCTTCCGCTCGCGGATGAGATCGGTCAGCTTGACGATCGAGGCCAGCACGTCGAGCGGCTCGAAGCCGGCCACCACCACCGGGGTGTTGGTCTTCTGCGCGAAGGGCTCGAAGATGGCCCAGCCGGTGATGATGGCGGCGTGGCCGGCGGCGATGAACCCCTCGATCTTCGTCTGCTTCGACTGGGCCACCAGATCCATGGCGGCCGGCACGTACTTGTGGACCGAGAGGATGGAGAAGTTCTTCGGCGGCTGGGCCAGCGCGGCGGCGGCGGTGGCCACCGCGGTGGTCTCGAAGCCGGAGGCGAAGAAGACCACCTCCTCGGCCGGGTGGGCCCTGGCCAGCTCGACCGCCTGGTCGACCGAGTAGACGACGTGGACCTTGCCGCCGTCGGCCTGGGCGTCGGCCAGCGAGCGGGAGGTGCCGGGCAGCCGCAACATGTCGCCGTAGGTGCAGACGTGGACGCCCATGCCGGCCAGCGCCACCGCCTCGTCCACCTCGGGTCCGTCGGTGACGCAGACCGGGCAACCCGGCCCCATGATGAGCTGCAGCTGCCTGGGCAGCACCGCCCGCAGGCCGAAGCGGGCGATGGCCTGCTCGTGGCTGCCGCAGACGTGCATCACCGAGACCTCGCGGCCGATGGCGTCCAGGTTGCGCTGCATGGCCTCGGCCAGCGCGCGGGCCTTGGCCGGGTCGCGGAACTTGAGCTCCTGCGTCAGGTCCTTGGCCATGGCGGGCCGCTCAGGCCTTGGCCCTGCCGGCCGCGATCTCGCCCTGCACGTCCATCGCCATCAGGTCCTCGCGCGCGCCGGTGATGTCGAGGATCTGCTCGAAGAGCGCCAGCGTCTCCTGGACCTCCTCGGGCGGGATGCGGCGGATGGCGTAGCCGACGTGGTTGAGCACGTAGTCACCCACGGTGACGGGCTCGTCCACGATGTCGAGCCGCAGCTCCTTCTTGACGCCGAAGAAGTCGACGGTGGCCACCATCCCGTCGATGGCCAGCACCTTTCCTGGGACTCCGAGGCACATGAACTGCTCCCTTCGCTACGCCCCGCGTGCCACGGCGTCGGCGACGAGGGCCTGGCCGAGCGCCAAGCCGCCATCGCCGGGGGGGACGTGGCCATGCAGATATACCTTGAACGAGGGCGAAAGCTCTCGCTGGATCAGCTCCGCCAGGTGGGCGTTCTGGAAGCAGCCGCCGGTGAGCACCACCGGCAGCCGCCCGTCTCGTCCGGCTGCGTCACGAACCAGGGCGGCCCCGGCCGCCGCCAGCGCGGCGTGGACCCTGGTGGCGATGAGCCGGGGAGTGCTCCCGCCCCGCAGCGCCTCGACCAGCGCTCGCCAGAGCGGCCGCAGGTCGATCTCAGGGAGCGCGCCGGAGCGGTCGAGCTCGAAGGGAAACGGCTCGGTCCCGGCCGCCAGCAGCGCCTCGTCGACGGCGCCGTCGAGCGCCAGGGCCAGCTGCCCCTCGTACCGTGCCACCGGACGGCCCAGGGCGAGCGCGGCGGCGGCGTCGAAGACCCGCCCCACGCCGTGCGCCGGCGGCGCGTTGAAGGCCCCGGCCACCATGCGCCGCGCCACCTCGAGCTCGGCGGGCGGGACGGCGGCGAAGAGCGGCAGGTCGAGCGGGGGCGCGCCGTCGAAGGCGTCGAGCAGCGCCGCCAGCGCCACCCGCCACGGCTCCTGGATGGCCCGGTCGCCGCCGGGGAGGGGGATGGGGCGGAAGGTGGCGAGCCGCTCGAACCTCCCCGGCCAGCAGCGCAGCAACTCACCGCCCCAGGCGGCGCCGTCGCTGCCGAGGCCGGTGCCGTCCCAGCAGAGCGCCAGCACCGGACCGGAGAGGCCGTGCTCGGCCATGGCCGAGGCGGCGTGGGCGTGGTGGTGCTGCACCGGCACCAGCCTGGCGCCGAGCGCGGCGGCCCGCTCGCGGGCGTAGCGGGTCGAGAGGTAGAGCGGGTGCAGGTCGCAGCCGATCACCTCGGGCCGGAACTCGAGGAAGGCCTCGAGCCTGGCCACCGCCGCCTCGAAGGCGGCGTAGGTCTCGAGGTTGTCGAGGTCGCCGACGTGCGGCCCGAGCGTGGCCTCCTCGCCGCGCCCCAGGCAGCAGGCGCTCTTGAGCTGGGCGCCGACGCCGAGGGTGGGGCGCTCGAAGCGGCGCCTGACCCGCACCGGGCGCGGCACCCAGCCCCGGGCGCGGCGCATCACCAGCGGCCTCCCCGCCACCACCCGCGCCACCGAGTCGTCGCAGCGGGAGGCGATGGGCCGGTCGTGGGTGAGGAAGAGGTCGGCCACCCCGGCGAGGCGCTGCCTGGCCTCGGCGTCGACGAAGGCGATGGGCTCCTCGGAGAGGTTGCCGCTGGTCATCACCAGCGCCCGCCCGGCCTCGGCCAGCAGCAGGTGGTGGAGCGGCGTGTAGGGGAGCATGAGCCCGAGGCGCGGGTTGCCCGGCGCCAGGCCGTCGGCCAGCGCCGCGTCGTCGCGCCGCCGGCAGAGGACGATGGGCCGCTCCACACCCGAGAGCAGCGTCGCCTCGGGCGGGGTCAGCCAGGCCAGCCGCCCGGCGGCCGCCAGGTCGGCCACCATCACCGCCAGCGGCTTCTCGTCGCGGCGCTTGCGCCGGCGCAGCTCGGCCACCGCGGCGCTGGAGGTGGCGTCGCCACAGAGGTGGTAGCCGCCCAGCCCCTTGACCGCCAGCAGCCGCCCCTCCCGCAGGGCGGCGCCGGCCAGCGCCAGCGGGTCTCCCGGCAGCGGCGTTCCCTGGGCGTCGAGCAGCGCCAGGCGCGGGCCGCAGGCCGGGCAGGCGTTGGGCTGGGCGTGGTAGCGCCGGTCGCGCGGGTCGTGGTACTCGGCGGCGCACGCTTCACACATGGTGAACCCGGCCATGGTGGTGGCCGGGCGGTCGTAGGGGACGCCGAGCGCGATCGTGAAGCGCGGGCCGCAGTCGGTGCAGTTGGTGAACGGGTAGCGGTGGCGACGGTCGGACGGGTCGGCCACCTCGGCCGCGCAGGCGGCGCAGGTGGCCAGGTCGGCCCCGATGGAGGCGCGCGGCAGGCCGCCGGCCACGCTCGGGGCGATCTCGAAGGCGGCCGGGGGCAGGCCGGGCAGGGGAACGGCGGTGAGCCGCTCGACGCGGGCGGCCGGCGGGGGCGAGGCCTCGATGAGGCGGGCCAGCTCGTCGAGCCGCGCCGCGGGGCCGAAGGCCTCGATGGTGACGCCGTCGCCGTCGTTCCAGACCCGGCCGGTCAGCCCGAGCGCCTCGGCGGCGCGGAAGACGAAGGGGCGGAAGCCGACCCCCTGCACGGTGCCGGTGACTGCGAGCCGCCGCCCTGTGACCGGGGCGTGCGGGGCCCCGCCTGCTGCGGTGGGCCGCTTTGGCGTCACGCCGGTGAGTGCTGCGGCTTCTCCCACCAGAGGTCGGGAGGGAGCGGCGGGTCGCGCCTCACCGGGGTCACGCCCATGCCGAAGAGCGCGGCGCGGACCGCCTCGACGGCGCCGTCGATGGCGCCGCGGACCTCGGGGGTGAGCTGGCAGCCGAACTCGATCGAGCCGGCCACCACGCCGACCAGGTTGATGACCGGCGGCGAGACACCCTGGAACTCGGCGTGGAGGATCGACTCGCGCAGCCCCGGCTCGTGCGGGCTCAGGGCCACCATGGGGCCGCGGTTGAGGATCCCCTTCTTGTCGAAGACCTTCACCTCGCCGGCCACTCCGGACCTGCTCTTGATGGCGTCGATCACCACCAGCCCCTCGAGCCCCATCATGTAGGCGGTCAGGTCGAGGCCCGGGGTGCCACCGTCCACCACCGAGACGTCCTCCGGGACCGCGTAGCGGGCCTCGAAGACGCGGACCACGGTCGGCCCGATGGCGTCGTCGCCCTCGAGCACATTGCCGATTCCGATCACGCTGATGCGGGCCACGCCTGCTCCTTCGTCCCCGCCCCTGGAAATGAATGCTCCCGGTGGCCGGCCTTCCGGCGGCGGGATCCGATTACATCACACCGCTGGCCGGGGTCCTACCCGGCCGGCGCCCTGCCCATCTCGAGGTGGCGTCACCTCGGCCGCCGGGCTATTGGTGATCGAGCCTGGGAGGCCGCCATGGAGCCGAAGACCGCGTGGGAGAAGGAGCAGCAGCTCGGCGTCGCCACCATCGACTCGGAGCACGCCCTGCAGGCCAGGCTGCTGGGCGTGCTGCGCGAGGCGGTCGAGACCGGGCGCGACCGCGCCGTGGTCGCCGAGATCCTGCGGCGCGTCGAGGACACCTCCAACGTCCACTTCATGAGCGAGGAGCTGCTGATGCGGCTCGAGTCCTACCAGCAGTATGGCGCGCACGTGGAAGAGCACCGCAAGCTGCTCGACCAGCTCGCCGAGGTGCGCTCCCGCTTCGAGGCCGATCCGGCCATCGACCTGCGCCCCAGCATCGGCTGGATCGAGGAGTGGCTCGGCGCCCACGTCAAGGGCATGGACCGGCACTTCGCCTCGTCGATGCTCCGCAACAGGGCCGGCATCTCGTAGCCGGCCGGCCCCCCGATGCTCCACGCCCTCGCCGCAGCGGCCCTCCTCGCCAGCGTCGCCGCCGCTGCCTCGCCGAACTCGCCGACCCTGGCCAGGACCGCGCCGGCCTCTCCCGCGCCGGCCCCCGCCGCCGCACCCGCCCGCCGCGCCGTCGCAGTGCCGCCCACGCTGCGCCTGCCCACCACGGCGCGACCGGTCCGCGGCGCCATCGACCTGACCGTCGATCCGGCCGGCCAGCGGTACCGCGGCACGGTCCGCTACCTGGTGGCGCTGACCGCCCCGACCAGCACCCTCTGGCTCCACGCCGAGGGGCTGGAGATCGCCGCCGCCACCGTCGGCGGCGCAAAGGCCAGGCCGATCACCGCCGCTGGCGGCTTCCTCGGCCTGCTCCTCCAGGCCCCGGCCGCCGTCGGCGAGGTCGAGGTGGTGATCGACTTCTCGGGGGCCTTCGACCGCACGCTCTCCCGTGGGCTCTACGCGGTGGCCGAGGGGGAGCGCTGGTACGCCTACACCTTCTTCGAGCCCTCCGACGCCCGCCGCGCCTTCCCCTGCTTCGACGAGCCCTCGGCCAAGATCCCCTGGAAGCTCTCGCTCCGGGTCAAGCCGGGCGACGTCGCCCTGGCCAACAGCCAGGTCGCCTCCGAGACCGAGGAGGGAGGGCTGCGCCGGGTCGCCTTCGACGAGACCAGGCCGCTCCCGGCCTACCTGGTGGCCTTCGTGGTCGGGCCCTTCGACCTCATCGACGGCGGGGCCGGCGGCGCGGCCCGCGTGCCCATCCGCTTCGTGGTCCCGAAGGGACGCGGGGCCGAGACCCGCTACGCCGCCGAGGTGACCCCGCGCATCCTCGACGCCCTCGAGGCCGAGATCGGCCGGCCCTACCCCTACGAGAAGTGCGACGTGGCCGTGGTGCCGCGCTTCTGGGGGACCATGGAGCACCCCGGGCTGGTGGCGCTCGGCCAGCCGCTCACGCTCATCCCGCCGGCCGAGGAGACGCGCGAGCGGCGTGAGCGGTACGCCACCATCGCCATCCACGAGCTGGCGCACCACTGGTACGGCGACCTCGTCACCCACGCCTGGTGGGACGACATCTGGCTCAACGAGTCCTTCGGCACTTGGGAGGACGCCAACGTCACCGAGCGGCTCGAGCCGGCCTGGCGGGCGCTGGTGACCGGCCGCTGGCAGCGCCGGGCGGGCGGGATGCAGGTCGACGCGCTCCCCTCGGCCAAGCGGCTGCGCCAGCCGGTCACCTCGCGCCACGACATCGAGGGCTCCTTCGACAACGGCATCACCTACGAGAAGGGGGCCTCGCTGCTGACCATGTACGAGGCCTTCCTCGGCGCGGCGCGCTGGCGCGGGGCGGTGCAGGCCCACCTCGACGCGCGGGCCCACGGCGTGGCCACCGGCGAGGACTTCCTGGTGGCCCTCTCGGCGGCGGCCGGGCCCCAGGTGGCCGTCTCCTTCCGCGGCTTCCTCGAACAGCCGGGCGTGCCGCTGCTCAAGGCCACCGTCAGCTGCGGACGGGGGGGCTCCGGGGTCTCCTTCACGCAGGAGCGCTTCCTCTCCACCGGGCCGCGCGACAAGGCCACCCGTTGGTCGGTGCCGGTCTGCGTCCGGGCCGGCGCCGGCGAGAAGGAGGCGACCGTCTGTGGCCTCATCGGCGCGCCCCGGGGCGCGCTGACGCTCCCCTTCTGCCCGGAGTGGCTCTGGCCCAACGCCGGCGGCGCCGGCTACTACCTGACGGCGCTCTCGCCGGCCGAGCTCACCAAGGTGCTGCCGCACCTCACCCTGGCCGAGAAGCTGGCGCTCACCGCCGACGCCGAGCTCCTGGCCCGGCGCGGCGACCTGCCCATGGCCGACGCGCTCGGGCTGGTGACGCAGCTGGCCGGCTCCCCCGACCGGCTGCTGGTGGCCGCGGCCATCGGCGTGGCTGGCCTGATGGACCCGAACCGGCTCGGCGACGCCGACCTGGCGCGCTGGCGGGCCTTCGCGCGGCGCACCTGGGGTGAACGGGCCCGGACGCTCGGCTGGCTGCCGCGCCCCGACGACGACGACGAGACCCGCGCCCTGCGCCGCCAGCTGCTGCCGCTGGTGGCCGGGCCGGGCGAGGAGGCGGTGCTGGCCGGCGAGGCTCTGGCGCTGGCGAGCCGCTGGCTCAACGACCACAGGCAGGTGCCCGCCGAGGTGGCCTGGCCGGCGCTGGCGGTGGCGGCCCGGCGCGCCGACAAGGGGCTCTTCGACCGGATCGTGGCCGAGGTGGCGCGGACCACCGACCGGACCGAGAGGGGGCGGCTGCTGGCGGTGCTCGGCAACGTGCAGGATCCGCTGGTGGCCAGGGCGGCGCTGGCGCTGGTGCTGGCGCCGGGCAACGACCTGCGCGACACTCGCGCCATCCTCACCACCATGCTCTCCACCCGGGCCACGCGCTCCCTGGCCTGGAGCTTCCTCATGGAGAAGTGGGGCGCCCTGGTGCCCAGGCTGCGGTCCGACGAGGGGAGCTGGCTCATCAGCGCCGCCGCCCGGGTGGCCTGCGAGCCGGGCAAGCGGGCCGAGGTGGCCGCGTTCCTGAAGCCCCGGGCCGTGCCGTTTGACGGGGCCCCGCGGGCCCTCTCCACGGCGCTGGAGGAGGCCGACGCCTGCGCCACCGCCCGGGCCAGGCACCAGAAGGCCATCTCCGCCTTCCTGACCCGCGCCGCCATGCCTTGACCGGTCGGGCCGGCAGAGGCACTACTTGTCCCGGCTAAGAAGGTCGCCGCTCCGGGGAGGGGCACCACCAGATGGAGCAGAAGACCCTCGCCCTCTGCGACGACGACCTCGTGCCGGAGGCGGTCGCGCCGCTCCCGCCGCTGGCGCCCGGGGCGCTCCTCGACGGCCGCTACCGGATCTCCCGGCTCATCGCCGAGGGGGGCATGGGGGCGGTCTACGAGGCCGAGGCGGTCCGCATCGGCCGGCCGGTGGCGGTCAAGGTGCTCCACCCGCGCTTCGCCCAGAGCCCCATCGAGGTGGAGCGGTTCCGGCGCGAGGCCCGCACCGCGGTGCAGGTCTCCTCGCCGCACGTCGTGGAGATGCTCGACTTCGGTCAGGCCCCGACCGGCGAGCTCTTCCTGGTGATGGAGCTGCTCCAGGGGGAGTCGCTGCGCGACCGGCTGGCGCGCGAGGGGGCGCTGCCGCCGTCGCTGGTGGCCGACCTGATGCGCCAGCTGCTGCGCGGGCTGGTGGCGGCCCACGCCGCCGGCATCACTCACCGTGACCTGAAGCCGGACAACCTCTGGCTGGTGCCCGAGGACGGGCAGGTGCGGCTCACCATCCTCGACTTCGGCATCGCCAAGCAGGCCGGCGGGGTGCCGGGCGCCGCCTCGACACAGGCCGGGCTGGTGGTCGGGACGCCCGAGTACCTCGCGCCCGAGCAGGCGGTCGGTGGCGAGCTCGATCACCGCGCCGACCTCTACAGCGCCGGGCTGATCGCCTGGGTGCTGCTGACCGGGCGCCACCCGTTCCCCACTGCAGACACCCGCGCGCTCCTCAAGTCCCAGGCCTTCGAGCCGGTGCCGTCCCCCGAGCGCGAGGCCCCCGAGCTGGCCGGCTGGCCGGCCCTGCTCCGCTTCGTGGCCCGCGCCACCGTGAAGGACCGGTCAGGCCGCGCCCAGTCGGCGGCCGAGCTGCTCGCCATCCTCGACGGGCGCGAGGGGGGGCGGGCGGTGCTCCGAAACGCCCCGCGCCGCGTCGAGCCGCCGCGGCGCCGCGGACCCCGGCCCATCACCAGCCTCTTCTGGCCGGTCACCACCGGGCTGCCGCGGGCCCGCACCTTGACGCTGCTGGCCGTCGAGATCGACGGCTGGGGAGCGCGGGCGGCGCTGCCGCCCGAGGAGCGCGCCCGCCTGCTGCTGGCGCACGACCGGCTGGTGGTGCCGGCCCTGCTGGCCTTCGAGGGGCGGCGCGCGCTGGTGACCGGCGAGGCGCTCACCGCCGACTTCGCCTCACCCACCAACGCGGTGCTCTGCGCCATGGCGATCCAGGACCGCGTGGCGGGGTGGAACTCCACCGCGCCGGAGTCCGACCGGCTGGCGCTCCGGCTCGGGCTCGCCACCGGCGAGCTGGCCGGCGGCCGGGTGGTGGCGGGCGCGCTCCCGGTGGCGCAGGCCGAGGCGACGCGATCCCGGACCCCGGCCGGCGAGATCTGGCTGACCCGCGCCGTGGCGCTCACCATGAACCAGACCGAGGTGGCGCTCGAGCCGGTGGCCGAGGCGCTGCCGCTGCCGGGTGACGAGCGGCTCTCGCTCTACCGGGTGCGGCCCTCGAGCGGACCGCTCCCCTTCGGCGGGCGCGAGGCCGAGCGGGTGCCGCGCGACACCGGGGTCTCCCGCCTGCTCGAGCCGGTCACCGACACCTTCGGCTCGCTGGAGGCGGGCGGCGAGGCGCGCTGGCGCTCGTCGCTGCGGGTGGCCTGGTCGCTGCTCTCGCTCACCGCGCTGCTGCTGGCGTCGCTGCTCTCGCTGCTGGCCACCGCGCTGGTGGTCCTGGCCGGGTGGGTCTGGGGGCTCGGCCAGGTGGGGCCCCGGGCGCTCAGCTGGCGCCGCGGGCTGGCCACGGCGCGCGGCTGGATGGGGCGGCGCTGGACGGTGAACCGGGCGGCGCTGGCCCGGCCGCTCTCGCCGCGGCCGGTGGCGCCGCTGGCGGTCGAGGCCGGGGTGGCATCGCCCAGGCGGCGGGTTGGGAAGTGGTGAGCGGCGCGCCATGCTGACCGAGAGCCGCGTGGTGATGCTCACCGACATGAAGGGCTTCACCGCCGCCACCAGCCGGCAGACGCGGGAGGAGAACGCCCGCATGCTCCGGCTGCACGACGCGCTGCTCTCGCCGGTGATCGCCGCCTTCGGCGGGCAGCGGATCAAGACCATTGGTGACGCCTACCTGGTGATCTTCGCCGCCTCCACCGAGGCGCTGCTCTGCGCGGTGGCCATCCAGGACCGGCTCGCCGACCACGCCCGGCGGGTGGTGGAGGGCGACCGGATCGAGGTGCGCATCGCGCTGGCCCTCGGCGACGTCCGGCTCGACCGCGGCGACGTCTTCGGCGAGGCGGTCAACCTCGCCTCCCGCATCGAGGGGCTGGCCGAGTCGGGCGAGGTCTGGTTCTCCGAGTCGATCTACTGGACGCTCGACCGCTCCCGGGTCCCGGTCGAGGAGCTGGGCTGGCGGGCGCTGCCGGGGCTGAAGGAGGAGGTGCGGCTCTTCCGCGTGGCCCGCGCGGTCGCCGTCAACGAGGGCGACCCGCCCTACGCCGGCATCGGCCTGTCGCTGGTGGCCGGGCTGCAGCCCCCCGACCCCGGGAAGCTGCTGCGAACCAGACCTCGCCGCAGGCCGGCGGCGCTGGCCAGCGGGGCGCTGCTGCGGCTGGCGGTGCTGGCCCTGGTGGTGCTGGCGACGGGCGCGGCCTGGTGGTGGCTCCGGCTGCGCCTGCCGCGTCGCTGAGCTCGCCGGGCAGCAGCACCGCCACCCCGGGTGGCCTTGGCCGGCAGGGTGGGGCGCACCGTCGCTCAGGCCCCCGCTTCGGGCGGCGGGCCGCCGTGGATCTCGTGGGGCAGGCCGAAGCGCAAGTGCTGGATGGCCATGAAGATCTCGCGCAGGAAGAAGAGCAGCGCCACCACGTAGGCCCCCACCGCCAGGATGAAGAGGATCGCCAGGCTGGCGCCGAGGTGGGCCTCGAGCAGGTAGCCGATGAAGGCGACCGCGATGACCAGGCAGACCAGGATGGCGGTGCCGGTCCCGAAGGTGAGGGCGAGGTGGATCAGCCTGGCGCGGGAGTGGAGCACCCCCAGCTCGGCGCGGGTGGCCTCGAGCCGGCCCGGCGGGGCCGCGGCCAGCAGCTCCTCCACCCGGCGGGCCCGGTCGACGATGCGGGCCAGCCGCACCGTGAAGACCGAGAGCGTGGTGCTGACCGCGGTGAGGAGGAAGACCGGGGCGACCGCCAGTTGGATGGTGTGGGTGATGTCGGTCAGCAGCGGCTCGGGGTTCATGGCCCCGAGTATAGTGCCTGCCCGGCCTCGCCATGTTCTCGGGTATAAGGCCGCCATGCCCCAGTTCGTGATGCAGATGCACAAGATCTCCAAGGTGGTCCCGCCCAAGCGGCAGATCATCAAGGACATCTCGCTCTCCTTCTTCGCCGGCGCCAAGATCGGCCTGCTCGGCCTCAACGGCTCGGGCAAGTCGACGGTGCTGCGCATCATGGCGCTGCAGGACCCGGAGTTCGACGGTGATCTCAGCCACGAGCCGGGCCTCAAGATCGGCTACCTGCCCCAGGAGCCGGTGCTCGACCCGAAGAAGACGGTGCGCGAGGAGGTCGAGTCGGCGCAGGGCGAGGTGCAGGCGGCCCAGGCGCGGCTGGAGCAGGTCTTCACCGCCTACGGCGAGCCGGACGCCGACATGGAGAAGCTGGCCGACGAGCAGGCCCGGCTCGAGGCGATCATCGCCAACGCCGGGGCCGACACCGGGCTAGCGCTGGAGCTGGCCGCCGACGCCCTGCGGCTGCCGCCCTGGGAGGCGAAGGTGGAGCACCTCTCCGGCGGCGAGAGGCGGCGGGTGGCGCTCTGCAAGCTGCTGCTCGGCAAGCCGGACATGCTGCTGCTCGACGAGCCGACCAACCACCTCGACGCCGAGTCGGTGGAGTGGCTGGAGCAGTTCCTCACCCGCTTCCCCGGCACCGTGGTGGCCATCACCCACGACCGCTACTTCCTCGACAACGCCGCCGAGTGGATCCTCGAGCTCGACCGCGGCCGGGGCATACCGTGGAAGGGCAACTACTCCTCCTGGCTGCAGCAGAAGGAGGAGCGGCTCCAGGTGGAGGCCAAGCAGGAGAGCGCCCGCATCAAGGCCATGAAGCAGGAGCTGGAGTGGGTGCGCGGCAACCCCAAGGCGCGCCAGGCCAAGTCGAAGGCCCGCCTGCAGCGCTTCGAGGAGCTCTCCAGCGTCGAGTACCAGAAGCGCAACGAGACCCAGGAGATCTTCATCCCGGTGGCCGAGCGGCTCGGCGAGCAGGTCATCGAGTTCAAGGGGGTGGGCAAGGGGTTCGGCGACAAGATGCTGATGGAGAAGGTCTCCTTCATCATCCCGCCCGGCGCCATCGTCGGCATCATCGGCCCCAACGGCGCCGGCAAATCGACGCTCTTCCGCATGATCACCGGCGACCAGAAGCCGGACCAGGGCGAGGTGGTGGTCGGCAAGTCGGTGAAGCTGGCCTACGTCGACCAGAGCCGCGAAAACCTGGGGAGCACCAGGACCGTCTTCGAGGAGCTGGCCGGCGGCCGCGACACCATCACGGTGGGGCGCTTCGAGATGCCGAGCCGGGCCTACATCGGTCGCTTCAACTTCAAGGGGGGCGACCAGCAGAAGGTGGTCGGCACGCTCTCCGGCGGCGAGCGCGGCCGGCTCCACCTCGCCAAGACGCTGATGACCGGCGCCAACGTGCTGCTGCTCGACGAGCCGTCCAACGACCTCGACGTCGAGACCCTGCGGGCGCTGGAGGACGCGCTGCTGGAGTACGCCGGCAGCGTCATGGTGATCAGCCACGACCGCTGGTTCCTCGACCGCGTCTGCACCCACATCCTCTCGGCCGAGGGCGACTCCCAGTGGAGCTTCTTCACCGGCAACTACCAGGAGTACGAGGCCGACAAGCGGCGCCGGCTCGGCGAGGACGCGGCGAGGCCGCGGAGGATCAGGTTCAAGCCGGTGTTGAGGTGATCGCGCGCAGCCTGGCCAGCAGCAGCGGCCGGCGGGCCTGGCTGGCGGTGTCTGAAGGCAAGTGGCCGGGCAGGGCGTCGAGGAAGCGTGGGTTGCCGAGCATCGTGCCGAGCTCCTGCGAGAGATAGCCCCTGAGGTCGGCTGGGGCGCGCGCGACCTCGGCACCGAGCTCGGGGCGACCATCGACGACCGCGACGATGTCCTCGATGTCGGTGCTCTCGCGGAAGAGGCCGGCACCCCGAGACTTGAAGGCCTCGAGCTTGGTGGCGACGAAGTGGGGCGCAGTCACGACCTGGACGACCGACCCGTCCCCAAGCTGGACCGGCTCGGCGTGGCGAATGGCCGACGGGTACCAGCGGTTCGAGAACCCCAGCACCGCAGGCTCCGTCGGCATGACGTCGACCTTGGTCCCGGCCACGATCCAGCGACAGAGCGGGGCACCCGGCGAAGTGTCTTCCTTGAAGCCGGCGGCGCGGAGCCTCTCGGCGAGCTGGTAGTACTGCGAAGTCGTTCCGACCTCGACGATGGTGTCTACGTCGTCGGTCGGACGGGCCTGCGGACTGGCTTGGTCGGTCAAGAGCAGGTCCACGACGGCGCCGCCCAGGTAGACGAAACCAGCGCTCACCTTGGAGAGGTGCGGGGCTACGCGTTCGAGCAGGACGGTGTTGGCCGTCATGGCGAGCCGCCCGAACCGGAGGGTGCGAGCAACGCCTCGAGGAGCGGCGCGGCGACGCTTCGGTCACGGGCCGTACCACCGCGCATGGCGTCGACCAGCGCCAGCGCGGTGTACATGCGCGGGTCGGCGGCCGCGGCCACCGGGGCTGAGCGGTAGAGCGGTTCGAAGGCACGGCCACGGGTGGTCCCTTCCGGGTGGGGCCAGACCGGAGGGAGCAGGTCGGTCGGAGCGAAGCGACCGGCAAGCCCGGGCGCCGCGTGCGCGGTGGGAACTCCGCGCGTCACTCCGCCGTGAGTGGGCGGGAAGGCGAAGCGAGCGCCGTGGAGGAGGAACTCGACCAGGTTGCCGCGGTTGACCGCGACGGCGGCGTCAGCACGATGCGCCAGCTCGCTGGCCAGCTGTGCGGCCACACAGCGTCGAACCGCGGCGTGCACCTCGCTGCGGCTGAGGCCGAGCGCGGAGGCCGCCTCCGTGTACCTGAAGTGCGCTCCGGCCGGCAGGAGGGCCAGGCGGATGGCGACGAACAGGTCTTGCGGCTTCAGGACCATCCGCGAAGCCTGTCATCAGACGGCAGATAAAGCAATGAACGCGAATGTTTATGTTGCAGACGTCGTTTGTTCCCGAACAAAGGACAAACTAACAAAGACAAATAGAAATCAGAGGCTTACGCCTTGGAAACCTTCTTCTTCGCCGGCTGCTTCCCCTTGGACTTTCCTGGCTCGGCTGAAGCCTTCGCCAGCTTGGGCTCGGCTGCGGGCTTCGGCGCCGCCTTGACCGACTTCGCCGCCCCCTTCGCCAGGCGAGCCCCGCGGCCGCCCCGCTTCGCCGCCCGCAGCGCCGCCTTGGCCTGCCCCTCCGGCGAGGCCATGTACTCGCGCCGCTCGGCCAGCAGCTCGTGGGCCCGGTCGGGCGTCATGTCCTCGGCCTGGTCGCCGCGCCGGAGCGAGGCGAGGGTCTCGCCGTCGGTGACGTAGAGGCCGAACTTGCCGTCCTTGAGGATCACCTTCTTGCCCGAGACCGGGTCCTCGCCGTAGGTGGCGAGCGGCGGCTTGGGCGCCCCGCGGCCGCGGAACTGCTTCGGCTGGTCGAAGATGGCCAGCGCCTGCGGGAGCGTGATGGTGAGGCAGATCCGGTCCTCCTCGCCGCCGAGGTTGCGGCTCTCGCCGCCCATGGTCAGGTAGGCGCCGAACTTGCCGTAGCAGGCCCGCACCTCGTCGCCCCCGGGGCTCAGGCCGAGCGGGCGGGGAAGCGCCAGCAGCTGCAGCGCCTCGTCGAGCGTGACCGTGGCCGGGTCCATCGACTTGAGCAGCGACTGGGTCTTGAGCGGCTTCTCCGGCTTGGCCTTGGCCTGCGACTTGACCTTCTCCTTGGCGCCGGCGGTCTTGCCTGCGGCCTTCGCAGCGGTCTTCACGGCGGCCGGCTTCGCCTCGGCCTTCGCGGCAGCCGGCTGGGGCGGCGGCGCCAGCTGCACGTAGGGGCCGAAGCGGCCCGACTTGACCCGCACCTCGAGGCCGGTGGCCGGGTCGGTGCCGAGCTCGCGCCCGCCGGTCGGCGCCGAGAGGATCTTGAGCGCCAGCGCGACAGTCAGCTCGTCCGGGGCGAGGTTGCCGGGGATCGAGGCGGTCTCCTCGCCGCGCTTCAGGTACGGGCCGTAGCGGCCCGGGCGGGCCTCGATCAGCACGCCCTTGGCGTCGAAGCCGATGGGGATCGAGTTGATGGCGGCGGCGTCGATCTCGCCGAGCGCCTCGACCAGCTGCTTCAGCCCCTTGTGCTTGGCGTCGCCAAAGTAGAAGAGCTTGAGGAACTCGACGCGGCCGCGCTCCTTCCCGGCCACCTCGTCGAGGTCCTCCTCCATTTCGGCGGTGAAGGCGAAGTCGATCAGCTCGGTGAAGTGCTCCTTCAAGAGCCGGATCACCGGGAAGCTGACCCAGTCCGGCACCAGCGCTTGCCCCTTCTTCCAGACGTAGCGCGAGGCGAGCGCCCCCATGATCGAGGCGTAGGTGGAGGGGCGGCCGATGCCGAGCTCCTCCAGCTTCTTCACCAGCGAGGCCTCGGTGAAGCGGGCTGGCGGCGAGGTGACGTGGCCAATCGGCTCGAGCGCGCTGACCGGCACCGCCTGCCCCTCCTGCAGGGCCGGCAGCGGCGACTCCTGGTCGTCGAGCGCGGCGTCCGGGTCGTCGGCGCCCTCGACGTAGGCCCGCAGGTAGCCGGGGAAGGTGATGGTCCGGCCGCCGGCGCTGAACTCGCAGCGCTCGCCCTTGGCGGTGGTGGCCTCGAGCTTGACGCTGACCGACTCGCCGACCGCATCGGCCATCTGCGAGGCGATGGTCCGCTTCCAGATCAGGTCGTAGAGCTTCCACTCGCCGCCGCCCAGCTCGCCTTGCAGCGACTCGGGGGTGCGGAAGGCGTCGCCGGCCGGGCGGATCGCCTCGTGGGCCTCCTGGGCGTTCTTGGCCTTCTTGGCCCAGCTGCGCGGCGCCGGCGGGAGGAACTTGTCGCCGTAGAGCTCGCCGATCTGGCTGCGGGCGGCCGAGAGGGCGGTGGCCGAGAGCGTGGTGCTGTCGGTGCGCATGTAGGTGATGTAGCCGCGCTCGTAGAGCCCCTGGGCCAGGCGCATCACCTGCTGGGCGGAGAGGCGAAGCTTGCGGCCGCCCTCCTGCTGCATGGTGGAGGTGATGAAGGGGGGCTTCGGCGAGCTGCGGTAGCCCTTCTTCTCCAGCGAGCGGACCGTGAAGGGGCGCCCTTCGAGCCCGCTGGCCAGGCCAGTGGCGGTCGCCTCGTCGAGGAGGCGGGCGTCGGAGGAGAGCGCGCCCTGCTCGCTGAAGTCCTTGCCGGTGGCGATGCGGCGGCCGTCGATGGCGGTGAGCGTGCTGGTGAAGGCCGGGGCGGTGGCGTGGCGCGCCGAGAGGTCCCAGTAGGAGGCGGCGCGGAACTGCATCCGCTCGAGCTCGCGCTCCACGATCAGCCGGAGCGCCGGCGACTGGACGCGGCCGGCCGAGAGGCGCGGGCCGACCTTGCGCCAGAGCACCGGGGAGAGCTCGTAGCCGTAGAGCCGGTCGAGGGTGCGGCGCGACTCCTGGGCGTCGACCAGGCCGTCGTCGATGCCGCGCGAGTGCTCGACCGCCTCGAGGATCGCCTTCTTGGTGATCTCGTGGAAGACCATCCGCTTGACCGGCACCTTCGGCTTCAGCTGGTTGAGCAGGTGCCAGGCGATCGCCTCGCCCTCGCGGTCTTCGTCGGTGGCGAGGTAGAGCGTCGAGGCGCCCTTGAGCGCCTCCTTGAGCGAGTTGATGACGTCGCGCTTGGTCACCTCGTAGGTGAGGTCGAAGAGGTGGGCCTTGTCCTCGAGCTCCACGCAGAGCGGGCTCGAGGGGAGGTCGACGACGTGGCCGACGGAGGCCATCACCTTGAAGTCGGCGCCGAGGTACTTCTCGATGGTCTTGGCCTTGGCGGGCGACTCGACGATGACGAGGGACTTGGTAGCCATGGCGGGGACGGATAGGTGGAGGTGGAGGGTCTTGTCAACCAGCGAGGTTCAGACGGGTAGTGCCAGGAGAGCTTGCGGGATGGGTATGACACGAGGAAATCAGGGGGGATTTCGGGAATCGGCTGGCGCGCGCGCGTCAATCGCGGCGGCGCCGGCTGCTGGTGGCGCCGTCGCAAGACACGAGGAGGGTCTCAGGTCGCAGTGCGACGCTCGCTGGCCGCGGTCACCGGCGGCCACGAGCCGGGATCTATAAGGAGTGCGGCCAGCCGCGGCGGCGCCGGTTGCTGGGCCCCGGTCCTGCTGCGCCCGGGGAGTAGGGGTTAGGCGGCCGAGGCCGATCGGAAGATCTCCGATCGGTGGAATTCCAGGAAGCGCTCCTGTTCACCCGAAAAGGACCCGACCTCAGGAGGATGGTCCGGATCAACGCCCAGCTTCACGAGCGAGGGTTCGTCGGCGACGGGAGAGACCAGCACGCGACCTTCCTTGAACGTGATGAAGCCGCGGTCGAACAGGAAGTCTGCCTGTGGAGCCAGCATCAGGCCGTTGTGCGCGCTCAGGCGCTCGCCATTGGAGGCATGCCGCCAGGGTTTGATGTGGCTCGCTATCAAGTAGGCGGGGTTGGTGACGCCGGTGATCCGACATTCCCTCTCGATCCGGGAGATGTTGCTCCTGAAGAGCCCCTGGCCGCGGCGAGCTTTGACGAGTGCCTCGCGTTCGGTCTCCTGGATGGCGCCGGCCGCAAGTTCCTCGATGAGGTGCCCCTCCCAGAGCTCTCGCTCAGGCTCCTCGGTCGAGAGCACCAGGGCCTGCTTCCTATCCTTCACGAGGATGGGGTTTCCGGCTTCGGCAGAGAGATTCCAAAGCACTTGTCCCAGCGCGGCCGGGAGCGCAGCGAGATAGACGGATTGGAGCCCAACGCCCTTGGTCCTGTTCAAGGGTGAGTACTTCTCGGGCAACAAGTCGCCGATCGAGCTCCAGTGATCCCTGGGAGCGATCGGCCTCTCGAGCCGGACGTATTCCACGTCCACCCGATATCCGACCTCTCCCCAGTTGCGGCCAGCGGAGCCGAACTCGACGGGCTTTGGAGCGTCGTAGCCGAAGGAGCAGATCGTGCCGTACGCCTGTACCGCACCCTCCCAGTAGGAGAAGACGAGATCCCCGGGGGCGACGGCCTTCATGTTCTCATAGAACTGGTTTCGAGAATCGTTGGCCTTGCGCTTGGGCGACCAGAGATAGCCGCCGCCAATCTCGTGGCGGTGCGTCTGCTTCTGGTTGACCCACCAGTAGCGCAAGGTGCGAGTAGCCTACTCCCACCTGGGCAATCCGGGCCAGGCGTCCACCACCCAGGGGAAGCGCGAATTCTCAGGCGGCCGAAATGAATCGGTCCCTGTGCCGCGCCAAGAGCCGGGGGTCGGGAGCGTGTCGTTCAGGGAGGCGAAGAGACTGGCCCTCGAACCGGGCGAACGATTCGCGGACCACCGAGTTGGTGAAGTGGTCGCGGAGTCGCTGGCCGATCATGAGCCGGTACTCCTCGTCAAAGGTGATCAGATGCTTGTCGAAGGCGGTGTCATGAAGGCTCGAGAGCAGGAGGCCATTGGTGGGGCGGGCACGGTTGGTCTCGTCCTCTGCCCAGGGGACGATGTGGCTCGCGATGAGGAGGCCGGGCAGGGCGATGCCGCTCACGCAGCAACGATGACCGTAGGCGGCGCGAACGGCCTTCCGGAAGAACCCCTGGGCGAGGCGGACGGTGACGGTGCGGGATCCTTCGGTGGCCCCCTGGAAGTCGGCAGCATGGTCGGCTGGACTCGCCCGATCAACAGGCCGACGATCAACGCGTGCCAGCCAGAGTTGTTCGCTCTCCGCGGCTAACGCCTCCTGGCGCTCCTGGAATTCGGCCCAGAGCCGCTGATCGGCCTGGCTGGCGCCGGCCAGGCCAGCGACGCCGCGCGCCTTCTCCTCGGGATCGATCGAGGTGAAGTTGCCGAGCTTCATGGCCACGGCGGAGGGTGAGCGCTTGATGGCGGCGGCAAGCTCAATCACCTCGGGGGCCAGCTTGTGCTGCCGCCCGAAGGAGATCCGGAAGTAGAGGTTGAGCGCCAGGAGAAGCTCTTCGCGAGACCAGGGGCGGCGTTCGGCGGGCATTCGAGACCTCTCGTCGGGGCGGAGGAGCCAGTCCAGGATCCGGCGGCTGCTACCAGGCGTCAAACAATCGCCCCAACCTCGCCGCGACGGCATACGAGTCGGTCCGCTCGCAGGGGATGGCAAAGCGTGGCTTTGCGTTGAAGGCCTCCAGCGCCAGCAGGAGCAGCCGCCGCACCTGCGCCTCCCCGCGCGCGCGCTCTAGCCTGGCCGCCAGCCAGTAGGAGTCGCGGGCCATGCCCGGCTCCCTGAAGCGCGGCGCCTCGTTGAGTGCCGAGAGCGAGAGGCGCCAGAGCAGCCGCAGCTCGGCGGAAGGGCGGGGCCGCCCGGAGCGACCTGAACCGCCTTGCATCCAGGTGTCGACCCAGCGACGCCGGGAGCGGGGAAGCGGGGTTTTCAGCGCGTCGGCGACCATGCGAGGAGCCTACCCAGGCCAAGGACAGCCGCTCCGCCCGATCGCCAGGAAGCCCCCGTCCCTGTTGGGTCTCATGCGTGTCCGCGACCCCGGAAATGTCAGACCTGCGTGAGACGATGCGTGAATGATCAACCACGCGCAACCGACCCTTCCCTCGGCCGCGGCGCACGCTCACGCTCCGGCCTGCCGTCCTCTCGAACTCCTGGAAGCACGGCAGCAGCGCGACGCACTCAAGACATTGCTGCGCACGGAGCAGTCGGCGATGGCCGACTTCCTCATCGCCCTGGCCGACTTCGACCGGCGCGGTGGTTGGGAGGCGCTCGGGCACGCGAACCTCTTCGCCTTCCTGCTCGTCGAGCTCGGCCTCTCCCCGGCCCCGACCTTCTGGCGGCAGGAGGCGGCTCGCCTGCTCCAGCGCTTCCCGGAGCTGGAGCAGCCGCTCCGCCAGGGGCAGCTCTGCCTGAGCACCATGGGCGAGCTGGCCAAGGTCCTGACGGAGGAGAACCGGGAGGCGGTGCTGCCCCGCTTCCTCGGCATCTCCACCCGCGAGGCCAGGGAGATCGTCGCCGAGCTGCAGCCGCGCGAGTCGCCGCCCATGCGGACGGTGGTCAGGCCGCTGGCGACGGTTCGCGGTGCCGAGGCGGCGTCCTTCCTGCTCGACAGGTCGTGCGACTCCGCTTCCCCCTCGGCGTCGACCGCCCAGGCCGGCCTGCCGCAGGCGGCCGCCGCGCAGAACACGGACCCAGAGTCACTTTGGACGTCCAAAACGCAGGTCTCGCCCCCCGCACCGGTCGAGCCGCGCCGGCCGGAGCCGCGCCGGGACGAGGTCGACCCGCTCACGGCAGAGCTGAGCCGCCTCAGCACCACGGTCAGCCGCCGCTTCCTCGAGAAGCTCAAGACTGCCCGCCAGGGGCTCGGCCACGCCATCCCCCGCGCCACCACCGAGCAGGTGCTGGAGGCGGCGCTCGACCTGCTGCTGGAGAAGCAGGCAAGGGCGCGCGGGCAGGTGAAGAAGCCGCGGGCGGTGCGGGCGACGTCGACGGCGACCCCGGCTCCGGCTCCGGCTCCGGCGTCGACCGCGATCCCGACCGCGATCCCGACCGCGATCGCAGCCTCGGCCTCCGCTCCAGAACCCGCCCCCGCCCCCGCCCCCGCCCCGGCCCCCGGTCCCGACACCACCCCGGACGCCGCTCCGACTCCGGCGCAGCCTGCGGCGGAGCCGAACCTCGCCGAACCGCTCCACCGGCGCGACGGCCCCCGCGCGGCCATCCCGGCCGCGGTGAAGCGCGCCGTCTGGGCGCGCGACGCCGGACGTTGCAGCTGGCCGCTCGACGGCGGAGGTTGCTGCGGCTCGAAGCTGCGGCTGGAGCTCGACCACATCGTCCCGTGGGCCGACTGGGGCGGGGAGCAGGAGGCCGATTTTCGCCTCGTCTGTGCCGCGCACAACAGACTGGCGGCGCGGCAGGCGTTTGGCGAGCGGGTGATGGCGAGGTACCGCGGGGCGCGGGAGGCGGTGGCGGAGTACGGAGCGGAATACGGGGCGGAGTACGGGGCGGAGTACGGGGTGGCCGCCACGGTGCGGGCGCCACGGGGTAGCGGCTTCGGGGAGGTTGACCTGAGGTGATGGCCAGAAGACAGGGCCCGCTGAAGCGCGCCCGATTACCCGGAAGGCCGCCCGACACGCCCCGGCGCCACGCGCCGCTCCAGCGCCGCCACCGCGGCCCCAGCCTCCTCGGCGAAGCGCCGCACCGCATCGGTGAGCAGCGGCTGCGCCGCCACCTCGCCCCAGAACCGCCCGGCCCAGGCCGCGGCGTCGGGCCAGACGTCGAGCGTGGCGCCCGTCGGCGGCGCCGGCACGAAGCGCCGCTGCACCAGGGTCTCCGCCGAGGGGGCGAGGATCATCGGCAGCATGTCGTAGGACGGCGCCAGCCGCAGCGCCCCGCCCGGCGCCGCCAGGAAGGCCAGGTTGCCGGGGTGACGATCGGTGTTGCCGATCAGCTGGCCGAAGGTGTCGAGCCAGCGCACCCGTCGCCGGTCCTCAGGCGAGAGCAGGAAGGGCGGCCCGACCAGCTGGGCCACCACCGCGATCCAGTCGCCGCCCACGCCGAGGTGCTGGTTGTCGATGGCGCCCAGCGAAATGACCGCCCGCCTGCCGCGCGCACCGACCCGGTCGAACCGCTCCACCTCGAGGAAGCGCCAGCCCTCCACGTCCATCCAGCGGGCCGTCGAGGCCGGTACGCCCGCGGTGGCCACCAGCTCCAGCGCCTTCCACTCGCACCAGAGCAGGTCGCGCCAGCGCCGCGCGCTCGGTGCCGACTCGCCGGACGCGAACTTCACCAGCAGGTGACGCCCCCGGGCGAAGGCGCCGAACTTGGGCCGCTCGCCGCCGGCCGAGGAGCCTGCCACGTCGGTGGCGGCCCGCTCGGCGAGCTGCGGGTAGACGACCGGCTCGACCTCGCGCAGCGGCGTCGACAGGGCGCGCGCCAGCGACTCGTCCCCTACCACCAGGTCGCCGACGCAGTCCTCGCCGCGGCGGGCCAGCGCGATGAGCCGGTGGTCATCCGTCCAGCGCCCCGGTCGTGGAGGGAGCCCCAGCTCCGGGAAGCGGGCCGGAAAGCCGTGGCCCAGGAACCCTTGCGGCGCCATGTCGGCCAGCGCCGGGGGCAGTCCGGTGAAGTGGACGCCAGCGCGGCCCGAAGCCCACCAGTGACGCCCCTCGGCCAGCAGGTGCAGCAGGCCGGTCGCGGTCGCCTCGCCGGCCTCGTCGACCCGGAAGATCGGCAGCCGCTGGCCCAGCCCCTCGATGGTGCGCGTCCTCGCGTAGGCGGTCGACCGCCCGCTCCCCATGCGCAAGACCCGCTCACCGGCCTTGGCCACCAGCCGGGAGAGCGTCGGCCCGGAGATCCTCAGCGCCCCGCGCAGCTCGGCGGCCCGGGCCACGCGGCAGCGAGCGAGCTGGGAGAGGAGGGCGTCGACGTCGGACATGGTGGTTGGTGAGGCAGGGCTGGTGGGTGAAACGATGACTGAAACGATACATGAAACGATAACAAGGAGGCAAGTCGAGTGATGACGAGCAGTTGGGCGGTGACTGTGCCGCGGAAGTGAAACGATGGGCTGGAGGTGCTGGCCAGAGGCTTGCGCTGGCTAAGGCCAGCGCGATCAACGGGGAGGCAACCCCGGCCACGGCCCGTCGCCGCGTGGCGCCACGATCCGCACCGCGGCCAGCGCCCGCGTCAGCGCGATGTGCATGCGCACCGCGAACTGGTTCATGGCCGGGTCGCCGTCGGCGATGATGATCACCGGCCGCTCCAGCCCCTTCCAGCGCAGGAAGGAGTCGGCCACCAGCCGCTCCTCCATCCCGTCGGCGTCGGCCAGCACGAACTGGAAGCGCCCCAGCTTCGCCGCGCGGTGGACAGCCTCCGGCTTCCCCTGGCCATGCAAGGAGACGACGCCGATGTCGCCGAGCGCGATCCCCTCGCCCACCAACCGCTCCACCTCGACGCCGACCTTGTCGGCCGCCTGCGCCGGCGCCGCGCACTCGACCAGCACCAGCTCGCGCGACGCCACCGCCCGCGCGATCGCCTTGTCGTCGCCGTACTCGCCGGCGTAGCGCGCCGCCAGGGCCTCGATGCCGCCCGGCGAACGCTGCCCGCGCCGCAGCAGGAACGGCTTGCCGAAGAGCTCGGCCGGCACCACCCGATCGCGCCAGTAGCACTGCCCCGGGTCCTGGAAGGCCCAGAGCCGACGCCCGCGCGCCAGCCCCTCGACCAGCGCCCAGGCCTCGAAGGGGAAATCCTGCGCCTCGTCGATGATCACCGAGTCCCAGTCGGGCGTGACCAGCTCGCAGGCCCGCTCGAAGAAGCGCTTCCAGTCGGCCTCGACCAGCGGCTCCCCGCCGGCGCGCGGGCCGTCGGCCTGCTCGGCCAGCGTCCGGGCCAGCCCGCTCACCGTCTCCACCTGGATGCCGGTGCCCTCGAGCCGGGCCCGCAGCCACTTGGCCAGCGGCTGCGTCGAGCAGAGCAGCAGCACCCGCTTCCCCTCGTCGGCCTGCCGCCGCGCCGCCTCGACCGCCAGCAGCGTCTTGCCGGTGCCGGCGCCGCCCTGGATCAGCGCCCGGTCCTGGCCCGCCAGCAGGTCGAGGGCGTCGAGCTGCCGCTCGTCGAGCGCCAGCCGCCGCTGCCTGGCCAGCTCGACCCGGGTACCGAGCCTGAGCGGCTTCGACCAGCTCTCGCCCCAGAGGTCGTTGAGCCGCTTCATCCACTCGCCGCGCGCCGGCCGGGCCTCGGGCAGCGCCTTCTCCACCACCGAGAGCAGCCACTGGTCGAGCCAGACGAGGTGGTTCTTGCCGAGCACCACGCCCTTCAGGTCATCCTGGGTCGGCTGCTCGTCGACGTCGCGATCCGGGAAGGCCACGGCCGCGCCCCAGGCCGGCGGCGTGCAGTGCCACTCGTCGAGCCGCTTCACGAGCCGGGAGAGGAAGGTCCGCGCCTGATCGAGCGGCGAGTGCTGCAGCGGCGCGCCGTTGGAGAACCAGCGGCCGTCGCGCTGCTCCACCTGCCCGCCCTTGACCTCCAGCACCAGCAGCCCGCGCTCCGGGTGGGCCAGCACGAAGTCGGTCTCGCCCAGCAGGTTCCTGGCGTCGCGGATGCGCAGCGAGTGCCAGGCGGTCCAGCCGGCCGGCAGCCCGGTCTTGAGGCGAGACCAGAGCGCCTTCTCGGCCAGCGAGGAGCCGGGGCGGGGTTCGTCGGAGGGGTGGAGCGTTCCAACCGGGGGGGGCACGCGGGGAGTGTAGCCCGCCGTCGGCGCCGCGCGGCCAACTTCCGCGGCGGATCAGGTGGGAGCGCGTGCCGGTCCAGGTCACCGGCGATGCCCTGCTCTTCGAGTGCGCGCGCCAGGTGGAGGCAGCTTGAACCTGGCAAGACGACCGCGCCCCTTCTGGGGCCTGCGCGACCGGTTCCCGATGGCTGCTCCAAGGCCTGCCATCGCCCAGTCGGTCAGCTTCCGGGCCCCGCCGCGCAACGCGTCGCTGGCCGGGAACTACGAGTACGTCTACGTCTCGAAGAGCGGCACAGAAGTCCGGCCCCGGGGGCTGCTAGTGGAGCCCTGCTGTCGGCTGGTTACCCGGGCCGGCCCGCCGCTCTTTGGGGTAGAAGTCGGCGATGCACCAGCTCCTGCCTCGCGCCGCCTGTCTCGCCGTGGCCCTCCTGGCCGTGGCACTCCCAGCCGTGCCCCTGGCCGCGCAGGCGGCTCCGATCACCGGCCCGGCGGCAAGCCCGGCCGCGACCCCGGCCGCGACCCCGAAGCGGCTCATCACCGTCGACGACCTCTCGCGCTTCAAGGAGGTGGAGGACCCGCGCATCTCGCCGGACGGCGCCTGGGTGGCCTACGTGGTCGCCACCCACGACCTCAAGGCCGACAAGCGGCTCGGCCACCTCTGGATGACCAGCTGGGACGGCGCCACCACCATGCAGCTGACGGCCGGCGCCCGGGAGTCGGAGACCAGCCCACGCTGGAGCCCGGACGGCAGGTACCTGGCCTACCTGTCGAGCCGGGGGGACGAGAACGGCGTCGAGCAGGTCTGGCTGCTGCCGCGCGCCGGCGGGGAGCCGCGGCGGCTCACCGAGGCCCGCGGCGGCGTGGCCGACTACGCCTGGGCGCCCGATGGATCGCGGCTGGTGCTGGTGATGAAGGACGTCGATCCGGCCCCGCCCGGCGGCGAGGCCGGCAAGGAGAAGGTGTCCCCGCCCATCGTCATCGACCGGTACTACTTCAAGGAGGACGGCGCCGGCTACCTGGCCCGCGGGCGCAGCCACCTCCACCTCCTCGAGCTCTCCAGCGGCCGGATCGAGCCGCTCACCCATGGTGAAGGCGAGGACCTCAACCCGGAGTGGTCGCCGGACGGGAGGAGCATCGCCTTCCTGGCCCAGCGGGGCGCCGACGCCGACCGCTCCAACGCCTGGGAGCTCTACCTCATCGAGGCCCACGCCGGCGCCGAGCCGCGCCAGCTCACCCGCTTCGAGGGGGCGGTCAACAACCCGGGCGGCGAGGGCGGGACCAACCGGATCGCCTGGAGCCCCGACGGCCGCCAGCTCGCCTTCCTGCAGGGCGGCGCGCCGAGGCTCCTCTACTACGCGCCGACCAGGCTGGCGACGGTGGCGGTGGCCGGTGGCCCGGTGCGGGTCCTGACCGCGGAGCTCGACCGCTGGGTGTCGAGCCCGGCCTGGGCCCCCGACGGGAAGGCGCTCTACGTGATCGTGGAGGAGGACCGGGCCCAGCGGCTGGTGAGGGTCCCGGCGGCGGGGGGCCGGCCGGAGCCGGTGCTCGACGGGCGCCGATCCGTGGCCGGGTTCGACGTCAGCCGGGCCGGGCGGATCGCGGCGCTCTCCAACACCGCCACCACCGTGCCGGAGGTCCAGGTGCAGGACGGGGCCGGCTGGCGTCCGCTCTCCCGGCAGAACGACGCCCTGCTGGACGAGCTGCGGCTCAGTGCGATGGAGGAGACCAGCTTCAAGAGCCGCGACGGCACCGTCATCTCCGGCTTCATCATCAAGCCGCCCGGCCACCGCGAGGGGACGCGCGCCCCGGCCATCCTCAGGCTCCACGGTGGACCGGTGGGGCAGTTCAGCTACGCGCTCGACCAGCCCTTCGATCCGTGCTGGCAGCTGCTGGCGGCGCGGGGCTACCTGGTGATCCTCGTCAACCCGCGCGGCAGCCTGGGCAAGGGGCAGGACTTCGCCAGCGCCGTCCTCGCCGACTGGGGCAACAAGGACGCGCAGGACGCGCTGGCGGCGGTCGACGACGCCGTGGCGCGCGGCCTGGCCGATCCCACCCGGCTCGGCATCGGCGGCTGGAGCTACGGTGCCATCCTCACCAACTCGGTGATCGCGCAGGACCAGCGCTTCAAGGCGGCGATCAGCGGCGCCGGCATGTCGAACATGCTGGCCGGCTACGGGGCGGACATGTACGTGCGGGAGTGGGAGGCGGAGCTGGGGACGCCGTGGAGCGCGGCCGGGACCTGGCTCAAGCTCTCCGCGCCCTTCCTGCACGCCGACCGGATCAAGACGCCGACGCTCTTCCTCGGCGGGGAGAAGGACTTCAACGTCCCCATCAGCGGCAGCGAGCAGATGTACCAAGCGCTGCGCAGCCTGGGGCGCGACACCAGGCTGGTCATCTATCCGGGGGAGGCCCACGGCTTCACCCGGCCGAGCTACATCCGCGACCGGGCAGAGCGCTACCTCGACTGGTACGACGGCCACCTCAAGTAGGGCCCGCCCCTCTCGCGCCCTCGAGCGGTCAGGCCACCGGCCGGGCCGGCGCCCCGGCGGTGCGGCGCAGCAGCTCGACCAGGGCCTCGACCCAGGGTCCGGTGGCGTTGAGCGACGGGACCAGCGCCAGCCGCTCCCCGCCGGCCGCCGTGAACTGCTCGCTGGCGCGCAGGCCGATCTCCTCCAGGGTCTCCAGGCAGTCGGCCACGAAGGCCGGGCAGAAGACCACCAGCCGCCTCTTCCCCTCGCGGGCCAGCTCGTCGAGCCGCAGGTCGGTGTAGGGCTTGATCCAGGGGGTCCGGCCGAGGCGGGACTGGAAGCAGACGCTCCAGGCGCCGGGCCGCAGCCCGAGCCGCACCGCCAGCGCCCGCGCCGTGGCGAAGCACTGGGCCCGGTAGCAGTCGCGGTTGGCCAGGCCGATGGCGTCGCAGCAGCCGGCCGACCGCAGGCAGGTGCGGCCGGAGTGGTCGGAGGCCTTGACGTGCCGCTCCGGCAGGCCGTGGAAGCTGAAGAGGACGTGGTCGGGGTGCTCGCGCGCCAGCACCGGCGCGCCGACCGCGGCGAAGGCGGCGATGAAGCCGGGGTCGTCGTAGAAGGGGGGCAGGACCTGGACCGGCGTCACCACGTGCTGGCGGGAGAGCGCCGCGAAGACCGCCTCGAGCGAGGAGCCGGTCGCCGCCGAGGAGTACTGCGGGTAGAGCGGCGCCACCACCAGCCGGGTCGCCCCGCCCTCCCGCAGGCGCGCCAGGGCGTCGGCGATCGGTGGGCGGCCATAACGCATGGCCAGCTCGACGAGGTGGCCGGGCCCGAGCGCCTCGCGCACCTTGCCCTCCAGCGCCCGCGAGAAGGTGAGCAGCGGCGAGCCCTGGTCGGTCCAGACCTTGGCGTAGGCCGCGGCGCTCTTGCTCGGCCGCGTCGGCAGGATGACCAGCTCAAGGAGGAGCGTGCGGGCCACCGGGTGGATGTCGATGACCCGCGGGTCGGAGAGGAACTCGCGCAGGTAGCGGCGGACCGCGGGCGCGGTGGGGGCCTCAGGGGTGCCGAGGTTGAGCAGCAGGACGCCGAGCATGGTGGCCTCGACCGCTGGCCTACTTCGCCAGCACCATGTCGACCAGCGCGGCCCGCTCCAGCGCCAGCAGCCCCTTGACCTTGTCCTGGTCCACGTCGGCGACGATGATCTCGCCGACCTCCACGTTGACGAGCCGGAAGAGCCCCAGCTTCTTCATGCCCTCGGCCTGGCGCTGGTTGTCCTCGGTGGGCGACACGTAGTGCACCGAGTAGATCTTGTAGCGGTGCATGAGGAAGAGTTGCAGCAGCGTCATGAGCCGCTTCTTCCGGAGGGCGAGATCGAAGTTGTTCTGGTCGCGGATGGAGAGGATGTTCCGCCCCTTGCGGTCCTGGATCACGGCGAAGATGACGTTGGCCCTCGCCTTCCCGTCCGGGGCCAGCAGCGAGAGCTCGAGCAGGTCGGAGCCGGCGGTGCGCGGCTTGAGCGAGACCTTGAGCTTCTCGGCCACGCCGTGCCGCTTGCGCCAGAGGTCGATCCAGTCCTCCAGCAGCTTGGGCGGCACCTCGGTCTGGACCAGGTGCTGGTGCTGGGTCGAGCCCTGGCCCATGGCCTTGGTGGTCGAGGTGCGGCCGGAGATGGCCATCAGCCCGGCGTCGGCGCGCGGGCCGCCCACCAGCGTCTGCGGCGTGCGGTAGCCTGACTCGGTGAGCCGGAACTTCCGCTGCAGCCGGGCCAGCGCCAGCATGCCGTCCTCGCGCAGCGAGGCGGCGAACTCCTCGGCCGCCAGGCCGTCGATCTGGTGGCCGCCGTAGGTGATGAAGTTGAAGACGAAGCCCATCTTGCCGAGCTCGATGGGGAAAGCCCTCATCTGCTCGTCGTTCATGCCGGTGGTGTCCCAGTTGAACGAGGGGGAGAGGTTGTAGGCCAACATCTTGCCGGGGAAGGCGAGGTGGATGGCGTCGGCGAACCGCTTGGCGTCGTGCAGGTCGGCGGTCTTGGTCTCCATCCAGAGGATGTCGGCGAAGGGGGCGGCCGCCAGCGACTTGGCGATGGCGTAGTCGATGCCGCCGCGCACCTGGTAGTAGCCGTCCGGGGTCTTGGCGTGCTCGCAGTCCCAG
>JANYBC010000252.1 GCA_025360965.1 Anaeromyxobacter sp. | reverse complement strand
GGCCGGGACCACGGCTGGCGCCGGTGCCGTGACCTGGGCGGCGACTGGAGGCGCGACCGGTGTCGGGTCCTGCGCCGCGACCGGGGCGTGGTCGGAAGGGGGCGCGGCGGGCGGCGCGGCGGCGCCGGACCAAGGGCGCGGCGGTCCGAAGGCGAGCAGGCCGACCTCGGCCAGCAACAGCGCCACCCGCAGGACCACGGCCGCGTCGGCGCCGCGGGACCTCGCCAGGTCCGAGAGGCGGGTCCCGTCGAAGGCGGCCGCGATGCGGGCCTCGGCCGGGCCGAGCCGCAGGTCCTCGAGCTTGAAGCGGCTGGCGATGCGGCTGGCGCCCTGCTGCTCCCGGGGGCCGAGCCGGCGCAGCACCTCGGACGGATCGAGGGCCCGCACCGCCGCGCCCAACATCAGCCAGGGGGAGCCGAGCGGGAAAGCGCTCGGCGGCGGCGCCACGCCCGGCTCCCAGCGCCAGCGCCCGGCCTCGACGCTCAGCACCCGCGTCACCAGCTGGGCGGCGTGCTCGCCGATGAAGCGGACCAGGTCGGAGCCGCTGACCATCCGCAGCGTCACCAGCGCCCCCACCAGGTCCCCATCGGCGCCGGCGACGGTGGAGGCCTCGGCCACCTGGGCCGGCTGGATCAGCCCGCGGAAGACCAGGTAGCCGGGCAGGTCGTCGTCGAAGCTGGAGGTGGCGACGTGCTCCAGCGTCCCCTTGCGGAAGGTGAGCGAGAAGGTGACGCCAGCCGGGGCCACGGTGAGCCGCCCGCTTGCGGCGGTGGAGGCGGCCAGCGCGAAGAGGCGCAGCCCGCTGTCGAGGGCCAGGTCGCCGTCGCTGGGGAGGCCGGCGGCGAAGGCGGCGTCGGCTCCGACCTCCCGGGCCTCGAGCCCGTGGCTGGCCCCGGGCGCGGCCGCGGCGCCCGGCGGCATGGGCCGCTCGAGCCGCCGTGGAGCGGCCGGTGCCTGGGGTGGTTGAGAGGAGCGCGGTTCTGCCACGACGGCTCAGAGTACCACCGTCTCCCGGTACTCGCCGAAGACCTCCCGGAGCGCGTCGGAGATCTCGCCGAGGGTGGCGTTGGCCTTCACGGCCGCCAGGATCAGGGGCATCAGGTTGGCGGTCCCGCGCGCCCCGTCGCGGACGGCCCCGATGGCCTGCGCGCAGGCGGTGGCGTCGCGGCGGGCCCGGAAGGCCTTGAGCCGGCCCACCTGCTGCGCCTCGAGGGCCGGGTCGATCTTCATGATGGTGACCGGCGGGTCCTCGGCCTTGTAGGCGTTGACCCCGACCACCACCTGCTCCTTCTTCTCGACCTGCTTCTGCCAGGCGTAGGCGGCGTCCTGGATCTCGCGCTGCACGAAGCCCTTGGAGATGGCGTGGACCATGCCGCCCAGGTCGTCGATCTTCTTGATGTAGGCCTCGGCCCGGGCCTCGATCTCGTCGGTCATCGACTCGACCACGTAGCTGCCGCCGAAGGGATCGATGACGTCGGCCACCCCCGACTCGTTGGCGATGATCTGCTGGGTGCGCAGGGCGATGCCGGCCGACACCTCGGTGGGCAGGCCGAGCGCCTCGTCGCGCGAGTTGGTGTGGAGCGACTGGGTGCCGCCCAGCACCGCCGCCAGCGCCTGGATGGTGACGCGGACGATGTTGTTGTCGGGCTGCTGGGCGGTCAGCATGGAGCCGGCGGTCTGGGTGTGGAAGCGGAGCATCCAGGAGCGCGGGTCCCTGGCCTTGAAGCGCTCCTTCATGATGCGGGCCCAGAGGCGGCGGGCGGCCCGGTACTTGGCCACCTCCTCGAGCAGGTTGTTGTGGCCGTTGAAGAAGAAGGAGAGCCGGCCGGCGAAGGCGTCGACGTCGAGCCCGGCCTTGACGGCGGCGTCGACGTACTGGATGCCGTCGGCCAGCGTGAAGGCCACCTCCTGCACCGCCGTCGAGCCGGCCTCGCGGATGTGGTAGCCGGAGATGGAGATGGGGTTCCACTTCGGCATCACCTTGGCGGTGTAGGCGAAGATGTCGGTGATGAGCCGCAGCGACGGCATCGGCGGGTAGATGTAGGTGCCGCGCGCCGCGTACTCCTTGAGCAGGTCGTTCTGGATGGTCCCCTGCAGGTCGCCCGGGGCCACGCCCTGCCGCTCGCCGATCGCCTGGTACATCGAGAGCAGGATGGCGGCCGTCGAGTTGATGGTCATCGAGCTGGAGACGGTGCCGAGCGGGATGCCGTCGAGCAGCGTGGCCATGTCGTCGATCGAGTCGATGGCCACGCCCACCTTGCCCACCTCACCTTGCGAGCGGGCGTGGTCGGAGTCGCGACCCATCTGCGTGGGCAGGTCGAAGGCCACCGAGAGGCCGGTCTGCCCCGACTTGAGCAGGTACTTGTAGCGCTGGTTCGACTCGGCGGCGGTGCCGAAGCCGGCGTACTGGCGCATGGTCCAGAAGCGGGCCCGGTACATGGTCGGCTGCACGCCGCGGGTGTAGGGGTACTCGCCGGGCAGGCCGAGCCGCGCCTCCAGCCCTGGCTTGACGTCGGCGGCCACGTAGACCGGCTGCTGCGGGATGCCGCTGGTGGTCTCGAAGCTGGGCCGCCGCTCCGGCGACCTGGCCACCGCCTTGCCGTACGGGCCCTTGAGCCAGCGCTCCTTCTCGGTGCGGCTCTGCTCGCGATCGTCGGCCATGGGGTCCTCGCTCCTTGGTGTCGTCCTGCTGCCAGCCTACTCGACGACGAGCAGCGTCGCGCCGCCCGCCACGTCCTGCCCCGCCCGGACCTGGAGCTCCACCACCGTCCCACCGCACGGGCTCCGCAGCTGGTTCTCCATCCGCAGCGCCTCCAGCACCACCAGCGGCTGGCCGCGCTCGACCACCTGCCCGGCCTCCACCAGCACCTTGAGCACCCGCCCCGGCAGCGGCGCGGTGAGCGGCTGGCGCCCCTCGACGGTCAGCGTCCCGGCGGCGCGCCGCATCCGCAGCCGCTGCTCGGGGAGGATCTCGAGCGGGAAGACGGCGCCGCGCACCCGGACCCGGAGCGTGGCGCCGCGCTCGTCGAAGGTGGCGGTGTAGCTGGCGGTGTCGACGATCAGCGAGAGGGTGCCGTAGTCGTGCTGGAAGGCGTCGACGCGGTGGACCCGGTCGCCGAGCCGGACCTGGTAGCGGCCGGCACCGTCCTCCTCGACGTCGATCGCCACCTCGCGCTTGCCGCCGTCGAGGAGCGCCACGTAGCGGCTCATGCCCGGCCTCCCCGCAGCGCCCAGCCGCGGCCGAGCCGGGCCCAGGCCGAGCCGGGCGAGGCTGCGGCGCGGGCCGCGAACACCTCGGCCTGCTCACGCTCGCGCCGGTGGGCCGAGACCGCCGCGGCGATCAGCGCCACCTCCTCCAGCGCCGGGCCGGGGGCCGGGAGCAACTCCTTGGCGTGGCGGACGCAGAAGCTGGTGTCGTACTCGCCGGAGCGGAAGGCCGGGTGGTCGAGCGCCGCCACCAGCCAGGAGACGTTGGTGGTGATGCCGTGGACCACGTAGTCGCCCAGCGCCCCGATCAGCCTGGCGATGGCCTGCGGCCGGGTCGGCGCCCAGGCCACCAGCTTGGAGAGCATGGGGTCGTAGTAGGGCGAGACGTTCCACCCGGCGTAGACACCGCCGTCGTCGCGGACCCCGGGGCCGCCCGGCAGGCGCAGGTAGGTGATCTTGCCGGGGCTGGGGAGGAAGCCGCGCGCCGGGTCCTCGGCGTAGATGCGGGCCTCGATGGCGTGTCCCCGCCGGACCACCTGCGACTGGTCCAGGATGGGCAGCCCCTGCGCCACCTCGACCTGCATGCGGACCAGGTCGAGCCCGGTAACCATCTCGGTGACCGGGTGCTCGACCTGCAGGCGGGTGTTCATCTCCAGGAAGTAGAAGTTGCGCTGGCCGTCGAGGAGGAACTCGACGGTGCCGGCGCCGCGGTAGTCGACGGCGCGGGCGGCCCGCACTGCCACCTCGCCCATGGCCTGCCGCAGGGGCTCGTCGAGCAGGCAGCTGGGGCTCTCCTCGATCACCTTCTGCTGGCGCCGCTGCACCGAGCACTCGCGCTCGCCGAGCCAGATGGCGTTGCCGTGGTCGTCGCAGAAGACCTGGATCTCGACGTGGCGAGGCTGGTCGAGGAACTTCTCCACGTAGAGCCGGTCGTCGCCGAAGGCGCCGGCCGCCTCGCGCTTCGCCGAGGCCCAGTGCGCGGCGAAGTCGGCGGACCGCTCGCACTTCTTCATGCCCTTGCCGCCGCCGCCGGCGGCCGCCTTGATCATGACCGGGTAGCCGAGGCCGTCGGCAAAGCCGCGGGCCGAGGGCTCGTCGGGGAGCGGCTCGGGCGAGCCGGGCACGGTCGGGACGCCGGCCTCCTGCATCCGCCTGCGCGCGGTGGTCTTGACCGCCATGGCGTCCATCGACTCGGGGCGCGGGCCGATGAAGATCAGGCCGGCCCGGGCGAGGGCGCGGGCGAACTCGGCCTTCTCGGAGAGGAAGCCGTAGCCGGGGTGGACGGCGTCGGCGCCGGTGAGCCGCGCCGCGTCGAGCAGCTTCTCGATCACCAGGTAGCTCTCGCGGGCCTGCGAGCCGCCCAGGTGGACTGCCTCGTCGGCCATGCGGACGTGGAGGGCGCCGCGGTCGGCGTCGGAGTAGACCGCCACGGTGGCGATCCCCATCTCGCGGCAGGTCCGGATCACCCGCACCGCGATCTCGCCGCGGTTGGCGATCAGGACCTTGCGGATGGGCTTCGGTGTGATCACGCGGGGGGTGGACGATACCCGTGCCGGCGCGGGTCAGTCCACCGCTCATCGCGCATCATCGCCGCCATGACTCCACTTCGGGAGGCCTGCCACGCTCCCGGCAGCGTAAACTCGGGGTCACGATGACCACCCGCGGCCCCTTCGCGACGACAGCGCTGCCGGTCTAATGCGAGCGGACCGGCCCTGGCCCGTGGGCTGAGCCGCTCGACGCCGCGTCCAACCTCGCCTTCGTCGGGGCCGCGGCAGTGGCGGCGCTCGCCTGGCGCAGGACCCGGCCGAGAGCACCTCACCTGACCTCCGGGATGCGCACTGGCGACTGGCCGCTCCTCCTCCTGGTGGCCGACGTCGCGGCCATCGGCCTGGGGAGCCTGGCCTTCCACGTGGCTCCCGGGTCGCTGACCTGGGCCCTCGACGTCTGGCCCATCCGATTCTACGCCCTGGGCCATCTCTGGCTGGCGCTTCGGTGGCTGGGCGGAGCCGGCCCCCTGACCTCACTGGCGCCCTCGGGGCCCTCACCGCGGCGGAGAGGGCGCTCTCCTGGGTGTGGCCGGCGGCGCTCACCGGCGGCGTCGGTTACCTCGCGGTGCTGGCGGCGCTCACGCTGCTGGGTGGATGGCTGGCCTGGCGAACCGGTTCCCCGGAGCGACGGGCGGCCGGGCGGGCCCACCTCGTCGCGGCCACGATCTTTGCGGCGGCGCTGGTCTTCCGGACCATCGACCTGGCCGCCTGCGCCGCGTTCCCCATCGGCACACACTTCCTCTGGCACCTGCTCACCGCGCTCACCGTGGCGCTGCTGTTGCTCACCCTGGCGGCTCCCAGGGCAAGGCCCCCTCGGCCTCCGCCAGGGTCCTCGTCCCCTCGCCCAGCCCGTCGTCCCACGGCTCGATGACCAGGTCCCGCCCGGTCACCCGGATCTGCCCGCCGTGCATGGAGGCGACCAGGCCGGCCACCTTGTCCAGAGTCTCGTTGACGAAGGCGTGGTCGTTGCCGACGGCGGTGACCCCGAGCACGCTCTTCTGCCAGAGGTCGTTCTCGGCCACCTCGGCGATGGAGACGTTGAACCGGGCCCGGACCCGGTCGATGGCCGAGCGGAGCAGGTGGCGCTTCGACTTGAGCGAGCCGGAGGCCGGAAGGAACAGGACCAGTCTCAGCACACCGACGAACATACGACCCTCCTCAGCCAGGACCGGACCCTAGCCGAACCGGGCGGGACCAGGAAGCGAGACCGGTCAGCCTTCCGCCGCGGCGCCGAGGATCCCCTTGCCGTTGGGCAGGGCGGCCTGGATGGCGGCCCTGGTCGCCTCCCGCAGCGCCGACGGATCCCCGCCGAACTGCGCGGGATAGAGCGGATCGAGCACCTCGACCCTGGCCCGCATCGAGTTGCGGAAGAGGATGCCGTGCTTGGGGAGGGCGTCGCCGGTGCCGGAGACGGCCACCGGGTAGACCGGGCAGTTGGCCTCGCAGGCCAGCTTGAAGGCCCCCTCCTTGAACGGCAGCATCTCCCCGTCCTGCGAGCGGGTCCCTTCCGGGAAGATCAGCACCGGCACGCCGCGGTCGAGGTGGGCGCGGCAGCGGGCCATCATGGTCCGCACCGACACGCGATCGCCCCGCCAGATGGGCACGTAGTCGGAGAGGCGCATGTTCCAGCCGACGAACGGCACGCGGAACAGCTCCCCCTTGGCCACCCACTTGAACGGCGCGAAGAGGCCGTAGAGCACCAGGATGTCGAGGATGGAGAGGTGGTTGGCGGTGATCACCGCCGCCGAGTTCCAGGGCAGCTTCTCGCGCCCCACCACGCGCACCCGCCAGAGCGGGTTGGCCCAGACGTAGAGCATCCCCTGGAAGCAGCCGAAGAGGTGGACCCAGGTGCGGCGGCGGTCGAACGGCGCGGTCACCATGAAGATGGCCAGCTGCATGACGATCAACGGCGGCAGCGAGACCATGAAGAAGAGCCAGTAGAGGATGGAGAAGAGGGCCATGGGTGGAGCCGTGGTCAGGATCCTGCGGGCGCGGTGGTGCCGGACGATGCGGCCACCGCCTCGAGGATGCGGTAGGTGCCGAACTTGGGGAGCCGCATGTAGCCGGCCCAGGCGGCCGAGGCCAGCAGCCCGTCGGCCAGCCAGTCGGAGAACCACTCCGAGGCGAAGCGGGCGTCGCGCTGCTTGAGGGCCGCGCCGCCCTCACGGGCCCAGCGCCGGTTGTAGCGCTCGTGGACGCCGACCGGCGGGGCCGAGATCAGCGGCAGCCCGAGCGCGGCGTAGAAGGTCAGCTCGGAGGGCTTGGTCCAGAGCACGTCGGTGCGGGCCAGCAGCGCGTTGAACTGGGCGTAGTACTCGCTGAACCCCGGGGCGCGCAGGATCTCGAGCGCCCCGCCGAGGTGGTGCTCGACCCCTGCCGCCCAGATCGACTCGCGGAAGCGGGCCTCGACCTCGGGCCGGACGCCGGCCACCAGCGCGATGCGGATGCGGCCCGCGTCGAGCATGGGCCTGAACCCGGGGAGGAACTGCGTGGCCAGCTCGGACTGGGCGCCCGCGCCACCGACCGCGAAGGTGAGCTGCGGCGGCTTCCCCTCCTCCTCCGGCGGCAGCGGAACGCCGAGGAAGTGGGCCAGCTCCTCCGGCATCTCCCGGCGGAACTCGCCGGAGGGATCGAGCCGGACCAGCCGGGCCGCCAGGTTGCGCTTGAGCGCCGGCAGCGTCGGCCCGCCCAGCAGCGCCTGCGGCAGCGGGAAGCCGGTGAAGGTGATGCGCTCCTCGGGCACGCCGTACGACCGCAGCCGCCGGGCCGCCCGCCGCGTCGGCACCAGGTACTGGATGCGGGTCTGCTCGGGCGCGGCCGGCACCCAGATGCGGTTGATGTCCGAGTCGGTGACCACGCAGAAGATCCGGTCGTGGCCGGCCCGGTCGGCGACGATGGCCGGCGAGTAGAAGGTGGTGAGCAGCGGGGCCCGGGTCTCCTTGAGCCTGGCCACCAGTCCGGCGCCGAGGTTGCGGCGGATGAGCCGCTCCAGCGTGATCACCGACCGGGTCGGCGCCGAGAGGTCGCGGTAGGGGTGGAGGCGGGGGATGTCGGTGATGCCGTCGAGCAGCAGGCGAAGCGGGGCGCCGATGACCGGCACCTGCGAGAGGCGGGAGACCAGCTCGTAAGCGCCGCGGACCCGGGCCCAGAGCCGCTCCTCACCGGGCGCCACCAGCGGCGGCCGGTCGATGTGGGTCACCTCCGTCCCCAGCCCCTCGGCCAGCGGGGTGGCGGCGCGGAGGTGGCCGTAGCCCATCTCGACGGCGATCACGAGTGGTGTCGGCGCGCTGGTCTGGAGGTCGGTGGGCATGAGGCGGAAGGCGAAGAAGGTACCAGAGGTCCTGGGCGCTAGCTGACGCCGAGCAGCTCGACCTCGAAGACCAGCGTGGCCTGTGACGGGATCACGCCGGGGAAGCCGCGCAGCCCGTAGCCGAGCTCGGGTGGGATGGTCAGCTTTCGCTTCCCACCCACCTTCATGCCGGCCACGCCCTGGTCCCAGCCTTTGATCACCTGCCCGGCCCCCAGCTTGAAGCTGAAGGGCTCGCCGCCGCGCGACGAGTCGAACTGCTTCCCGTCGAGCAGCCAGCCCGTGTAGTGGACCTCCACCTTGAGGCCCGCCCTGGCCTCCGCGCCCACCCCGACCTGCTGCTCCTCGATCTCGACCGTGCCCACGTTCACCTCGGGTTACAGCGGGATGTTGCCGTGCTTGCGGCTGGGGCGCTGCGGCCGCTTGGTGCGGAGCATCGCCAGCGCGCGGATGAGCCGGGGGCGGGTCTCCTCGGGCCGGATCACCTCGTCGAGGTAGCCCAGCGCCGCCGCCTGGAACGCGGTGGCGAACTGCTCGCGGTACCCGGCCACCAGCCTGGCCCGCTCCGCCACCGGATCCCTGGCGGCCGCCAGCTCCTTGCGGAAGATGACCTCCACCGCCCCCTCGGGCGGCATGACCGCGATCTCGGCGCCGGGGAAGGCCAGGTTGACGTCGGCGCGCAGGTGCTTGGAGGCCATCAGCGCGTAGGCGCCGCCGTACGCCTTGCGGGTGATGACGGTCACCTTGGGCACGGTCGCCTCGGCGAAGGCGTAGAGGAGCTTGGCGGCGCCCTGGATGAGCCCGCCCCACTCCTGCTCGGTGCCGGGCAGGAAGCCCGGGACGTCGACGAAGGTGCAGAGCGGCAGGTTGAAGGCGTCGCAGAAGCGGACGAAGCGGGCCGCCTTGACGGCCGCGTCGGCGTCGAGCACCCCAGCCAGCGCCGCCGGCTGGTTGGCCACCACGCCGACCGGCCGGCCGTCGAGGCGGACGAAGCCGATCACCAGGTTGGGCGCGAAGAGCTCGGCCACCTCGAAGAAGTGGCGATCATCGGCGACCGCCCTGATGACCCCGCGGATGTCGTAGGGGGTGGCCGGGTTCTCTGGCACCAGGGTCTTCAGCCCCTCGTCGCGCCGCCCCGGATCGTCGCCGCAGGGGCGGGCCGGCGGGTCGTCGGCGTTGTTGAGCGGCAGGAAGCCGAGCAGGTCGCGGACCGCCCGCAGCGTCCCCTCCTCGGTGTCGTGGGCGAACTGGGCCACGCCCGACGTGACGGCGTGGACGTGGGCGCCGCCCAGCTCCTCGCGGGTCACCCGCTCGCGGGTGGTGGCCTCGACCGCGGCCGGGCCGTTGACGAACATCGAGCCGCTGCCCTTCACCATGAAGATGAAGTCGGTGATGGCCGGGCTGTAGACGGCGCTGCCGGCGCAGGGCCCGAGGATGGCGGAGAGCTGCGGCACCACGCCGGAGGCCAGGGTGTTGCGCAGGAAGATGTCGGCGTAGCCGGCCAGGGCCACCACGCCCTCCTGGATGCGGGCGCCGCCCGAGTCGTTGAGGCCGATGATGGGGCAGCCGACCTCCATGGCCAGGTCCATCACCTTGCAGATCTTCTCGGCGAAGGCGCCCGAGACCGAGCCGCCGAAGACCGTGAAGTCCTCGGCGAAGACGAAGACCTGGCGCCCCTCGACCAGGCCGTACCCGGTCACCACGCCGTCGCCGGGGATGCGCTGGCCGGCCATGGCGAAGTCGGCGCAGCGGTGGGTCTTGAACTTGTCGACCTCGACGAAGCTGCCAGGGTCGAGCAGCAGGTCGAGCCGCTCGCGCGCGGTGAGCTTCCCCTCGCGGTGCTGGCGCTCGACGCGCTCGGCGCCGCCGCCCTGCTCGGCCATGGCGTCGAGCTGCTCGAGGGTGGCCCGGCGCGGATCGGAGTCGGTGGGGCTGGCCATGTCGAATCCTCCGCAGTCCTGATAGCACGGCCCGCGCCAGGAGGCGCCGCGGCTCTAGAGCCGGTAGCCGCTCCGCGTGAACCAGCCGGCCCAGGCCCGGGCCGCCTGCTCGCGCTCCTGCGCGCCGAGATCGGGCGAGTAGGGGCCCGGGGGCGGGGCGACGCTCGCCAGCTCGGAGGCGGCGGCGGCCCGCACCTCGCGGTCCTCCGCGGTCAGCCCGCCGAAGAGCCACTCGGCCCGGCCGCGGCCCCGGTTCTCCTTCCACCAGAGCAGCCATTTGCGGGCCGCCGCGCCGTGGCGCTGCAGGGTGATGACGGAGAGGGCCGAAGCCGCAGCCGCTGCCGTGGGGGGATCGGTCCCCTCCAGCGCCTGGATCAGGTTGGGGATCGACTCGAGGTCCCGGAGGGCAGCCAGGGCACGGGCCGCGCCGGCGGCGCG
>JANYBC010000251.1 GCA_025360965.1 Anaeromyxobacter sp. | reverse complement strand
CCGCGACCGGCCAGGATCCCGCGGATGCACCCGGTCAGCCCCGCCATGTCGATGGGCTTGGCGAAGTAGGCCATGGCCCCGGCGGTCAGGCCGGTCCGCTCGTCCTCCGGCGCCTTGCGCGCCGAGATGAAGATGACCGGGATGTCGGCGAAGGTCGGGTTGCGCTTGATGGCGCGGCAGAGCTCGAAGCCGTCGATCCAGCTCATCATGACGTCGAGCAGGATGACGTCGGGGCGGTCCACGTGCATGGCCGAGATCAGCCTGAGCCCGTTGGCCGCCTGGCCGACCTCGAACCCCTCCAGCTCCAGGGCCAGCGTCAGCATCTCGCGGGTGTCGCGGTCGTCGTCGACGATGATGATCCGCGAGCGGGCCGGCGCGGTGCTGGCGGCGGCGATCACGGAGCGCCCCGCTCGAGCGGCGCGGTGGCCTCACCACCGGCGGCGTCCTTGACCAGCTGCTCGACCCGCCGCTCGGCCTCGTCGAGCCTGGTGCCGGCGTCGCGCGCCAGCTTGACCCCCTCGGCGAACTGCTCCACCGACTGCTCCAGCGAGAGGTCGCCGGCCTCGAGGGCCTCGACCACCTTCTCCAGGCGCGCCACCAGCGCGTCGTAGGACGCCTCGGCCACCTTCTCCGGCTTGTCGCTGGTCTTCGCCACGCCCAATCCCTTAGCCCCGACTTCTCGACTGGTCAACCAGGGCTCCCGCCGGGGACGCCGCCGCGCCGCCCCGGGACCGGATCGTCACCGGCGTCGAGCGCCCTCACCTCGGCGTCGACCCAGCCCTCACCGAGCGCCACCCGGAGCGGCTGGCCTGGGGCAAGCGCCGCGCTGCGGGTCACCAGGCGGCCCTCCTGGAGCGCCAGGGCGAAGCCGCGCTTCAGCAGCCGGGCCACGTTGGCCGGCTCCAGCCGGGAGGAGAGGGCCGCCAGGCGCAGCGCCTCACGCCTGAAAGTGGCCGCTTGCCACCCATCGAGCCGGCGGCGCGCCGCCTCGATCCGGCCGCCCAACGCGCGCAGCCGGGCCCGCGGCTCGGTCCGGGCCAGGCGCCCCCGCAGCAGGTCGAGCCGATCCCGCCCGGCCTCGACCGGCCGCAGCGCACCGCCCTCGGCCCGCCGCCGCAGGTCCTCGACCCGGTGCCGCTGCGCCGAGAGCAGGTGGCCCGGATCGCCCAGCTCGGCCAGCAGCGCCCGCAGGTCGCGGCGCCTGGCGTCGACGGCGCCGGTGGTGGCCCGGTGCAGGCGGCCTCGCAGCCCGGCCAACTCGGCCAGCAGGTCGTCCCGGACCGGCGCCACCAGCTGTGCGGCGTGGGTCGGGGTGGCGGCGCGGGCGTCGGCCACCAGGTCCGCCACCGTGACGTCCATCTCGTGCCCCACCGCCGAGACCACCGGCACCGGCGAGGCGGCGATGGCGCGGGCCAGCGCCTCGTCGTTGAAGGCCCAGAGATCCTCGCGCGAGCCACCTCCGCGGGTCACCACGATCACCTCGACGTCGGTGCGCGCCAGCGCCCGCAGCGCCGCCACCACCGTCGCCGCCGCCCCCTCCCCCTGCACGCGGCAGGGCGCCACCAGCACCGGCAGGCCGGGGAAGCGGGTGTGGAGCACGCGCAGGAAGTCGCCGAGCGCAGCCGTGGTGGTGCTGGTGGCGACGCCGATGCGGCGTGGCAGGAACGGGAGCGGCCGCTTTCGCCCCTCGGCGAAGAGCCCCTCCGCCGCCAGCCTGGCCTTGAGCTGCTCCAGCTGCAGCGCCAGGGCGCCGGCGCCGTGCGGCTCCACCTCGCTGGCCACCAGCTGGTACTTGCCGTGGGGCGGGTAGATCTCGATCCGGCCTCGGACCGCCAGCTCCTGCCCCTCCTCCAGCGTGAACCGAAGCCGCCGCGCCTGGGCTGCCCAGAGCACGCAGGGGAGCGTGGCCCCCTCGTCCTTCAGCGTGAAGTAGACGTGGCCGCTCGACTGGACCCGCAGGTTGGCCAGCTCACCGCGGACGTGGACGTCGCCGAAGCGCGGCTCCAGGGCCGCCTTGAGCGAGGTGGTGAGCTGGAGCACGGTGAGCGGCGCCGGCGGGGCGGGCGGACCCCGTGGCGCGAAGAGGTCGTCCATCTCCGGCGCCGCCGGGCGAGGCGGTGGACGGCTCATCGGCGCTTCCCGCGCTGGGCGCGCAGGGCCAGCAGCCGCTCCAGCAGGTCATCGACCCGCGCCTGGGAGTCGAGCCGCCACGGCGCCAGCGACCGGCCCGGCCCGACGTGCACCCCGAGCACCAGCGGCGCGCCGACCGCGAAGGCGTCCTCGTCGGTGACGTCGTCGCCGAGGTAGAGGGCGGCCTCCAGGCCGAGCTTCTTGAGGAGCGCGCGCAGCGCGTCCCCCTTGTTGGGGAACTGGCGCGGCAGGATGTTGAGCACCTTCTTGCCGGCCACCAGGCGGGTCCCGCCCAGCTGGTTGGCGGCGGCGTAGGCGGCCCGCTCGGCGCGCCGCCAGGTACGCTCCAGCCCGTAGTGGATCGCCAGCGTGGAGCGCTTGTCCTCGAAGTAGACGCCGGGGACATCCGCCAGCGCCTCCTCGAGCTGGCGTCGCCAGCCGCGCACCTGGCGCAGCACCGACGCCGGCACCGGCCGGGCGCGGAGGAACTCGAAGCCGTGGTTCCCCACCACCCATGGGGCCACCCCCTCGGTCAGCTCCCGGGTGTGCTTCCACCCCCGGCCAGAGACGGCCGCCACCGGGTAGTGGCGGGCGAGCCTGGCCAGCAGGCCGCGGGTGGACCTGCGCATCCGCTGGCCGTCGGGGTCACGGACCAGCGGGGCCAGCACGCCGTCGTAGTCGAAGGCCAGCAGCACCGGCCTGGGCGCCGAGGCGCCCACGAAGCGCTCGAGGACGCCGTGGTGGGAGGGGTGGAGGAGGTCCCGCATGGCTCGCGGCCGGTATGATAGCACCGGGTTGGTGCAGGGAGCGCGTGTGTTCCGGCCGCGCATGCGTAGAATGGCGTCGTGCCGCGCATCCTCCTCGCCGAGGCGCACGCCGCGACTCGCGAGATCGTCCAGAAGCGCCTGGTCGACTCGGGGTTCGACGTGATCGTCGCCGCCGACGTCGCCACCGCGCCCGGGATCTACGCCACCGAGCGCCCCGACGCCGTGGTCCTGGCCATCAACTCGCCCGGCGCCACCGACGCGGCCCGCGCCCTCCGCCAGGTCGATCCTCGCCTGGTGCTGGTGGCGCTCGACCACGGCCACCTCGAGCAGCCGTTCGGGATCGAGGCCATCGTCACGCTCAAGGCCAACGCCTACGTGGAGACCCCGCTCGGACGGGAGCTGGCCGACCGGCTCTCGATCCTGATCGGGCAGGCCAGCGCGGCCCGCGCCCGGCTCACCGGCGTGGCGGCGCTGCTGGCCCGGCAGCCGGCCGCCTCCGGAGACATCAAGCCCGGCGTGGTGGCTCGACTCATCCACCAGATCTGGCGCTCCGTGAGCGACGGCGTGCTGGTGCTGGATGGCGCCGGCCGCGAGCGCCGCATCTACTTCCAGCGAGGTACGCCGGTGGCCGTCGAGTCGTCTGACCCGGCCGAGACGCTGGCCGGCTGGTTCGACGCCACCGGGAGGCTCGACGAGACTGCCCGCAGCGCGGTGCAGGACGCGGTGGCCGGGGGGCTCTCGGCCGGAGCCGCCCTGATCGCCGCCGGCGTGGTCGAGCCGGGCGAGGGGCTGCAAGCGGCGCTGCGCGCCCACGTCCGGGCGCTGCTGGTGAGCAGCGTCGGGGCCCGGGAGGGCACCTGGCGCTTCCACGGCGGGGACGAGTTCACGGCGCAGCTGCAGCCGGTCAAGGTCTTGCCGCTGGCCCCGCTGCTGGAGGGGGCGCGCGCCCACCTGCCCGTCAAGCACTTCGCCGACGCCCTCAAGGCGGTGCTCGACGCCGTCCCCACCCGCACCGCCGAGTGCGCCAAGCTGATCACGCTGGTGGGGCTCGGCTTCTCGGACCAGCGGCTGCTGCAGACGCTCGACGGCCGGCCCACCACCAAGGGCTACCTGGAGGCGCGCAAGGCCGACCTGAAGGAGGCGCTCTCGCTCCTCTGGTTCCTCTCGCTCATCGGGGCCCTGGTCTTCCACGAGACCGGCCCGGCCGCCGGCGACGCCCCGGGGGCCGCCTCGGCCCGCACCCGCCCGCCACTGCCGTCCGACCGGGCCGAGGCGGTGCGCCAGGCCGCGCTCCGCATCCTGCCCGGCACCTACTTCCACGCCCTCGGCGTCGACATCGCCGCCGACTCCGACGAGGTGGAGCGGGCCTACCGCGAGGTGGCCGGGCGCTTCCACCCCGACGCCTTCGTCGACTGGGAGGTGGGCGACCTCCACGACCTGCTGCTCTCGGTGCAGGACAAGGTCGCGGCCGCCCACCGCGTCCTGCTCTCCGAGGAGAAGCGGCGCCAGTACCTCGGCTTCCTGCTGCTCAAGTTCGAACTGGCCGGGGTGCGCAGCCCCGGCATCGTGCTCGACGCCGAGCTGGAGCTGAAGCGGGGCGAGCGGGCGCTGCGTGGCCGGCACAACGAGGCCGCCATCGCCTCGCTGCGCCAGGCCTCCGCGCTCAACCCGCGCGAGCCGGAGTACCTGGCCATGCTCGGCTTCGCCGAGCTGCACGCCCCCGGCCAGCCGGCCGGCCAGCGCTCCGCCGCCGCCCTGGCCGCCGCCCGGCGCGCGCTGGAGCTCGACCCCGGCCACCCCCGCGCCCTGGTGGTGGTGGCCCTTGCCGAGGAGCTGGCCGGCCACCTGGACGCCGCGCGCCAGGCCGGAGAGCGGGCCGTCAAGGTCCACCCCGCCAGCGAGCTGGCCAGGCTGGTGCTGGCGCGGGTCAGCCGGGGCGACGCCGGGGCCAACCCGTGACCAGGCGCTCGCCGGGGGCCTCCCGCCCGGCCACCTGGCTCCTCCCGGCGCTGGTCGCCGCGCTGACCTTCGCGCTCTCGCTCCGGCTCATCGACGACCCCGACTACTTCACGCACCTCGCCATCGGGCGCGCCCTGCTCGCCGCGCGGCTCGGTCCCATCCCCGAGCCGTTCCAGCTCGGCTGGAGCGGGCCGCTCGGGCACGAGGAACTGCTCTTCCGGATCGGGCTGGTCGGCTGGCGTCGCCTGGCGGGCGACGCCGGGGTCACGCTGGCCGTGGGGCTCTGCTCGGCGCTGGCGCTCTGGCTCACCTCGCTGACCGCCCCGGCGCCGCGGAGCTGGCCGCGAGCGGCGCTGGCGCTCGCCTTCCTCTCGCTGCTGCTCATGGTGACCCGTTTCCGGCTGGTGGCGCGCCCCGACCTGCCCGGGATGACCCTCTTCGGCGGGCTGCTGCTGGCCGCGGCCGCCTGGGCCCGGTCCGGCGCGCCACGGCGCTGCTGCTGATCCCGTTCGAGGGCTGGGGGCCTCGCTGGCGAGCCACGCCGCGCTGGCTGCGCGGGGCCGCCCTGGGGGCCGGCCTGGCGGCCCTGGTCCCGATCGCCGCCTTCGGCTGGAGGGTCCTCGCCGAGCTCGGCGGCGGGGCGCTGGCCACCGTCTCCGAGATGCAGCCGACCTGGAGCTTCACCGAGGTGCTGGTCCCCTACTCGGCGCTGGTGGCGGCCTCGGCGGTGCTGGCCTGGGGTGGGCGATCGGGGCGGCCGGGGCGGCTGCTGCTGGTGACGCTGGCCGCGGCCCTCGGGCTGGTGGTGGTCCGCAACGTGGGGCTGGTCGCCCTGGCGCTGGCCCCGCCGGCGCTGGCCGGGCTCGACGGCTGGCGCGCGCCGCGGGGTCGGCCCGCCGCGGCCCTGGCGATCGCGCTCGGGCTGCTGGTGCCCGCAGGCGTGACCGTCAGTGCACTCACCGAGCGCGACCCGGCGCCGGGGCTGGGGCTCGACTGGAGCGTGGTGCCGAGGGACGCCGCCGTCGTCGCCGCAGCGCTCCCCGGCCCTCACCTCAACGCCTGGGACCTCGGCGGCTGGCTCGATCTCACCTGGGCCGGCGCCCCGCGCACCTTCCTCGACGGCCGGCTCATCGACCAGGCCCGGGTCCGCGATCACGACGCCGTCATCGAGGCGACCGCGCCCGGGACGACGCTCGACCGGCTCGGCATCCGCACCATCCTGCTCCAGCCGCTCTACCGCACCGACGGCGCCCTGCTCCAGGTGGTGCCCTGGCTGCTCAAGTCGCCCGGGTGGTCGCTGGTGCGCGCCAGCGACGGGCTGGTCTTCGTCCGGGCCGGGTCGACCGGCGGCCCGGCGCCGCTGCCGGCCGCTGCCGGGTGGCGGCTGGTGGCCGGCGAGGCGGAGCGGGCCTGGGCCAGGAGCCGGACGGCACGCCACGCCCCGTTCGTCCGGGCCTGGGCGCTTGCCGAGCTGGGTGAGCGCCCGGCGGCGGTGGCGGCCTGGCGCGAGGCCTCGCGGGGCGACCCGGCCACCGCGGCCGCCTACGCG
>JANYBC010000240.1 GCA_025360965.1 Anaeromyxobacter sp. | reverse complement strand
CTCGCGCCGGCGGGCGGCGCAGCCGCGGCGGCGGCGACCCGTACCGGCGGCGGCGAGGCGGCGGCGATCCTCAGCTGCGTGTGCGCGGCCTGGACCGCCACCCGCGGGGTGGTCCGCCCGTGCTTCTCCAGCGCCCGGCGGGTCGGGTCGCTGGTCCTGCCGGAGAGCGCCGCCCGGGCGGCCCGGGCCACGCCTGCGTCGGCGTCGCGCAGCGCGCCGCAGAGCGCCGCCTCGGCCACTTCACCGCGGGCGAACCCGAGCAGCACCGCGGCGCGGCGCCGGACCAGCGGGCTCGGGTCGGCCAGACAGCGGGCCAGGTGCGGGAGCGCCGCCTCCTGGGCCACCGACGCCAGCATCTCCAGCGCCGCCGCCCGGACCGCGGGGTGGGCATCACCGAGCGAGCCGACGGCCAGGTCGGCGGCGAACGGCTCCTGGAAGCGGCCCAGCGCCTCGAGCAGCGCCACCTTGACGTCGGCGTCCGGCTCACCGCCGAGCGCCGCGGCCAGCAGCGGAGCCGAGGCCCGGGCCCCGAGCGCCGCCAGCTGCCGGATGGCCCGCTTGCGCGCCGGCGCCTCGCCGGCCTGCAACTCGGCCATGGCCCGCTCGTAGAGGACCCGGTCGGCGCGGGTGGGGAGTAGCCCGGCCAGCGCGGTGGCGTCGGAGCGCGAGAAGCCGGTGCGGCCGGCCGCGAGGAAGTCGCCTGCCAGTTCGGGCACGGCGGCCGGACCGGTGCCGACCCGCGGCCCTGACGCGGTGAGCGGCGCGCTGCCGCCGCCCGGCCCGGCCGGCCCGTTCGCCTCGGCCGCCGCCTTCCAGGCCCGCAGCGCGTCGATCTCGGCCCGCAGCTCGGAGATGAAGCCGGCCAGGTCGGCGCCGTCGGCGTCGGAGGGGGCGTCACCTTCGCTGGCCGGGGCGCCGCCCAGCCGGGTGCGCTCCACCAGCCCGCCCAGCAGACGCTCGCGCTCGGTCTCCAGCAGCGTGACCCGCTCGACCAGATCGGTCTCGCGCAGCGTGAAGGCGCCCTGGGCGCCGCGGGCCGCGGCCAGCGCCTGCGTCAGTTCGGTCTCGCGCGCCCGGGAGGTCGCGGCGTCGGCGCGGGCGCGCTCGGCCACCTGCCGTGCGGCGGCCAGCTCCGACTCGAGCTGGGCCAGCTTGCACTCGAAGTAGACGATCTTCTCCAGCGCGCTCCGGAGGAGTTCACCCGGATCGCTCGCCCAGTCGCCCGATGGCCGCCGCCCGTCCATTCCCCGTCCACCCTCGCCACCCGAACAGATCCCGCCCTGATCACGGTATCTTGCTGCGATATCGCAGAGTAGCCGCTCGAATCCGGGAAGGCAAATTCTTGACAGGGCTCGGCGACCCCTCCCGTCCCCGGATGGATTATTCACCCAGAGTCGCTGTGGCCCGGCGCGCCGCTAGGACTTGACCGCCTCCAGCCCGTGCCCGCCCGGCCCGCGCTCGCTCCGCCAGAGCAGGAACGAGAAGACGAACCCGAGCGTCGAGAGCGCCGTCAGCATCCACATCACCGGCTGCCAGCCGGCCGGGTTGGCGGCGCTGGCGCCCGCCGCGTCCTTGACGGCGCCCATCCCCCAGGCCATCCCGGCCCAGGCCAGCTGCTGGCAAAAGGTCATGAGCGCGTAGGCCGAGCCGAGCCGCTCCTCCGGCACCAGGTAGGTGACCGCCGGCCAGAGCACCGCCGGCACCAGCGCGAAGGCCAGCCCCAGCATCGCCATGGAGAGCACCAGCGGCAGCCTGGTGTAGGCCATGAGCAGGAACGGCGGCACCAGCAGCGCCGAGCCGATCAGCATGAAGAGCGCCCGCTTGCCGACCTTGTCGACGATGAACCCGAAGATGGGCATGCCGATCATCGAGAAGAGCGGCAGCAGCGACTTGAGCTCCCCGGCCCGCTCCGGGGTGACGCCGTGGGCGTCGATGAAGAAGAGGTTGGCGAAGGTCCGGAACGGGAAGATCGAGGCGTAGAAGGCGACGCAGAGCCCCACCACCCACCAGTAGCCGAGGTTGAAGCGGACCAGGTCCTTGAGCACCAGCTTGTCGGTGGCGCCGGCCTTCGGCACCGCGTAGCGGCCGGCCGCGGAGCGCTCCAGGGCGGCGTAGACCACCGCGAAGACCAGCCAGCCGAGGCCGAAGGCGGCCGCCAGCAGCAGCGGCGGCTGCCAGCCGGCGAAGAGCGACTTGAAGAGGTCGGGCGACTGGTCAGCCAGCCAGGATCCGCCGCGCGCGACCAGCAGCTGCAGCGCCATGGCGAAGGAGATCTCCTTCCCCTTGAACCAGCGCCCCACCACCGTGGTCGAGGCCACGATGAAGAGCTCGGAGCCGATTCCGAGCAGGAAGCGCCCCGCCATCATCCCGGCCCAGGGGGAGTCCGGGAACAGGGCGGGGAGCACGGCGATGAGGAGGGTCCCGACGGCGCCGACGGCGGCGAAGAGGATGGCCGATGCGGCCATGCCGATCCGGTCGATGAGCACGCCGCCGGCGATGAGCGTGAGCAGCGCCGCCACGTTGTAGCTGGTGTCGAGCAGGCCGAGCTGCTCGCCGGTGACGCCGAAGGTCTTCTCCAGCAGCGGCGCCACCGGGTAGAGGGCGTCGAAGGTGTAGTAGCAGCCGAACATGGCCAGGCTGCAGGCGGCCAGCACCAGCCAGCGGTAGCCGGCGGGGGGCGGCGGGCGGACCTCGGCGGGGGAGGGGTCGGACATGGGGGCGCAGCCTAGCACCCCGGCGGGCTACCACCCCTTCAGCCTCCTCAGGGTACGGACCCTCGGTCAGCGCCGGCTGAGGCCGTGGCTGGAGAGGATCACCGGGTCCCCGACCCGGAAAGGCACCTGCCCGATGTACCGGTAGGTCCGGAGGCTGCCGTCGTCGTAACGGACGGTCACGTCATAGAACCGGCGTGTCTCGCCACCGCTGCTGGCGTCAGCGCCGATCATGGCGCCGGCGATTGCGCCCATGAAGCCGCCGCCGTGGCCGTGGGTCATGGCGCTGCCGAGGACCCCGCCGACGACCGCGCCGGCGACGGCGCCGGCGGCCGGGTCACCACGGTGCTCCTCCACCGTCTCGCTGATGGTGGTCACCCAGCCGTACCAGATCTGCTCCCGTTGGTCTGGTCCCTGATCTTCGGACCAGGTGCGCGTCGTGGTCTGGACGCCGACGCAGCCGGTGGCGAGGAGCGCGGGGAGCAGGAAGGTGGCGACTCTGGTCACGGTCATGGTGCCCTCTGCAAGGTGTGCGCGGCGTGGCCGCTCACCGGCCAGGTCCACCCGTCCATCATGCATGACCCGGACCGGCCTGCCGTCACGCCCAAGCCTCCGGCATCTCACGGGTCCTGCGCCTGCCCGGCCGATGGCACCTGTGGCCGGACGGCACGGCCCGGGCGCTCCCGCCACGCCGCGTGAGCCGAGGGAGGTGGCGAAGCGGTCGAGGGCCTGGCTCGGCAGGATCTCCACGTCGACGGCGTGGGGACCGGCGGGGAGCGGAGCCTCGAGGAGCGGAGCCTCCGGACCGCCGGTCGCCGCGGGGAGCTGGAGCTCACGGCCATCGACCCGCACCACGACCTGCTTCGGCTTGACGCCCTCAAGGCCCCCGCCGGGTTGACGCTTCGTGAGAGGAACCGATTGTCCGTGCAGGTCATGGCCGAGACCGTAGCCCAAACCGGGACGGTTGTAGCCGATCTCCACCGGAGCCCCCACAAAGAAGGGACTCCCGTCGACCGGCTCAAGCCGGATCGTCGGGGTACATCGCGTCGAGGTCGTGGTCCGGCAGCAGCGGCTCCGTCACGCCGGCCGCCTCCCACGCCTTGACCGCAGGGTGGGACAGGAGCGTCCTCATCACCACGCCGGCCTCACCCCGCGGCGCCACGCTGTAGGTCTGGAAACGGAACGCCACCGGCGCGAAGTAGGCGTCGGCCGCGCAGAAGGCGCCGAACAGGAACGGCCCGCCCTGCCCGAACCGCTCACGCGCCTCGCTCCAGAGCCCCTCGATGCGCGCGATGTCGGCCTTGACGGCCTCGCTGCGCCTCCGCTGCGGCCGCCGCGCCGCGAGGTCCATGGAGAGCTGGCCGCGCAAGGCCTGGAAGCCGCCATGCATCTCGGCGCAGGCGGAGCGGGCGAAGGCCCGCGCCACCGGGTCGGCCGGCCAGACGCCGGGGTGGCGCTCGGCGAGGTACTCGACGATGGCCAGTGAGTCCCAGACCAGCACCGGCCCGTCCTCGAGGACCGGGACGCGCCCGCCGGGAAGGCGCGAGAAGCGCCCAGCCTTGGCGGCGTCCGGCTGGAGCGAGACCAACCGCTCGGTGAAGGGGATGCCGAGCCCCTGGAGCAGCAGCCAGGGGCGGGCCGACCAGGAGGAGTAGCGCTTCTCGCCGACGTACAGGGTGTAGGCCATGGAGGAGTTATAGGACCCCTCTGAATCTGGAACCCGGAATCCGGGGGCCCCCGATTCGGATTTCGCCCGTAAGACAAAGACATTGCGCGGTCGAATCCGATTTCAGCCCCGATGGGTGGTGGCATGACGGGTGAGATCCCGGACTAGATCGGGTCCGACTTCACGAACCGTCGCCATGACCCACCGCCACCACGACCCCATCGCCTCGGCCCAGGCCGAGGCGACCCGGTACCTCGAGCGAGTCGCCGCCCTCCAGGCCAGCTATCGGGCCGGCCAGATCCACGTCCACGTCCCGCCTCGCTTCGCCGATCCAGAGACCCTGCTCGAGAAGGCCGTGGCCCGCGATCTGCCTGCCAGCCAGGCGGCCCTCGACGCCGCCGGGAATGGGCTCTTCAGCTCGCTCCCCGTGGCCTTCGACCCGGCCGAGAGCGTGGGGCCCTACCTGGCCACCGTCGACCGCGACCCGAGCGGCGAGCCGTACCGCTTCATGGATCTGGGCGCGCTCATCGCCACACAGCCCTTCGGCGAGAACGACCCCGCGGTGGTGGCCAGCGTGCTGCGCGGCCTCCCCTTCGCGGCGTCGCGCTACGCTCACTCCGAGTACCAGACGGTCCTCTCGCTCCGCCACAAGGCTGCGCTCGACCGGATCGCCCCGGCCGGCACGCCTCGCCACTTCGTCGTCAACACCGGCGCCGAGGCGGTCGAGAACGCCATCAAGGCGGTGCTCCTCAACCGCGTCAAGATGAGCCCGATGGAGCCCGGCCAGCCAGAGGCCTCTGCCGACAAGCAGGGCTTCTTCATCATCCCCTTCGAGGGGGCCTTCCACGGCCGCACCCTCGGCAGCCTGGCCGCCACCCACAAGCGCAAGGCGCGCCTCGGCTTCCCGACCTTCGACTGGCCGCACGCCCTCTTCCCGGTGGAGGACCCGCGCTCCAGGTGGCGCACCCAGCGGCGCGACGAGAAGAGCCTGGAGCAGGTCTGGACGCTGCTGGTGACGGGCCGTGTGGCCGGCGCGCCGCGGCCGCTGGAGCAGTTCAAGCGCCAGCTCATGGCCTGCGATGAGTTACTGGCCGGGCTCCCGGCCGACCGCACGGCCTGGCCGGCGCTGGTCCAGCAGTTCGTGGAGCTGCAGCGGGCGCTCATCGATCCGGCGGTGCTCAAGCGCGCCCAGCGCGTGGCCGGCGTCCTGGTCGAGCCCATCCAGTGCGAGGGCGGCCTGAAGATCGCCTCGGCCAGCTTCTTCCAGCGGCTCCGGCTGCTGACCCGGCTCTACGACGTGCCGCTCATGTTCGACGAGGTGCAGACCGGCTGGGGCGTCACCGGCAAGCTCTGGGCCCACGAGCACTTCGACCTGCCCTGCCCGCCCGACGTGGTGGTCTGGGCCAAGAAGGCGCAGAACGGCATACTCTTCGTCAGCGAGGATCTGGCCACCTTCTTCCAGGAGGAGAAGAAGTTCAACACCACCTGGGAGGGCGACTCGGTCGGCATGCTCCGCCTGCTCGGGTACCTCGACCGCCTCGATCTCGACGAGGTGCGCCGCACCGGCGATCTGGCGCGCCAGGGGCTGGAGCAGCTGGCCAGGGACTACAAGGACCTCCTCCAGAACGTCCGCGGCCAGGGCTGCATGCTGGGCATCGACGTGGTCCGGGCCGACTGGCGCGAGTGGCTGCGGGAGCGCGCCTTCCGTAACGGCCTGATCATGCTCCCGGCCGGCGAGCGGACGCTCCGCATCTACCCGCGCTACGACATGGAGGCCTCGGCCATCCAGGAGGGGCTGGCCATCCTGCGGAAGGCGGTGACCGAGCTGGTCGGCGCGCCGGCCCCGGCCAGCGTGGCGGACGGCCCCGAAGTGCGCCCCGGCTCCATCGACGTCCCCCCCGGGACGCTCGAGGTGGTCGACCTGGGCGGACCCGCCGCCAAGCAGCTCATGCCGCAGGTGCACGAGCTGGAGGACGAGCAGTACGGCTCGAACGATGGCCGCCGGCCGCTGCTCCAGTACCCGGCCGCGACGCTGGAGGGAACGCTCGGCCACCTGCGCGCCGTCGGCGTGGGGATGCGCGACCGGGTCTCCGGGCGGCTGGTGGCCTACGCCATCGGCAGCCCCCTCGAGAACCACGACGAGCTCGGCGTCCGCGACGACCCGAACTACGGCGACAACAACGCCATCTACCTGCAGGCCATGGCCATCTCACCGCAGCTCAAGAACCAGGCCGAGGTGGAGGGGCTGGTCCTCGAGGCCTTCCGGGCCAGGGCCGAGTGGCTCGGCTTCGTCTCCCTCTCCTCGCTCGTCGAGGCCCGCGTGGTCGAGGCCGGCCCGGCCTGGCTCAAGGCGGCCACGGTGGTGGAGACCATCGAGAACTACATGCAGAGCGGCGTCCGGTTCGTCTACCTGCGGTCGTCCCTGGTGGCGCCGCCCGCGGCGGGCTGAGGTTGCGGAAGCGGTGCGGGATCCGGCTGGAGAAGGCGTACTGTTCGTGGGCCACACCCCCGCCACCCCACGAAAGTTCAGGGACGAGCATGACCGTCGGGCACCTCATCGCAGGCATGATCGTCCCCGGCGCCAGCGGGCGCTTCGGGGACGTCTACGATCCGGCCACCGGCCTGGTCACCAAGCAGGTCGCCTTCGCCAACCGCCAGGAGGTCGACGCCGCGGTGGCCGCCGCCGCCGCCGCCTTCCCGGGCTGGGCCGCCACGCCGCCGGCGCGCCGCGCCAAGGTGATGTTCAAGTTCAAGCAGCTCCTCGAGGCCGGCGCCGACGAGCTGGCCCGGCTCATCACCTCCGAGCACGGCAAGGTGCTGAGCGACGCCCACGGGTCGCTGGCCCGAGGCATCGAGAGCGTCGACTTCGCGACCGGCATCCCCCAGCTGCAGAAGGGGGAGTTCTCCGAGAACGTGGGGAGCGGGGTCGACAGCTACTCGCTGCGCCAGCCGGTCGGGGTCTGCGTCGGCATCACCCCGTTCAACTTCCCGGCCATGGTGCCGCTCTGGATGTTCCCGCTGGCGGTCTCCTGCGGGAACACCTTCGTGCTCAAGCCCTCCGAGCGCGACCCCTCCTGCGGGATGCGGCTGGCCGAGCTGGCGCTCGAGGCCGGCCTGCCGCCCGGCGTCCTCAATGTCGTCAACGGCGACAGGGAGGCCGTGGAAGCGTTGATCACCCACCCCGGCGTGGCCGCGGTGAGCTTCGTCGGCTCGACGCCTGTGGCCGAGTACATCCACCGCACCGCCACGCAGCACGGCAAGCGGGTGCAGGCGCTGGGCGGCGCCAAGAACCACGCCGTGGTGATGCCCGACGCCGACCTCGACCAGGCGGCCGACGCGCTGATGGGCGCGGCCTACGGCTCGGCCGGCGAGCGCTGCATGGCCATCTCGGTCGGCGTGGCGGTGGGCGACGCGGTGGCCGACGCGCTGGTATCGCGGCTCAAGGAACGGCTGGCGCGGCTGCAGGTCCGTCCCGGCACCGATCCCAAGGCCGAGATGGGGCCGCTGGTGACCAGGGAACACCTCGCCAAGGTGCGCGGCTACGTCGACCAGGGGGTGAAGGAGGGTGCCACGCTGGTGGTCGATGGCCGCGACCTCAAGGTCCCGGCTGGCGAGGGCGGCTTCTTCCTGGGCGGCTGCCTCTTCGACCGGGTCACCGCCGGGATGAAGATCTATCAGGAGGAGATCTTCGGGCCGGTGCTGGCCATCGTCCGGGTCGCCACCGTGGAGCAGGCGCTGCGGCTCATCAACGAGCACCAGTACGGCAACGGCACGGCCATCTTCACCCGCGACGGCGACGTGGCCCGCGAGTTCGTGCAGCGGGTGCAGGCCGGCATGGTCGGGGTCAACGTCCCCATCCCGGTGCCGGTCGGCACCCACAGCTTCGGGGGCTGGAAGCGCTCCCTCTTCGGCGACCACGGCATCTACGGCGCCGAGGGCGTCCACTTCTACACCCGCCTCAAGACCGTGACCTCGCGCTGGCCGACCGCAATCGCCAAGGGCCCCGAGTTCGTCTTCCCGACCACGCGCTGACCAAGGACCACTCCATGACCAGCAAGCTCAGCGGCGACCAGATCGTCGCCCTCACCAGGCAGCACACCCTCTACGAGTGGTCCGCCCAGTCCAAGGTCGACCCCATCCCGGTGGCGCGCGCCGAGGGCATCTACTTCTACACGCCCGAGGGGAAGCGCTTCATCGACTTCAACAGCCAGCTCATGTCGGTGAACGTCGGCCACGGCGAGCAGCGCATCATCCGGGCCATCACCGAGCAGCTCAACACGCTCGACTACGCCAACCCCTTCATGGCCACCGAACCGCGCGCCCGGCTGGGCGCCAAGCTGGCCGAACTCTGCCCCGGCGACATCGACGTCTTCTTCTTCACCAACGGCGGCGCCGAGGCCAACGAGAACGCCATCAAGCTGGCCCGCCAGTACACCGGGCGCCAGAAGATCATGGCCCGCTACCGCAGCTACCACGGCGCCACTGCCGGGGCCGTCGCCCTCACCGGTGACCCGCGCCGCTGGATCACCGAGCCCGGCATGCCCGGGGTGGTGCGGGTCACCGACCCGTACCACGGCATCCAGCGAGGCTGGGAGGACGCGGCCACGGCGCTGGCCAACATCGAGGAGATCATCCAGCTGGAGGGGCCGCACACCATCGCCGCCTTCATCCTCGAGACGGTGACCGGCACCAACGGCATCCTCATCCCGCCCGACGGCTACCTGGAGGGGCTGCGAGCGCTCTGCACCAGGTACGGCATCCTCATGATCGCCGACGAGGTCATGGCCGGCTTCGGACGCACCGGCGCCTGGTTCGCCGTCGACCACTGGAAGGTGGTCCCGGATCTCATCACCATGGCCAAGGGGCTCACCTCCTCCTACGTCCCGCTCGGCGCGGTCGGCATGCGCCGCGCCATCGCCGACCACTTCAAGGACAAGGTCTTCTACGGCGGCCTCACCTACAACAGCCACCCGGTCGGCTGCGCCGCGGCGCTGGCCGCCATCCAGGTCTACGAGGAGGACGGGCTCATCGAGAAGGCCAGGGTCACCGGCCTCATCATGAAGCGGCTCATGGCCGAGGTGGCGGCACGGCACCCGTCGGTCGGCGCCGTCCGATCGATCGGCCTCTTCGGCATCGTCGAGCTGGTGCGCGACCGCAGCACCATGGAGCCCATGGCCCCTTTCAACGGCAGCTCCGAGGAGATGGCGGCGCTGGGGCGCTTCTTCCGGCAGGAGGGGCTCTACACGATGGTGCGCTGGAACAGCTTCTACACCAACCCCCCGCTCACCATCACCGAGGCGCAGCTCCGCGAGGCCATCGCCATCATCGATCGCGGCCTGGAGATCACCGACAAGGCGGTCCGGGGCTGAGCTCGACGAACTCCATGCTCCAGAGGTCGACGTGGAGCTGGCGGCCGCGCAGCAGCAGCCCCTCGCCGAGCAGCACCTTGCAGGCCTCGGCGACCTGGAGGCTGGCGATCACGGCAGGCGTGAAGGATGGGTTGCCCAGCTCCTGCTCCACGCCACGCGGCTCGATGGCGCCGCCATAGAGCTGGTCGATGATCCGATCCCCGGGGAGCTGGGTGGCGACGTGGCCGTACCACCCGCCGATGGCCCCGTGGACCAGGGGGAGGCCGAGGCTGGCGCAGGCCTGCGAGAGCTCCAGCCGCACCGGGATGCTGTCGAGCGCGTCGATCACCACCTCGACGCCGGCCAGCAGCGCGGCACCGTTGGTGGCGTCGAGGGCGACCCGGTGCGGCGTGACCGCCACCGCCGGGTTGATGGCGGCCACCCGGCGCTCCGCCGCCTCGACCTTGGCCCTCCCCAGCTCGGCCAGCGTCGAGAGGAGCTGGCGGTTCAGGTTGTGCTCCTCGAAGCGGTCGGGGTCGATGACCACCAGCCGGCCGACGCCGAGGCGGGCCAGCTGCTCGATGGCGTACCCGCCGAGGCCGCCGCAGCCGACCACCGCCACGCTGCTGCGCAGCAGCTTGAGCTGGCCGGCCGTGGAGATGGTGGTGCGGTTGCGCTGGTACCGGGCCGGGAGCAGGCCGGCCGCGAGGGCCGCGGCCTCGACCTGGGCGCAGCCGAGGTCGAACCTCGCCATGGCCGCCCGCTGCGCCGACCAGGGCAGGAGGTCTCCGGTGGCCTGGCTCGCCAGGAACTCTTCGAGGGCCGCCATGCGCGCTACTCCAGCCTCGGCAGCAGCCCCTCCAGCTCCGGCTCGAAGACCGCCCAGACCCGGCGAGAGAGCTCGGCGAAGAAGGCCGGCGAGGCGACCACCGGCGGGAGCTTGATGTTGCCGTTCGGCTTCTCGAAGACCTCGGCCGGCAGCGTGAACTCCTCCTTGGTGTACCCCTGCCGGAGCTCGAGCGCGAGGCCGCGCAGGAAGGCCCGGCGCACCGCGCTGGCGAGCTCCCCGGTGGTGACCTCGAGGCCGCACTCGCTCTCGAGGCAGTCGACCACCATCTGCGTGCCGATCCCCTTGCCGATGTCGAAGAACTTGCAGAGCCCGATCATGTCGAAGCCGACGATGTTGAGCTTGGTCTGGGTGATCCCGGTGACCCAGGACTCGAGGTCCGACTTCCCCTCCCGGGTCAGGAGGCCGTAGGTCGCCATCGACATGTGCCCGCCGGCGATGGCCCAGGCGTAGCCCGGGTTGGTCTCGGGCTGGTAGGCCGGGAGCTCCAGCCCCTTCACGTGGTAGGCGTAGGCGGTCTCGCCGGTCTTCTCGGAGAGCCGCATCGACCCTCGCCCGACGTCCGGCGTGCGCCCCTCACCGGCGCCGATGACCAGCTCGCGGATCTTCACGAAGTCGCCGAAGGTGGCGCCGTTGAGGAGGCGCTGCTCGGGGTGGCGCTCGTTCCAGGAGAGGACGTAGGAGATGGTCACACCGAGCGAGATCGAGTCCATCCCGTAGTTGTCCCCCAGCTTGATGAGGGCGGCCGCCTGGCCGGGGTCGTGGAGGCCGAGGTTGGTGCCGAGCAGGTTGAGCGGCTCGTAGTCGAACTTGGCCAGGAACTCGCCGCGCGTGCCGTCCGCTTTCTTCTCGTGGACGTTGTTGTGGCAGGTGATGCCGCAGCGGTAGCAGGCCTCTGACTTGATGTCGTAGGCCTTCTCCACGTTCTCGCGGAAGAGCTTCTCCGGCAGGTCGTTGCCCTGCGGGCGGAAGTTGTTGATCGGCACGGCGTGGAAGGCCTGCAGCACGTCGTAGTTGGCCCAGGTCCCGCCGCCGCCGCCGCGCTTGATGGGCTGCAGGCGCGTCGAACCGCCCCCCTTGATGACGTTGATGTTGACCCTCTTCACGGCCTCGGAGACCGGCTTGAGCTTGTCGCCGACCTGGGCCACCAGGGCGATGAGGTTCTTGTAGCCCATCAGGCTGCCCATGCCGCCCCGGCCGGCGAAGCGGCACTTGTCCTGCCCGGAGCGGAGCTGGTTGTCGGTGGAGAGCGCCACCGCCCCCATGTAGTTGGTCTCCCAGTGCTCCCCTGCCTGGCCGATGGCGGCGAAGTGGGCGCCGTCGTACTGCTTCCGCAGGGCCATGATCTTGTCGTGGGTGGTGAGACCCAGCAGGTGCCCGGCCGGCTTCAGCTCCACCACCGGGCCGTCGGAGCCTTCGCGGATGACGGCGTAGACCGGCCCTGTGGAGCGCCCCTCGAAGATCAGCTCGTCGAGCCCGGTCCAGGCGAACTTGGCCCCGAAGTTCCCGCTCCCCGCCGACCAGATCGCCGCCGGGAGCCCCTTCTTCGAGCCCTTGAGCGGGCTGTAGCCGGAGAAGTAGGTGCGCAGCCCGGTCATGGCGTTGGTGCCGGTGAGCAGGCCGGTGTTGACGATCAGCGGGTTCTCGTCGCTGTAGGCGGCGGTGACCCTGCGCTCGGCGAGCAGCTGGAACGAGCGGCCAAAGCCGCCCAGGACGTCCTCCAGGTTGCGGCATGGGACCTCCTCGTGCCTCATGGCTCCGCTCCGGAGGTCGACGGTGCAGCGCCGGTAGAGCACGGAGGCCGGCTCGGCGGCGGGGTGTCTGGTGAGGAATTTCATGAGGCGCTCGGGGGGTGGCGGCGCGGGGAGCTCCGCAGGCTCGGGGGCAGGAGGCTGCGGCGGTCACCCTCCGCCCAGGATGGGGAGGATCGAGAGGACGGCTCCGTCCGGCAGCTGGTCGTCGATGCCGGCATGCACGCCCCCGATCAAGACGGTTCCGACCTGCCGGGTGGGGATCTGGAGCTGCTCCACCACCGCACGGGCGGTCATTCCGGAGGGGACGTCCCGGACCTCCTCCTTGAACCGGCCGATCCGGAAGACCCCGTGCAATCGTACCTTGATCTGCATGTTCCCGCCCCCTCGCCAGCCGCTTCAGGTGGAGCTCGCCTGCGCCGTCCTCGTGGAGCGGGCCAGACGTGTGTCAGGGCTCCACCAGGTCGGGGCGGAGCAGCTGGACCATCACCACCTGCCCGACCTCGAGCTTCCCCTGCTCGGCCGGAACGATGGCGATGCCGTCGGCGCGCAGCAGGGTCTTCAAGATGCCGGTCTCCTGGTTGCCGGCGGTCGAGGCCAGCAGCGCCCCGTCGGCCCGGCGCGAGAGCCGCACCCGCACGAAGTTGACCCGCCCCGGCGACCTGGCGATCGGCTCCTGCAGCAGGGCGGCCTGCAGCGGCCGGTAGACCTGGCGATGGCCCATCATGCGGAGCAGCGCCGGGCGGACGAACTGCTCGAAGGTCAGGAGCGAGGAGACCGGGTTCCCCGGCAGCGAGAAGACCGGCGTGCGGCCGCGCAGGCCGAAGGCGGTGGGGCGCCCCGGCTTGATGTCGACCTTCCAGAAGACCTGGCGCACCTGGAGCTCGTCCAGGGCCTCCCGCACCAGGTCACGGTCGCCGGCGGAGACTCCGGCCGAGGTGACCAGCACGTCAGCAGCCAGCCCCTGCTCCAGCAGGGCGAGGAGCGCCGGCTTGTCGTCGCGGGCGATGCCGAGCTGGATGGGGAGGCCGCCGGCCAGGAGCACCGCCGCCGCCAGCGCCACGCCGTTGCTGTCGCAGACCTGGCCGGGCCCGACGGGCTGACCGGGCTCGACCAGCTCGTCGCCGGTCGAGAGGATGGCGACTCGCGCCTGGCGGACCACCGGCACCGAGAGCAGGCCGGCTGAGGCGATCACGCTCACCTCGCCCGGACCCACCACGGCGCCGGCGCCGAGCGCCACCTCCCCGGCCCGGAGATCCTCGCCCCGGCGGCGGACGTGGGCCCCTGGCCTCACCGCGCCGCGCAGCGTGATGGCGTGGCCGGACTCCTCGACGTCCTCGACCGGCGCGATGGCGTCGGCGCCCGGCGGCACCGGCGCCCCGGTCATGATCCGTGTCGCCTCCCCGGGCCCGACCGGCCCCGCCGGCAGGCCGCCGGCCGGGATGTACCCGATCACCCGCAGCCTGGTCGGCCCGGCGCAGTCTGCCGAGCGGACCGCGTAGCCGTCCATGGCCGAGTTGTCCCAGCGCGGCAGGTCCCAGGGCATGACCACGTCGGCGGCCAGCACCCGCCCGACCGCGCCCTGCAGCGGCTGCACCTCGGCCGGCAGGACCGCGACCTGCTCGAGGATGATCCGCCTCGCCTCTTCGTAGCTGGGCATGGCGCCGAAGCTTAACAGGCCTGCCGGATGACGTGGACCGCGGTCGCCTTGAACGAGGCGAAGACGTCCCGGCCCCTGCTGAGCCCGAGCGTGGCGAGCGACTCGGTCGTCACCGTCGCAACCAGCGGGAAGCCGCAGTCGAGCTTCACCTTGAGGTAGGTCCCCGCCGAGGAGACGCTGGCGATGCGGGCCGGGAAGACGTTGCGGGCGCTGCTGCTCCCGGCCGGGCTGATCAGCTCGATGGTCACGTGCTCGGGCCGGATGCAGCAGTAGACGCGGTCGCCCGGGGCGCCCACCCCGATGGCGGAGATCTCCCGCCCGGCCACGGCCATGATCACCTCCCCGTCGACGTGGCGCACCACCACGCCCTCGACGATGGTCTCCATGCCCATGCAGGTGGCGACGAACTCGTTGACCGGATCGTTCATCACCACGGCGGGCGCGCCCGACTGGACGATGGCACCCCGCTGCATCACCACGATCCGCTCCGAGAGCCGGAGCGCCTCGGCCTGGTCGTGCGTCACCAGGACGGCGGCCGCGCCCTGCTCGCGGATGGTCCGCTCCAGGTCGTCGGCGATGCCCTGCCGCGTCGGGGGATCGAGGTGCGCGAACGGCTCGTCGAGGAGGACCACCTCCGGCTCGGTGGCCAAGGCCCGCGCGATGCTGACCCGGCGCGACTCCCCCCCGGAGAGCGTGCGCGCCGAGCGCTCCTCCAGCGCGGTGAGCCCGAAGCGCTCCAGGTAGCCCATCACCCGGCGCCGCTCCTCCCGGCGGGGCAGCGCACGGATGCGCAGCCCGGCGGCGACGTTGTCGTAGACCGTCGCGTGGAAGAGGAGCGGCTCCTGGAGGACCATGGCCATGCGGCGGCGCAGCGCGATGGAGGCGCGACCGGTCGAGACCTCCGCGCCCCGCCAGAGCACCTGGCCGGTGGCGCGGGGGAGCAGGCACATCAGCGAGAGCATCAGGGAGGTCTTCCCGCAGCCGTTGGGTCCGATCAGCGAGACGAACTCCCCCTCCTCGAGCCGGAAGCTCGGGACGTCGAGCACCGCCACCCCACCCCGGTCCACCTTGAGGTCGCGGGCCTCCAGCAGGGCCGGCGCCGTCATCGGGGCCGCTCCCGTTGCTGGATCAGGGTGAGCAGGTAGTTCACCCCCAGCGTGACCAGCAGGAGGATCGCCGAGAGCGCGATGGCGACGTCGAAGTTGCCGCGCCCCGTCTCCATGACGGTGGCCGTGGTGAGGACCCGGGTCGAGCCGCGGATGTTGCCGCCCACCATGATCGAGGCCCCGACCTCGGAGATGACGCCCCCGAAGCCGGCCATGACGGCGGCCAGCAGCGGCAGCCGCGCCTCCCGGAGCAACATCCAGACCAGCTGCGTCCTGGTCGCGCCGAGCGCCAGGATCTGGAGCCGCAGCGCCGCCGGCAGCGACTGCATGGCGCCGATGGTGATCCCCATCACGATGGGCGTGGCGATCACCACCTGGGCCAGGACGATGGCCGCCGGGGTGTAGAGGAGCCCGAGCGAGCCGAGCGGCCCGCTGCGCCAGAGGAACATGGTGACCATGAGGCCGACCACCACGGGCGGCAGCCCCATGCCGGTGTTGACGAGACTCACCACCAACTGCTTTCCCGGGAAGCGGGCCAGGGCGATGAAGGTCCCCGCCGAGATGCCCACCACGACGCTGAGTGCGGTGGCCGCCAGCGACACCTCCAGCGAGAGCAGGGTGATGCCCAGCACCTCCGGGTCGAGGGCGAGGAGCAGCTGGAGTGCCTTGCGAAACCCCTCGGCGACGAGATCCATTCAGCGCCTCGACCCGGGCGACCTGCCTGCCGCGAGCGCCACTAGAGCCCCAGCGCTTCGGACTTTGTGCCGGCGTCTGGAGTGAAGAGGGGCGCGCCGAACTTCTCCAGGCCGAACCGGCCGATGAGCTGCTGCGTCGCGGGCCAGACCATGAAGTCGGCGAAGGCCCTGGCCCCGGCGGCGTTGACCATGGGCCAGCGGGCCGGGCTCACCTCGATGACGTGGTAGACGTTGAGCAGCAGCGGCTCGCCCTGCACCAGGATCTCGAGGGCCAGCGGCGCGCTCCGGCCACGCGCCAGCAAGGTCCCGCGATCGGCCAGCGCATAGCCGCCCTTCTCCGAGGCCACGTTCAGGGTCTCGCCCATCCCCAGCCCGGTCTGCTGGTACCAGCGCTGCCCCACGGGGGTGAGCCCGGCCGCCTTCCAGATCGCCGTCTCCCTGACGTGGGTGCCGGAGTTGTCACCGCGCGAGAGGAAGGTCGCGCCGGCCGCGGCGATCCTCGTGGCCGCCTCGGCGGTGGTTGCGGCGCCACGGACCCTGGCCGGATCGGCCTTCGGTCCCACCAGCACGAAGTCGTTGTGCATCACCAGCCGGCGGTTCACCCCGTGACCCTCCTCGACCAGCTTCCGCTCATCGGCCGGTGAGTGGACCAGCAGGACGTCCGCCTCGCCGCGCCTGCCCAGAGCCATGGCCTGGCCCGAGCCGACCGAGATGGTCTTCACGACGTACCCGGATTCCTTCTCGAAGACCGGCAGCAGGGCGTCGAGCAGCCCCGAGTCCTGCGTGCTGGTGGTGGTGGCCAGGATGACGGCCGGCGCCGACGGGGCCGCTGGCGCCGGTGCCGGGATGGACAGCATGGCGACGGCCGCGAGCGCCGCGAACTTCGCTCCTGGGAACCGCTCCGGCAGGTCGACCTCGACGCGGGCCATGGCGGGCGCCTAGATCTTGTCGAGCTCCTCGAGGCCGATGTTGGGCAGCCAGGGCAGCACCTCGTACTGGGCCACGCCGTGCTTCACGAAGGGGTCACCGTCGCGGATCGCCAGAGCGGCGTCGGCGGTCGGGACCCGGAGCAGGAGCCCGCCTCCGAAGCGGGGTTCGAAGGGGCCCGAGGCAAGCAGGGTCCCCTTGCCCTTCAGGTCGCGCAGGTAGGCGCGGTGCTCGTCGACCACCTTGAGCACCTCCTCCAGCGGCTTGCGGTAGCGGATGATGGCGATGGCGTACATGGGGTGCTCCTCGTGGGGGGTAGAATCATGGCGTGACTGCGGTGGAGATCGCCCGAGGCGAGGGTGGCGCCCGAACCGCCCTCACCCGCGTCACCCGCCGCGGGTCGGCCTCGCTCACCGTGAAGATCCAGCCGTGCCAGAAGAAGCGGTCGCCGCGGGCCGGGATGGCGCCGGCCAGCGAGTTGAGGAAGCCGGCCACGGTCTCCACGTCGCCGTCCTCTGGGACGCCGGCGCCGGTGGCCCGGTTGAACTCGACGATCGAGGCGGTCCCGAGCACCGTGAAGCTGCCGTCGGCGTGCGGCTCGACCGCCCGCCCCTCGACGACCTCCTCGAACTCGTCATGGATGGCCCCGACGATCTCCTCGAGGACGTCCTCGATGGTGCAGAGCCCCATCACCCCGCCGAACTCGTCGACCACCAGCGCCAGGTGGAGCCGCTTGCGCTGCATCTCGCGCAGCAGCTGCTCGACCGGCTTCGACCAGGGGACGAAGTGGGCCGGCCGAAGCAGGTCGCGCAGCACGATCAGGTCCGGGTGAGCCAGCATGGGCACCAGATCGCGGGCGTGGAGCACGCCGATGATCTGGTCGAGGTGCCCCTCGTAGACCGGCAGGCGCGAGTGGCCCTCCTCGGCGAGCCGCCGGATGATCTCGCTCACCGGGGTGCTGGCCTCCATGGCCTGCACCGCGGCGCGCGGCACCATCACGTCGCGCGCCACCTTCTCGCGGAACTCGAAGACGGCGTGGATCAGCTCGGAGGTCGAGGCCCCCTGCCCCTGCGCACGGGCGTACTCGGCCAGCGCCCGCTCCATCTCGGCCAGCGGCGGGCGCGGCAGCGTGAAGCGGGCCTGCCCGCCGGTCAGGGCCGCCACCACCCGCCCCAGCGGCCGAAGCCCGACGCGCAGCGCCCGGGCCGGCACCGCCAGCGCCAGCGCCACCACCTCGCCGTGGGCGGCCCCCAGGCCGCGTCCCACCGCCGAGAGCACGAGCGAGAGCATCCCGGTGATGAGCACCAGCAGCAGCGCGGCCACGAACGGGGAGCGGTCCGGAAAGACCAGCGCCCCGGCGGTGGCCGAGAGCAGGCCGGCCAGCACCACCGTGGCGGTCTCGACCACCCGCACCGTGGCCCCGGTCCCCTCCGGATCCTGCGCCAGCGCCGCCACGCAGCGGGCCCGGTTGCGAGCCTCGGGCGCGGTCCCCAGCTCGAGCGCCCGCGGCTGCCCCAGCGCCACCAGCGCCGCCTCGAGGGCCGCGGCCAGCGCCCGCAGCACGAGCAGCGCACCGACCGCCGCCAGCGCCTCGAGGGCCAGCCCGAGCGAAGAACTCACCTAGAACGTGCCTCCCACGGCCAGCATAGCGCCTCCCGGGAGCAGGACGGGAACGGCGGTGGTCTTCGACTGGGGTGGCGCCGCCGCGGCCGCGTCCTGGAGCAGCGCCCCGGCCAGCAGCCCGCCGGCCGCCAGCGCCGAGACGCCGGCCACCGCCCAGGAGACGTTGGAGATGGTGGCCTGCTGCTGCGCCTGGTCGTGGAGGTCGACCGCCCTGGTCCGCACGCTGGCCAGCTTGTAGGCGTCGTAGCTCTGGTTGGCCTTGGCGCCGAAGTAGGCGGCCGAGCCGCTCGCCGCCACCGCCACGCCGGCCGAGACCCAGCCCCAGGTCCAGAGGCGCGAGCGGGCCGCCTCCCCGAGCAGCAGCACCGGGACCAGCTCGACCGCCACCGGCACGGTCTGGCCGGCCTGCACCATCACCGTGGTCGACCAGCGCACGTAGCCGTCCTTCTGCACCGTGATCGAGTGCGGCCCCTCCAGCACGCGCGACGCCTCCTTGAGCGGGCTCACGCCGAGCGAGCGGCCGTCGAGCGTCACGGTGGCGCCGGCCCGGTCGACGGCGACCCGGACCACGCCGGTGGTGTCGAGCTTCTCGCCGGTGGCCGCCTCGTGGCCGAGCCGGCGGGCGGCGTCGACCAGCTCGCGCTCGGTGGCGTCGAGCAGCGTGGCGGTGACCCGGGCCAGCGTCCGGCTCCTCTTCACGTCGAGCATCTTCACGGTGAGCAGCGAGGTCCGCTCCAGGATGGTGAGCGAGCCGGAGAGCAGCCGATCCGAGTCGAGCGCGCCGGCCAGCTCGGCCATGCAGCCCTGGTCATCGGTGCAGCCGAGCATCTGCCGGGTCTTCTCCAGCCCGAGCATGGCCGAGATGTCTCCCTGCGAGAGCACCTGCAGGTCCGGGGCAGCGGCCGCGCCGCTGGCGGCGGCGTCTGCCAGCACCCGGGCCAGGTCGGGGTGGGCCGAGCCGGCCAGGGTGAAGTCGAGGACCGCCAGCCGGTGCGGGGGCCTGGCCTTCGACTTCACGGAGGGTGACGGCTGGGCCAGGGCGGAGGTGGAGAGCAGGGCCAGCGCGAGCGCGAACCGCTTCATGGGCAGGCTCCCGTGGCCGGCTTGAAGGTCGCCAGGCTGGTGCCGTCGATGGTGCAGGCGAAGCCGCAGGCGGCCGGCTCGCAGTAGCTGGCGGTGGGCGTGAGGCCAGGGCCGGCCCGGGCCGCGCAGTCGACCCCGGCTCCCGGGCCCGGGCAGGCGCAGACGCCCTGGACACCGGGACCGGCCTGGCAGGCCGGCGGCAGCCCGGTCTGCGTGTCGAGCCCCGCGTAGAGGCAGCCGGCGCAGAAGGTGGTGGCGGCCGTCACTGGGGGCAGCTTCGGGACGTATCCGACGCAGCGCCCGGCGCTGCAGCCGAGCCCGCCGCAGTCGGCGCTGGCGCGGCAGGCGGAGAGCGAGGCGGCGACGCTGCTGTCGGAGGCGACGTAGACCGAGCCGACCTCGGCCACCCGCCCTTGCAGCACCACCGCGTAGACCAGCGGCGGGCCGACGGTCGGGACCGGCGCGGCGGCGGCCAGGGGGGCGGAGGAGGCGAGCGGCGGGGGCCCGGCCGGCACCAGCCCCGGCAGCGGCGGGGCGGTGGCCGGCGGGACCAGCGTGATGGCGTAGAGACCTTCGGGCACGGTCACATCGACCGAGCCGTCGGAGGCAGGGAAGATGGGGTTGATGCCGGGGTTGGGCGTGAGCAGCACCTGAACCTGCGTCGGCGAGAGCGCCAGCCCGATCGCCTGCACCTTGAAACGGAGCCGGCCGGTGGAGGCCGCGGCCCGCGCCAGCACGTTGGCGAGCGAGACGGTGGTCCCCTGGTTGGCCAGCGTGATCTCGACCACCACCTGGCCGCCCACCCAGTTCCCGGGCACCAGGTTGCCGTCGGTGGCGGAGAGCTTGATGAGGTGGGTCCCGATCGCCAGCATGGGGAAGCGGAAGGTGACCGGGGGAACCGGGTTGCCGCCGCTGGCGGTCCCGACCACCAGCGGGGCGGTCAGGCCGCTGCTCTCGTCGACGGCCACGCCGCGGACGACGCTGTTGCCGAGCGGGAGGGAGATGCTCCCCTCCACCGCGGCCGAGTAGTGGAGCACCACGTCTCCGAGCTCGATCCCCTCGGGCTGGCCGTCGCTGCCGTAGGCGATGTCGACGTCCCGCTCCAGGGCCCAGGTGGTGCCGGTCCGGAAGAGGAGCCGGTGCCGGCCGGCCGGCAGGTCGAGGACCACGAAGCGGCCGTTGGGGCGGGTGGCCTGGTCGAAGGTCGCACCCTTGAGTGAGACCGCCACGCCCTCCCTGGCGATCGGCGTCCCGCCGCCGGCCACGTCGGCCAGCACCGTCCCGCCCACCTGGCCGGCCCGCAGCCCCTCGGCCGGGTTCTTGAAATCGAAGAGGCAGCCCGAAAGCTGGGCGGCGGCCAGGAACGCGAGCGCTCGGACTGGTGTCACGCGACCACTCCTTGCAGGGGAGACATGGTTGGGAGCATATCCGTTGTCATGGCGGCGATCGATCTGCGTGGCCCTGCCGGGAGGCTCGAAGGGGTGCTCGAGGAGGTCGGTACCCCGCGCTTCACGGCGGTGGTCTGCCACCCGCACCCTCTCATGGGCGGCACCATGAACACCCACGCGGTCCACCGGATCGCCAGGGGAGTCCGGCTCGCCGGGGGCGTATCCATCCGCTTCAATTTCCGCGGCGTCGGGCTGAGCGAGGGCCGGTACGACCGCGGTCACGGCGAGGCCGACGACGCCGAGGCGGTGCTCGCCTTCCTGGCCAGCCGGTACCCGGCCCTGCCGCGCCTCTGCTGTGGTTTCTCCTTCGGCGCCGTCGCCGCGCTCGTCGCCGGCCCGCGCGACGCCGAGCTCCGCGGCCTGCTGCTGGCCGGGCTGCCGCTCGCGCCGGTCCCCGACCTGCCGCGGGATCTGGCGCCGCTGCGCGCCCTGACCCTCCCGGTGGCGGTGGTTCAGGCGGAGCAGGACCAGTTCGGCACTCCCGCGCAGGTCCGCGCCGCGCTGGAAGGATCGTCCGGGCCGCGCCGCGTCGCCGAGGTGCGGCACGCCACGCACCTCTTCACCGAGGCGCTCGACGACCTGCAGCTGGAGGCCGAGGCGGCGGCCGGCTGGCTGCTCGACTCGGCGCGGCCAGCGCGTTGAGGAGGATCAGTGGAAGGCGTCGGGCCGCGCCACGGGCTCGCCGGCGAAGCGGCGGACCTGGTCCAGCAGGTCATCGAGGCGGAAGGGCTTGGCGAGGACGGCCGAGACCTCGATGTCGGGATCATGGCCCAGCGCCGTCACCACCACCACCGGGATCGCCGAGAGCGCCGCGTCGCGCAGCTGCGCGGCACGGAACTCCCAGCCGCTCATCCCGGGCATCATCAGGTCGAGCAGGATGAGCGACGGGCGAAAGCTGCGGGCCTGCACCAGCCCCTCCCGGCCGTCGCGTGCGGTCGAGACCTGGTACCCGGCGAAGAGGAGCGCCTCGCCGACGACCTCGCGGATGTCTGAGTCGTCGTCGATGATCAGGATGCGGGACACGGCCGGTTTCATACGGGAAGCGCCGGCGCGCCGCCACACCCCGGCCGGGCGGCGACACGGAGTCCGTGAATGCTCAAGCCCCCGAGAACTGGAGGCCGTCGAAGACCAGCGTCGGGGTGCGGAACGACGAATATGGGTATGGGTCGTCGCCGACCGCGGCCAGCCTGTGCCAGAGCTCCTTGTGGTTGCCGGAGACGTTCATCTCCGCCACCGGCTCGGCGAGCTGGCCGGCCCGGATGCGGAACCCGCGCACGCCGAGCGAGAAGTCACCGGTGGTGCCGTTGGAGTTGCCGCCGAGGAAGCCGGTCACCAGCACCCCCTCGCCGACGTCGGCCAGCAGCGCCGCGCGCGGGCGGGTGCCGCAGCGCCAGAGCAGGTTGGAGGGGCGACCGCTGGTGGGCGGCAGGCCGAGCTTCCGGCCGTAGTAGGTGTCGATGAACCAGCTGCGCAGCACGCCCCGCTCCACCACCTGGCGCGGCCGGGCCGCCAGCCCCTCACCGTCGAAGAGGCGCGAGCCGAAGCCGCGCGGCAGCAGCGGGTCGTCGCGCAGGTCGAGCAGCGGGCTGCCGATGGCCTCGCCCAGCCGCCCCTCCAGGAAGGAGCGCTGCTGCTGCAGCGAGGCGCCGTGCATGGGTCCGAGCAGCTGGCCGACCAGCTTGCCGGCGGCCCGCGCCTCCAGCACCAGCGGCAGCACCGCCGAGTCGCCCCGGCGGGCGCCGACCGCGGCCAGCGCCCGCTCGGCGGCACGCCGGCCCACCACGCCCGGCGACTCCAGCGAGGCGAGGAAGCGGTCGCCGCTGGCGGCCGAGGCCTCCGGGCGGCGGCCGTCGGGATCGCGGACCGCCACCTCGGCCGAGAGCCAGAAGTCGGTCCCGCGCTTCACGCCCTCGAAGCCGTTGGTGGCGAAGTAGGCCCCCTCGCTGGCCCCGTCGGAGACCCCGGTCGAGACCGAGAGGAACTGCTCGTGGCCCGGCACCGAGCGCGCCGCCACCTCCAGTTCCTCGGCCAGCCGCCGCCGCGTCACCGCGTCGAGGCTGCCGTGGGTCGGGTCCTCCAGTTCGAGGTCGAGCGCTGCCCGCCCCTCGTAGAGCGCCGGGTCGGGGAGCAGCCGGTGCGGGTCGGGGGCCAGCGAGCGGGCCAGCTCCACCGCCTCGGCGACGAACCGGTCGAGCGCGTCGGGGCGCAGGTCGCTGGTGGAGACGGCGGCGTAGCGCCCGCCGACGTAGAGCTCCAGCCCCAGCCCGCGGGTG
>JANYBC010000236.1 GCA_025360965.1 Anaeromyxobacter sp. | reverse complement strand
AGCGTGACGGTGCGCTTCATGGCGGGCTCCGGGGCGGCATCTCACCGAGGTGATACGGCCACGCCGGGCGGCGAGGCAAGCCCGGCCTCGCCCAGAGGCGCTCCTCGAGGCTTGCGCAGGCGCCACCAGAAGCCGGCGCCGTCGCGACTAGCCGGCGCCAGCACGATTGGGCGCCAGCACGATTAATCGTCGCTGCTGGGGCGTGGGCTGCGCCGCTTCAGCGTCCGCATCCGGACCAGCCCCTGGTAGAGCTGGCGCTCGGTGTAGAGCAGCCGGCCCGGCCCGGCGCCGCCCCGCGGTGAGGCCGGCCGCTCTAGCCACATGCGGGCCCGGGCCAGCCCCTGGTGCGCGAACGGGGCCAGCAGCTCGGCCGGCGCCAGCGCCAGGTAGCGGGTGCGCAGCGACAGGATGCGCCGCTGGTAGCTGGCGGCCGGGAGCCGGGCGTGGCGCCGGCCGCCGTGGAGCGTGCCGTCGAAGCGGAGCGACGCGTGGTAGAGCTCGTGGAGGATGGTGTCGATGCGCTCCTCGGGCGTGGAGTCGAGGAACCAGAGCGGTCGCAGGGTGATGACGTAGCGGACCGCCCGCCCCCGCAGCTCGATGCGCGGCCCGCGCCCGGCAGCGCTGGCGCCGAAGGGGCGGATGGTGGCGCGCGAGGCGCGACGGGCCTCGCCAGCCACCACCAGGATGCGCGAGGCACGGACGTGGGCCAGCTCCGGCAGGCGCGCGGCGACGTCGCGCACCAGCCGCTTCACCGCCAGGGTCACGTTGAGCCGGGGCGCCATCCTGGGGAGAGCATCGCCGCAGCGGCGCCCGCCGCCAAGTGGGCGCGGTCCGATTCGGCCCGCTTTGCCTTGTAGGCCCCGCGCGGGATGGCTAGCATGCGCCGACCATGACCACCCTGCTGCTCCTCGCCGCGCTGGTGCCGCTGGCGCTGCTCGGCGCGATCGCCGCGATCGCCCTGCGGGCCCGGCGAGTGGAGGCGGCGCTCCGGGCGCAGCTCGAGGGGCTCGCCGAGCGGCTCGACCAGCTCCACGTTCGGCTCGAGGTGGCCGAGCAGGACCTCGCCATGGCGCTGTCGCAGACCGGCGTGGCCGAGGGGCTGCTGCTGGAGAAGGGGATCGCCGACGCCGACGAGGTGGAGGACATGCGCCGCCGCCTGGTCACCGACGGCAGCGACCCCGGCGACGAGGACGTCATTCATTAGTGGCGCCGCGCCTGCTTCGTCCCCGACTTCCTCCTCGGCTTCGGCGGCGTCCGCCGCTCCGGTGCTGACTTGACCCCCGGCACCCGCGGCGCCGGCTCGAACTTCGGCCGCACCGGGTGCTTGCGGTAGACCAGCATGGTCCGGCCCAGCACCTGGGCCACCCTGGCCCCGGGCGCGCCGGCCAGCCGCGCCGCCGCCTCGAAGCGGTCCTCCGGGCTCTCGCTCCCCACCTTCACCTTGACCAGCTCGTGGGCCAGCAGCGCCTCGTCGAGCTGGTGGAGCACCGCCGCGGTCACGCCCTCCTTGCCGACCTGGACCACCGGCGAGAGGTGGTGGCCGGCGGCGCGGAGCGCCTTGCGGAGCGTGCCGGCGGGCATGAGCGACTGCTTCTTCGGGTTCAGGGGGGTGGTCACGGTCACTTCCTCAGGTACTTGAGCTCGCGTTGGAGATCGACGTGGGCGGGGGCGATGGCCAGGCCACGCTTGAGCTGCTTCTCGGCGAGCGCGAGGTCGCCGACGATCTTGGCCATCTGGCCGAGGAACAGGTAGCCGGGGACGCAGCGGGGGCTCTTCTTCAGCCCCGCCTCGATGGCGCCGACGGCGCGGGCGTGGACCTTCTTCTTGTCGGCGGTGCCGACGAACTCGCACCAGGCCAGCCACATGCCGTACTCCGGCTCCTCGGGGTTGAGCTTGATGGCCTCGGTGAATTTGGCGGCGGCCTCCTCGTACTGGCGCGCCTTCACGAGCAGGGTGCCGGTCTGGAAGACGGTCTCGGCGTGGAGGATCCCCATGACGTCGACCGAGACGCCGGCCCCGGTGATCAGCTCGTCGAGGTAGGCGGCGCGCCTGGCGTCGTCGCCGACCACGCCCCAGGCCTCGCCGATCCGGGTGAAGAGGTCGGCGCAGAGCTTCTTCACCGCGGGTGATGCCTGCATGGTTACGGTGTCCGGGTGGTAGGTCTTGGCGAGCTGGAAGTAGGCGACCTTGACCGCCGCCGGGGTGGCGTCGCGGCCGACCCCGAGGATCTTGAAGTGGTCGGCGCCTGCGTAGCTGGCGAGGAGCGCCTTGAGCGTGCGCTCGTCGAGCGCCGGCGGCGCCCGGGGCGGCGCGGCGGCGGGCGGCGGGGTGATGGCCGGCCTCTGGGGCGCCGGGGCGGGCGGCCTGGACGGAGCAGGAGGGCGCGGCGGGGCGGCCCGGACCGGCGGGGCCGGGGCAGGAGCCGGGGCAGGAGCCGGGACCACGGCTGGCGCCGGTGCCGTGACCTGGGCGGCGACTGGAGGCGCGACCGGTGTCGGGTCCTGC
>JANYBC010000233.1 GCA_025360965.1 Anaeromyxobacter sp. | reverse complement strand
GCCGGCACCGCCTTCAAGCCGTTCGGGACCACCATCGCCGGGGCCGGCTACGTCACCGGCAGCGACATCTCGGCCGGCAACGTCGCCGGCGGCGTCGTCAACGTGGCCCAGTCGTTCAAGACCACCAACTCCTCGTACCACCCGGTCAGCGGCAAGCAGAACAACTCGTACACGCAGGGCACCCGCATGGTGGTGCCCTGGAACATGACCAAGATCAATGGCAACGTCACGAGTTGGGGCTACCTGATCTCCTGCTGGGACTGCCACTCGCCTCCCGTCGCCCCCACCACCTTGACCATGACGGTCACGGCCCACGGCGCCGCAGCGGTCAACGCCATGCGCGGCAACCCGACGGTCCCCACCCCGGCGAGCGCCCCGGTGGCAACCACCAACGAGGCCACGCTCTGCAAGGTCTGCCACGCCGGCTACGACTCAAGTACCATCAACAACCACGGCGTGGGCTCGGCCTTCAGCAGCAGCACCAACAACGGCATGTCGATCTACCTCAATTACGCCTGCAACTACTGCCACTCCAGCCTGGGGTACCTGAACGCCGCGGGGACCGCGGTCCGGCCGGTCCGGGCCCAGGACGTCCACGGCGTCAACGCGCTTCCGACGGCGCAGCAGGGGACCAGGACGGGGCGGTGGGCGACCGGCGCCGACAAGCGTCCGTACGCCTTCATCCGCAACACCTACATGCTCCAGAACCACGAGCCCTTGAGCATCGGCGGCACGACCTACACCAAGCAATGCAGCGGCGTGAACGCCACCAGCCCGTGCAGTAACAGCATGGGCAGCTACACCGCTGGAGGTACTTACTAGCCACCGGGGGAACCCGGTGCCATGAACGCCCGCGCCGCACTCGACCCCGGTCACGTGCGGCGCGTTCGTCGGGTATGGTGGATCTGCCATGACTCCCCCCGAAGACGCTGCCGCGGTCAGGCCCCGGGCCAAGGCACACCAGAACCTGGGGCGGCGCGCCTTCCTGGTGATCTCCTCGCCGCGGCTCGCCATCGCGTTGCTCATCACGGTGCTGGCCTGCTGCGTGGTGGGCGTCACGGTCTTCACGCCGGAGCCGGCCTGGCGGCTCATCTTCAACACCATCTGGTTCAATGGCCTGCTCTCGCTGCTGGCGATGAGCTCGGGCCTCACCTTCTTCGCCCGCATCTGGGGGCGCAAGCTCACCATCATCTCGGTCGGGATGATCGTCTTCCACGTCAGCTTCATGGCCATGCTCGGCGGGGTGGTCTTCAACAGCCTCCTCCACTTCAAGGGCGTGCTGCGGCTCACCGAGGGGGAGTCGCTCCCCAACGGGGTGCCGGAGAGCTACGACACCATCGAGATGGGGCGGTTCTTCGACTTCGCGCGGCTCCGCGGCGAGACCACGCTGCTCGCCATGCACCGCGACTACAAGGTGGACGGCCAGGACAAGCGCGCCGCCTACGAGATCTCGGTCGGCGATGGCGCGGCCAAGGCGACCGGCACCATCTACATGACTCAGAACCTCGACCACCGCGGCGTCCGTTACCTGGTCGCGAAGGAGGGGTACTCGCTCGGCATCGCCCTCCAGGACCAGCAGGGCCGCGATCTCTACGCCGCCATGGTCCCGCTGCAGAGCCTGCCGCGTGGCAAGGACGCCTACCTCTACACGACCGGCTCCTCCACCGAGCCCGGCTCTTTCATGTTCCCGCCGCCCCCAGCTCCGACCGCGCTGCTCCTCCAGGTCGGCTACGTGCCCGACCAGAAGGAGGACCGGGCCGGACAGGTCGAGTTCTTCACCTGGAAGCCGGACGGCACGGGCGCGGCGGCTCCGGCCACCGGGCCCGCGGCTTCAGCCACCGGACCAGGACAGCACCCGGTCACTGGCGAGAACAGGCCGGCCGCCTCCGGCAAGGTGCCGGTCGGCGGGGTCTTCGACGCCGGCGAGTACAAGCTCGAGGCGCGCGAGGTGCGATACTGGGTCGGCATGACGGTGCGCCGCGACCCGGGCCTCCTGGTCATCCTCACCAGCCTCTGGGCCGGGCTGGCCGGCATGACCATGACCTTCGCCGGACGCATCTGGCAGGATTCGAAGCGGGAGAAGCGCGCGGCCGGCGGCGAGCGCAAAGACATCACCTCACCAAAGGGGATTCCATGAACGTCGAACAGGTGCTGTTCTGGTGCGCGGTCGGTCTCTACGGGGTGAGCGCCTTCGCCTACGTCTTCGGCTTCATCGCCGAGAAGGAGAAGCTGGTCGGCGCCGGGCTGGCCACGGCCGTGCTCGGGTTCGCCGCGCACACCGCCAGCATCGCCCTGCGCTGGATCTCCAGCGCCGTGACCCCCTTCATCACCACCTCCGAGTCGCTCGCCCTCGGCACCTTCATGGCGATGGCGCTCTACCTGGCGCTCCAGGCCTCGACCCGCAAGGTCCGGCCGCTCGGGGTCTTCGTCCTCCCGGTGGTCTTCGTCCTGCTCGGGTGGGCCGGCACGCTGCGAGCGGCCTCCGGCTCACAGCTCGCCCCGGCGCTGCAGAGCGGCTGGCTCTGGGCCCACATCGTCGGCGCCTCCATCGGCTTCGCCTCGGTGATGATCGCCGCCGCCCTGTCGGGCCTGTTCCTCCTCAAGGAGAACCGCTCGGGCGGCATCTACGACCGGCTCCCGGCGCCCTCCGACCTCGACCGGCTCGCCTACCGCTTTGTCGCCGCCGGCTTCATCATGTACGGCCTGATGATCGTGACCGGGGCGCTCTGGGCCGACCAGGCCAAGGGGAGCTATTGGAACTGGGACCCGGTCGAGGTCTGGTCGCTGGTCTCCTGGCTGGTCTACGGCATCTACCTGCACCTTCGCATCACCATGGGCTGGCGCGGGCGGCGGCTGGCCTGGTACGCGCTGGCGGCGGTGGTGGTGATGATCGTCAGCTACTGGGGCATTCCGTTCTCGGTCGAGACCTTCCACAAGGGCTTCCGCGTCGAGCATCAGTGAGCCGCGCCCCGTGAACCGTCACAGCCGCACCCTGGCCGCAGCCTGCGGCCTCTGGCTCTCGCTCTCGGGCTGCCGCTGTGGCAAGCCTGAGCAGGCGGTCGGCGCGCCGGCCGCCGCGTTCGTCGCCGACAAGCCCGCCCTGCTCGCCACCTTGGCGGCCGAGGCGGAGCGCGTGTTTACCTTCGCCGAGCGTGGGGGCGCGGTGGCCTGGGCCGAGCCGGAAGGCGGCTCCTACCGGGTAGTCCAGAACGGCCGCGCCGGGAAGCCCTACGCCGCCGTGGAGCAGGTCGTCCTGAGCCTCGACGGCAGGCGCTGCGCCTACGCCGCCCGGGTCGATGCGACCTGGCGGGTGGTCGCCGACGGCGTGGAGGGGAAGGGCTACTCGGAGGTGCAGCGGCCCGTCTTCAGCCCCGACGGAGCCCACCTGGTCTACCAGGCCAGGGACGGCGAGGCCTGGCGCCTCATCATCGACGCGGCCTCCAGCGAACCGTCCCGGACGCCCTTCCAGGGGGCCGAGTTCAGCGCCGACTCCAGGCGGATCGCCTTCATCGCCGACGCCGACGAACGTGGCTTCGGCCGATTGGTGGTGAGCGACCTCGCCTTCAAGGCTCCTCTGGTCGTGGACGGGAAGGCCTCCGGCCTGGTGGTCAACGCCGAGCGGACCCGCGGCGCGGTCGCGAGCGCCAGCGGCGGCGCCGGCCTGGCCGAGGTGGTTACCTTCGGCTTCGTGCAGCCTGCTGAACCCCGGCGCGGGCCGAAGTTCGAGGCGGTGTCGCAGCTCGCCTTCGGGCCAGACGGGCGAACCCTGGCGTATCTCGGCGAGCGCGGCGGTCAGAGCTTCATGGTGCTGGACGGGAAGGAGGAGGTGCTGCCTCCGGGGCAGTACTTCGGTCCCCCGGCGATCCGCCCCGACGGCAAGGCGGTGGGGATCTTCCTGCTGGAAGGCGAGGCGGTGCGGCTGCACCAGGCGTTCCTTCCGGGAGGAGCGGGACAGGTGGCGCCTGCGGGAGGGGAGGGGCTGACCTACTCCAGCGGCGGCGCCTCTGCCTACTCCACCAACCGTGACGAGAAGTACTACATCGTGGTGGACGGCAAGGAGGGCCCCGCGTTCGATCGCGTGGTCTCGCCACGGTTCAGCCCGGACGGCAGGTTCGTCGTCTATCGCGCCCGCCTTGCTGGGAAGCGCTTCGTGGTGGTCTCCGATCTGGCCGGCAAGACCGTCCGGCAGCATCCATCCTACGAGCAGGTCTTCCCGGTCCAGTTCACGGCCGACGGCAGGGCGGTCGCCTACGGCGTCAAGGACGGCCTGCGCCTGCGCTGGGTCGTCGAGCCGTTGTGAGGCAAGCAGGGCCGCAACCGCGCGGCCCTTACCAGACAGCGTAGGGCACCCATTCGAGGCCCCTCCTTCTCATGCGGGCCGGGTCCCGACTTGATCCTCGTACACAAATACGTGTACGGTTGCCCTCATGAAGCGTCGGGAGCTGGAGAGTCGCTTGCGGGCGCTCAACTGGTGCCTCCTTCGACATGGCGGCAACCACGACGTGTGGACGGACGGCGATCGACTCGAGTACCTGCCGCGGCACGCCGAGATCAACGAGAGCCTGGCGCGGAAGATCCTGAAGAAGGCCGGGTCGAGGAAGGGGAGCGAGTCATGAGGCTGGCGGGGCGAATCTGGAGGGACGGAAGGACCTGGCTCGCCGAGGTGCCCATGCTCGACGCCATGACCCAGGGGCGCACCCGGACGGAGGCCTTCCGCATGGTCGCCGATCTCGTGACGACCATGGCCGGCAAGACGGGCTTCGAGGCGCGCGTGTATCCCGGCCGGAAGGACCAGTTCGAGCTCGGCACGCCGGACGCGGCCGCGCTGGTGGCCATCATGCTCAGGCGCCAGCGGGAGAAGCATGGCCTCTCGCTCTCGGAGGTGGCCCGGCGGCTGGGCGCTCGATCGAAGACGGCCTATGCCCGCTACGAACAGGGGCGGAGCGCGCCCACCATCGAGAAGCTGTTCGAACTCCTCGCCGCAGTCGCGCCCAGGGAGGACTTCGTGCTCAAGGAGAGCCCGCGCGGCCCTTACCAGGCCGCGTAGGGAGACGGACCCATTCGAGGCCCCTCCTTCGCAGCCTTGGGCGCCCAAAGCAACTCTGGGTCCGTGTTGCGGGGACGTGCAAGAGTTTGTAAAAGCATGGGAGTTTCCTTGGACGTACTCTCAGTGTGGTTCGTGCGCACGAACTGATTTTGACCCACCCCGCCCGGGACGAACTGGCAACGTCGGGTCAACGTCCCACTGAAATCGTCGAGGCGCCCGGCCTCTCCTGATCCCACACCAGAGTAGCGAAGCCGCATCACGCGGATAGGATTGTTAGATGCCTGCGCATCTCGAACTGGATCGCGACCGGCTCGCGGCGTTCTGCCGGCGCCACCACGTGCGGCGGCTGGCGCTGTTCGGCTCGGTGCTGCGCGACGACTTCGGTCCGGACAGCGACGTCGACGTGCTGGTGGAGTTCGAGGCCGACCATGTGCCGGGTTTCATCGCGCTTCACGGCCTGGAAGAGGAACTGGGCCAGTTCATGGCGGGTCACCCGGTCGATCTGGTCACCGCCGGGGCGCTCAACCACCGCATCCGTGAACGTGTCCTGGCGTCAGCCGAGGTCCAGTTTGCAGCGTGACGACGGCGTCTACCTATCCATAAACGTACTTTGGGTTCGGTTCGGACGCCCGAACTGGATTTGACCCACCCCGCGCGGGACGCACCGCCCCTGTCGGATCTGCGCCCTGGCCAGCCGGTACAGTTGAAGCCCTTTTCGCAACTTCGGACGCCCGAAGTGGAGTTCGGGGGAGTTGACGTACGTACGTACGTACCTTACCCTCCGAACCATGAAGCGCACCGCCACTGACCTCAGGGCCCACCTCTACGAGGTCCTCGACCAGGTCGCCAGGACCGGTGAGCCGGTCGAGGTGGTGCGTGGCGGGGTCGAGCTGGCGATCGTCCGGAGGAAGGCCGCCCCGCGCCGGAAGAAGGTGCCCCGCACCATCCCCGGACTCATCATCGGTGACCCCGACGACCTGATCCACGTCGAGTGGCCATGGGGCTAGCCCGGCCGCCTCGGTCGCGGCACTGGCGGACCGAGCCGTGAGGTTCCACCTCGACACCCACGTCGCCCTCTGGATGGCCGCCGGCGATTCGCGGCGCCGGCTCAAGCCGATCGAGCCGCTGCTCCGCAAGGGGACGCTCTACCTCTCCCCGCTGGTCATCCTCGAGCTGCAGCTCCTCTTCGAGCTCGGTCGCCTCGGCGCGCCCGCGGAGGAGGTGGTCGGCGTCCTCCTCGAGGACCACGGCGTGGAGGAAGCCCCCGGGGACCTCAAGGAGATCGGCCGGCGGGCCATGGCGTTCGCCTGGACGCGCGACCCCTTCGACCGGCTGATCGTGGCGCACGCCATCGCCCACGGGAGCGTCCTCCTCACCGCGGACCGGACCATCCTCGCCAACTGTCCTCGCGCCCGGTGGGGTTGAGCCAGATCGGCGTCCACCGGCACGTGATCGGCGACGCGGAGCGCGGCAAGGCATCGACCGGGATCGGCATCTACGCGGGGCTCCTCTGGGCCCTGGGCCTCACCGGCCAGTTGGCGCGGGTCGCCGATCCCGAGACCGATGACGAGGGCCTGGCCCGGTCGCGGGACCGCGATCGGACCCGGGCCGGCGCTCGCAAGGTGCTCGACGATGACTTCTAGGCCCGTCGGTGCCAGCGAGTGCTTCGTCTACGTCACCTTGCCAGGAGAGACGGTTGCCGTCACCGCCGGGCGCTTCGCACCCAGCAGACCAGCCGCCAGGGCGTCGTGACGGGGCGCTTCGTCTGCCAGGGGTGACGCCGCCGAGCTCTTCCGGAGGATGGTCTTCAACGCCCTGATCTCGAACATCGACGATCATCCACGCAATCACGCGGTGATCGCGCCGGGACGCGAATGGAGGCTCTCACCGGCCTACGATCTCACGCCCGCCACGCCGGTGAGCCTCGATCGCCGGGATCTCGCGATGGCCGCAGGCGATCTGGGGCGCTGGGCCAACGCGAGGAACCTGGTCAGCCAGGCGCCGCGGTTCTTGCTCACGTCTGGCGGAGCGAGCCGGATCGTCGACGACATGGAGGCGCTGGTTCGCGCCCGCTGGTACGAGCTGGCCCGGGCCGGCGGCGTCTCCGAGGGCGACTGCGCCACCATCGCCTGGGCCTTCGCCTATCCCGGGTTTCGCGCCTGATCGCGCCACCGGCAGCTCAGCTGGAAGTGCCCGGTGGCCCGCCCAGCAGGTAGTCCCGCCAGTCCTGCCAGGCCACTCCGGCACGCTCCGCCGGGGCTCGGCCGGCGGCGGCGCCCAGCACCAGCGGCTCGAACTTGGGGTGACGGCGGGTGAACTCGAGGAGACCGGCGAGGTCGCCGGCCCGGAACAGGCCGGTCTTCACCTCGATGGCCCACGCGCCCCAGGGCCCCTCCAGGACCCCGTCCACCTCGAACGGCTCCTCGCGCCACGAGGAGACTCGCTGGCCGGAGTTCCAGGCGTGGGCCAGGCAGGCGTTCTCGACCCAGGCGCCGAACCTGGCCGGATCGACCGTGGGGTCCGCCGGTCCACCGGGATCGGTCGCGGCGAGGAGCGCGTTGTTGAGCGTGACCAATTTGGGCGGCGAGGCGCGCCGGCGGGTCGCCTGCGCCGAGTACTTGGGCAAGGCCGCGACCAGGAAGGCCTCCTCCAGCAGCGCGAGGTAGTGCTGGATGGTCTCGAGCGCGCCCCTGTCCTGGAGCTGCCACTGGACCTTCTGCAGCGAGACGATCTGGGCCGGCGAGGAGACGGCGACGCCGAAGACCTGCCGCAGCAGCGCCGGCCGCCGGACCACGGCGAGCGCCAGGAGGTCCCGGCCAATGGCCGGCTCGAGGATGGCGTCGCGGACATAGGCCGTCCAGCGTGCCCGGTCGGCGCGCAGAGGGTAGGCGCCCGGATAGGACCCCTCGCGCACCAGCAACTCGGCGGCCTCGCGGGGTGGAAGCCCGAAGGCCCCGGCCAGGGAGGAGGCCGACCAGTGGCTCAAGGTGAGGCGCTCGAAGCGGCCGGCCAGGCTCTCCCGGGAGCCGGTGGCGAGGTGAAGGGCCGAGGAGCCGGTGGCGACCAGGTGGAGGGGGATGCGCTTGCGGCGGAGCCGGTCCCAGGCTCCCTTGAGGCGGGCGGCCCAGTCGTGGAGGAGGTGGGCCTCGTCGAGGAGGAGCACCGCCGGCTGCCTCGCCGTGCCGGCGCTCTCTGCCCGGGCCAGCGTCCGCTCCCAGAAGCCGGGGAGGGAGGCCTCGGGGGCGTCGGCCGCGGCGTAGACGGCCCGAGAGCCGAGCGAGGCCGCGAGTTCCAGGAGCAGGGTGGTCTTGCCGACCTGGCGCGGGCCGGCCAGGAGTTGGATGCGCCCTGGCGCCGGCTCGGCGAGCCGCCGCGCCAGGACCTCCCGGCAGCCGGCGACGTCGAGGCGGAAGGCGTTGTCGGTCATGATCGAATAATCATTCGACCAAGAACGAATAGCAAGTAGGGTGGATTTCGGGGGAGGGGTTTGACGTACGTACGTACGTACCTTACCCTCCGATCCATGAAGCGCACCGCCACCGACCTCAGGGCCCACCTCTACGAGGTCCTCGACCAGGTCGCCCGGACCGGGGAGCCTGTCGAGGTGGTGCGTGGCGGGGTCGAGCTGGCGATCGTCCGGAGGAGGGCGGCCCCGCGCAGGAAGAAGGTCCCCCGGACCATCCCTGGCCTCATCATCGGAGACCCTGACGACCTGATCCACGTCGAGTGGCCCTGGAGCTCGCGGACGGAGCCGTGAGATTTCACCTCGACACCCACGTCGCTCTCTGGATGGCGGCTGGCGATGCGCGGCGCCGGCTCAAGCCGATAGAGCCGATGCTCCGCAAGGGGCCGCTGTACCTCTCCCCGCTGGCCATCCTCGAGCTGCAGTTCCTCTTCGAGCTCGGCCGCCTCGGCACCCGGGTTGAGGAGGTGGTCGGCGTCCTATTCGAGGATCACGGCGTGGAGGAGGCCCCCGGGGACCTCAGGGAGATCGGAAGGCAGGCGCAGGGGCTGACCTGGACCCGGGATCCGTTCGACCGGCTGATCGTGGCGCACGCGATCGCACACGGGAGCGTGCTCCTCACAGCGGACCAGACCATCCTCGCCCACTGTCCTCGCGCCCGGTGGGGGTGACAGGCGATCCACCCGTAGCTTTCGTTTACTTAGAAGCCCCTCCCCTCTGCGTTTCGCATCGAGTACGATCCCCTCTCCGCGGGCGGGGTCGAGGAGTCACGTTGAAGCTCTGCATCATCAAGCCACCACTGCCGTTCGGCTGGACGCCGGTGGCGCCACCGATCCTGGAGTACCTGGCGGCGCTGACCCGCCAGGCCGACCCGGAGATCGAGATCGAGCTCTACAGCGCCAGCGCCACGCCCGACGTCTTCGACACGCTGGAGTGCGATCTCGCCGCCATCAGCCTGCTGACCCCGACCGCGGTGGGCGGCTACAAGATCGCCGACACGCTGCGCGCCCGCGGCATCAAGGTGGTGGTGGGTGGCATGCACGTCAGCGCCATGCCCGAGGAGGCCAAGCTCCACGCCGACGCGGTGGTGACCGGGGAGGGCGAGTCGGTCTGGCCCACGGTGCTGGCCGACTTCAAGGCCGGGGCCATGAAGCCCTTCTACGCCGGCGAGCAGCTGCCGCTGGAGGGGCTGCCCACGCCGCTCTACGGCATGTTGAAGCACGGCCACGACTTCCGCATCGTCAACACCGCCCGCGGCTGCCCCTACCCGTGCAGCTTCTGCACGGTGCGGAAGGTCTTCGGCTCGCGCATCCGCATGCGCCCCATCGACGACGTGGTGCGCGACGTGGCCGCCATGCCGGGCAAGATGTACATCAACGGCGACGAGAACATCTGGTGGCTCGGAAAGACCCAGCGGGCCATCGACCTCTTCACGGCGCTGAAGGGGAGCAAGAAGAAGTGGATGGGCTTCGGCAGCCTGGCGCCGATCCTCTCGCCCGACGGCTCGCGCATGCTCAAGGCGGCCCGCGAGTGCGGCATGCTCACGGTCTGGGTCGGTTGGGAGTCGATCACCGACGGCGGCCTCAAGGAGTACAAGGCCGACCGCAAGGTGGGCATCGACCGGGAGCGGGCCGTCAAGACGCTCAAGGACCACGGCATCGACGTCTCGCTCTTCTTCATGCTCGGCTCGCGCGCCGACTCGCTGGAGGACTACCAGCGCGCCGTGGACCTGGCCGACCGGCTCGGGGTCTCCATGCACCCCTCGCTGGCGGTCCCGTACCCGGGCACCGACCTCGCCAAGGAGTACGAGCCGTACCTCTACAAGCAGCTCGGCTGGGAGTACTACACCGGGGCCTACGCGCTCTACGAGCACCCCGACCCGCGCATGACCCCGGAGGTCCGCGAGGAGCTGTTCTACGAGACCTCCCTGGAGCTGCTCAAGCTGGGACGGATCTGGAAGCACATGTTCAAGGTGCCGGCGTCGGGCTTCCCCCACGCCCACATCCTCTCGCTGATGAACCAGCTCCCGGTGCGGGTGGGGATGAAGATCGCCTACGAGAAGTGGAAGGAAAACAGGCACGCGGTGCGCCTGAAGCAGGCAATCGCCGGCGCCGGCCCCGTCCTGGCCGGCTAAGGCCGGGCGGCGACAGCGGTTTCGGCGCGACCCGGCTGGCTTTTTTCGTGCAGAGGAAGCGAGCATGACGACTCCCCCCACCGTCCTGACCGGTCACGCCCTCGAGCGCCACAGGCTCACCGAGGAGGTCCTCGGCTACATCGCCGCCGGCGTGGACGCCGAGGTGCCCGACTTCAACGGCTCCTGCCTGCGGATGTTCGCCCTGCACTACGAGGTGAACGCCATCTTCCGCGAGTTCTGCGACGTGAAGAAGGTCCGCCCCGGCGACGTCTCGCGCTGGCAGGACATCCCGCTGGTCTACAACGACATGTTCAAGACCCACCTGGTGGCCTCCTTCCCGCTGGAGAAGGCGGTCATGGGCTGCCTCACCGGCGGCACCACCAGCCTCACCCAGCGCGGCCGCATCTTCCGCGACGAGGACGGGAAGAAGCTGGTCTTCGGCGCCAACAAGCGCATGACCGGGGCCTACCTCTTCCCCGACTTCGAGGAGGGGAGGCGCTGCCGCATCCTCATCCTGGCGCCGAGCCCGGAGATGGCGCCGTCGATGGGCATGGCCATCGGCATGGAGCAGACCCGCACCCACTTCGGGACCCCCGACAGCCAGTTCCTCCTGAAGCGGACCGGCATCGACATCACCGGGCTCCTGAAGGCGCTGCGCGAGGCGGAGGCCAGCGGCGTGCCGGTGGCGATCATCGGCGCCACCTCGGCCTACGTCTACTTCTTCCAGGCCTGCAAGCGAAAGAAGTGGACCTTCAAGCTCCCGCCGGGGAGCCGGATCTGCGACGGCGGCGGCTACCGCGGCCGCTTCGGCACCGTCACCCGCGACGACTACTACGGCATGGTGGAGGAGGTGCTCGGGGTCCCATCTTCACACTGCGTCAACGTGCTTGGCGAGGCGGAGACCGCCACCAACCTCTTCGACGATCCGCTGCGCCGGGTCGTCAAGGGACTGCCGCCCCGCGACCGGATCCGCCCGGTGCCGCCCTGGTCGCGCGTCCTGGCCATGGACATCGACACGCTCGAGCCGCTCCCCGACGGCAAGGTCGGGCTGATGGCCCACTGGGATCTCGCCAACGTGCCGACCGTGCTGGCGGTCATCACCGACAACCTCGGCTACACCGCCGACGGCGGGCGCGGCTGCGAGATCGTGGGGCGCGCCAAGCTGGAGGGCGGCAAGGTCTCGCCGCTCCCCGACGAGCGGCCGGTCGGCGGCATGGGCGACTCGGCCATCTTCAGGATGCTCGAGACCTACGTGAACTTCTCCATCGACCTGAAGATGCTCACCGCCAAGGCACCGCCCGCCGAGCCGAGCACGCGCGAGGAGATCGAGGCCCGCCCTGGATCGGTCGCCTCCTGCCCGCAGGTGGTTGACGAGATCCTGGTCTCGCAGGGGAGCGAGGACGCCGCTCGTCAACGCGATGCGTCGCTCAACACCTTCAAGGACCAGACGGAGCGCCCCCTGGAGTGGTTCGTCGAGCAGGCTCGGAAGCAGAAGCTCGAGGACCACCCGGACGGCCTGCTCTCCGAGACGCCGGGCCCCAACAAGCTCTAAAGTTGATCGGCGTCAACGCAATGGTTCCTCGAAAACGGCACCATCGGGAGTCTCTCAACCCCCGACTGCCGTTGGCTCCTGTGCTCCGGAGCCGCTCGAGGTTCCCGCATGCGCCGCCAGACCCTGATCGTCGTCACCCTGATCGCCGCCGCGATTTCACTCACCGGCTGCGACAAGGCTCGCCGCACGCCGCTCAACCCGTCCGGCCCGGCCGGTTGCCTCGGGTGCCACGGCAGCGCTGGCGGGGACCCGCAGGGCGCGCCGCCCAACGACCTGGCCGGCTCGGAGGCGGGCGGGGCGGTCGGCGCCCACACCGCGCACCTCGGTCGCCAGGTCCGCTGCGAGGAGTGCCACAAAGTCCCCAGCCGCATCGCCGAGGCAGGCCACATCACCCTGGCCGATGGCACGGCCGACGGCGACGGCCGCGCCGAGGTGATCTTCGGCGCTCGCGCCACCAACGGCGGCACCTTCAGCGCCAGCTTCGCTCGGGCCGCTGCGCCCGACAAGGGCGGCAACTGCACGGTCTACTGCCACGGCGCCTCGCTCGGCGCCGCGGGCGGCTCCCGCAGCGGCGCCGTCAACGGGAACGTCACGGCCCCGCCCACGACCTGGGGCGGCATCGGATACAACTGCGGATCCTGCCACGGCGACGCCACCGTCAATCCGACCACCCCCAACGCCACCGGCGCGCCGCCCAACCACGCGCCGGGCCTGACCCCGACCGACTGCGCCGCCTGCCACCCCGACACCGTACTGGCCACCGGCGAGATCAACACCACCACCGGCACCCACATCAACGGCAAGGTGGAGGCCAACGGCTGCACCGGCTGCCACGGCGACGCCACCCGCGGCGAGACCCTCTCGATGCCGTCCTGGGCGCCCCCCAAGGACACCAGCGGCGCCACCAGCGGCGCCAAGGTCGGCGCCCACCTGCGCCACATCTCCACGATCGCCGCGCTCGGCTCGCGCATCTCCAAGCGGTTCGAGTGCACCGAGTGCCACAAGCTCCCGAACAACGGCGGCCCTCACGGCCAGGCGGTGATCCAGTGGGCCACCGGCCCCAGCAACATCGTCACCGCTGGTAACCTGGTCCCGGCGTACAGCGGCGGCAGCTGCTCCGCCACCTGGTGCCACGGCGGCCGCTTGGCGGGAGGCCCGGCCTCCAGCCCGAGCTGGAGCAGCGCCGGCGCCGTCAGCTGCTCCTCCTGCCACTTCCTCGCCAACCCGCCTGCGCCGCACCCGGCCACCGACAAGTCCGGGGTCACCATCACCGCCGCGGTGCAGTGCGCCCAGTGCCACCCGGGCACCGTCAACGCCGCTGATGGCACCATCAACGTCGTCAACGGCCTGCACGTCAACGGCATCATCGACACCGACGTCCACGCGCCCGGCTACTCGGACCCTGCCGTCCACGGACCGCAGGCGCTGCAGGGGCTCGGCGCCTGCAAGACCTGCCACGGCCCGACCTTCGACGGCACCAGCGTCGGCGGCGTCGTCCAGGTGCCCTCCTGCACCACCTGTCACGCGGCCGCCGGCCACGCCACCTGGCTGAAGGAGTGCACCTTCTGCCACGGCGACGGCAACCGGGCAGCCGACGCCGCCTTCGGGCCGCCGGTCGGCTCGCCGGTGGCCGGGGCGAACATCTTCGCCAACCAGGCCGCGCCGCCGATCGGGACCCAGCGCGAGCTGACCGCCAGCTCCCCGGCCGTGGGCGCCCACCTCGCCCACATCAACCCGGCCAGCCTCGGCAGCCGGGCGATGTCGATCCAGATCAAGTGCACCGAGTGCCACGGCGCCGTGCTGCCGACCAACTCCGACCATGCCGACGGCAGCGTCGCCATCGGCTGGGGCTCGCTGGCCACCGCCCGCGCCACCGCCGCCACGCCCTCCACCATCACGCCGGCCTGGGAGGCCAGCCCGACCTGCACCAACTACTGCCACGGCAGCTCGCTGGCCGGCGGCGGCTCCAAGGTGAACCCGAACTGGGTGGCCGGCGCCCCCGAGGCCGCCTGCGGCACCTGCCACAGCGCGCTGCAGCCCGGCGTCTGGCACGTCGTCAACTCCGACTGCGTGAGCTGCCACGGCGCGGGCTATGCCCAGGCCGGGATCACCGGCGCGGCCCTCGCCACCCACGTCAACGGCCAGATCGACCCGGCCTCCACCAGCTGCACCAGCTGCCACTCGTCGGCCACCAGCGCCCCGCCCTGGGTCGCCACCACCGGCGCCTCCGCTGGCGTGAAGGTCGGCGCTCACCAGGCGCACGTCGCCGCCGCCACGCTGGTCGGCGCCGGGTACGCCTGCACCACCTGCCACCTCAACCCGGCGGCCATGCGCCACGCCAACGGCCAGGTCGACATGGCCTGGACGGGCGTGTCGGTCGCCGCCAGCGTGATCCCGACCCCGTCGGCTGGCGTCCTGCCAGTCGGCGCCTGGGAGGCCGCCCCCACCTGCACCAACTACTGCCACGGCGCCTCGCTCACCGCCGCCGGCGGCAGCAACCGGACGCCGAGCTGGGCAGCCGGCGCCACCCAGGTCGCCTGCGGCACCTGCCACGCCTCGCCGCCGCCGCTCTCGGCGGTCGCCAACCAGAACCACCCGAACAACACCGCCTGCGCCACCTGCCACGGCGCCGGGTACGCCCAGGCCGCCCTCACCGGCGCGGCCCGCACCACGCACGTCAACGGGACCACCACGCTGGTGGTGGGTGGCTGCACCGCCTGCCACGGCGACCGCGCCGCTGCCGGCGTCACCCTGACCAACAACCTGGTGGCCGCGGCCCCGGGCGAGGGGACCCTGGCCACCACCGGTGACACCACCGGCACCAACGCCATCTCCGCCCCCGGCGTCGGCGCCCACGCCGCCCACCTCTCCAACAGCACCTACATGACCGGCCCGCTGGCCTGCACCGAGTGCCACGCGCTCCCGCCCAGCAACGTCGACCAGACCCACGCCACCGGCGCCGGCAGCAACGGCGCTCGCGCCACGCTCACCTTCGGTCCCCTGGCGCGCGGCGTCGGCGCCACCTTCAACAACGAGGTGCCGGCCCCGATCTACAGCGGCTCGACCTCGGGCACCTACGGCGCCACCGCCGGGAGCTGCGGCTCCACCTACTGCCACGGCCAGTTCAAGAACGGCGCCAAGGCCAGCCCCAGCTGGACCGCCACTGGCGGCCTCACCTGCAACTCCTGCCACGGCCGCGGCACCGGCGCGCTGGCCACGGCGCCGGGCGGGGGCCACCCCAACAACACCGACTGCGGCAGCTGCCACGGCAGCGGGTACAGCAACAGCACGGTCGTGAAGGCCACCCACATGAACCGCGCGGTGGAGCTCCCGGGCGTCAACTGTTCCTCATGCCACGGCGACACGCTGCGGGCCGGCGTGGGCAGCGCCACCGACCTCGATCCCGCCGGCGCGCTGCTGATCAAGGCCGCGCCGCCCAAGGACCTGGCCCTGGCCGCCAGCAGCAACAAGATCGGCGCCCACCTCGCCCACGTCAACCAGGGCGCCAGCGGGACGCCGCTCTCCAGCGCCCAGCGCTGCGTCGCCTGCCACGTGGTCCCAACCCACCTCGGGCTCGGCACCGCCACCATCACCTGGAGTGACATCGCCAACCTGGGCGGGGCCGCGGCCTACAGCCCGTCCGCCATCACCTGCAGCTCCACCTACTGCCACGGCCAGTTCACCGGTGGTATCCAGTCGAACCTGATCGCCTGGGGCACCGGCTCGTCGGCCGGCACCAAGCTCGGCTGCGCCTCCTGCCACGCCAGCCCACCGGCCCACCCGCACCCGCAGAACCTGACCTGCGCCTCCTGTCACACCGGCTACACCGCCACCACGGTGGCGGTCGTCACCCACGTCAACGGCACGGTCACCAAGTCGACGGCCGGCTGCACCTCCTGCCACGGCGAGCTCTCGGCGGCCGGCGTGACGCTGACCACCAACCTCGTGGCGGCCGCCCCTGGCGCCACCGGCACCAACACCGTGGACACCACCGGGCAGGTGGCCGCCACCTCGGCTGGCGTCGGCGCCCACAAGGCCCACCTCGGCGCCGCCACCTTCGGCCGCGTCTCGATCGCCTGCGGCGAGTGCCACACGCTGCCGCCGTCCAACACCGACACCGGCCACGCCATCAGCGGCGCCGGCACCGGCGGGGCCCGCGCCACGCTCGCCTGGGGCGCGACGGCCACCCGCTCGGTCAACGCATGGTCCGGCGGACCGGTGACTCTCACCTACTCCGGCTCGACCTCTGGCGCCGGCGGCACCGGCGGCGGGACCTGTTCGAACACTTACTGCCACGGCAACTTCAACAACGGCAAGAACGCCGCGGTCGGCTGGGCCACCCCCGGCGCCCTGACCTGCAACTCCTGCCACGGCGCCGGCGCCGGC
>JANYBC010000172.1 GCA_025360965.1 Anaeromyxobacter sp. | reverse complement strand
CGGGGAGCATTGCCGGCACGGTGGCGCTGCCCGGGACCGGCGCCGGGGTGCTGGTGACCGCCGAAGAGACGACCAGCCGCGAGGCCTCGACCGCGGTGCCGGGCTCGGACGGAGCCTTCCGCATCCTCAACCTCTCGCCCGGGACCTACGCGGTCCGGGCCTACGCCCAGGGGGTGCAGTACCAGGCCACCCCCGCCAGCGTGACGGTGGCCGTGGGGAGCGAGCCGCGGGTGTCGCTCACGCTGGTCCCGGGGGCGGCCACCGCCACCGTGACCGGCAGCATCAACATCGTGGCGGCCGGCGGACTGACCTCGCCGGCCACCAGCGTCATCCTGGCGCTGGCCTCCACCTTCGATCCGGTCTGGGTACGCGGCGACGCTCCGGCCGGCCTGCGCGCGGGCGGCATCACCGGCCTCTGGTCGATCGCCGGGATCCCCGACGGGACCTACAAGGTGCTGGCCGGCTTCGAGACCGACTACCTGGTCCGGGACCCCTCCTCAATCGGGGGGACGGTGATCCTCGACCTGCAGGTGGTCAACGGCGTGCCGCTGAAGCTCGACGGCGTCACCTCGGCCGCCGACCTCGGCAGCTTCAAGGTGACCAGTGCGGTGCAGCTCACGGCGCCGCTGCCGGGCGCCGACGGGAGCTGCCAGGCGCTCGCTCTGCCGGTCGACCCCGCGGCCCTGCCGCCGGGGAGCTGCACCGCCTCCGTTCCGCCGGCCATCGGCTGGGCCCCGTTCTCATCCCAGGACTACTTCGAGGTGACGGTGCGGGATGAGCGTGGCGCCGTGGCCTGGCAGGCCCGGGTGGACAAGGGGGCGAGCGGCACCGTCTACGGCTCGGCCGTCGGCCTGGCCGGCGTGCAGGTCGAGCTGGTGGCTCCGGTGCTGCTGGTGGCCGGCTCGACCTACCAGGTGAAGGTGGCGGCCAAGAACAGCCCCAAGACGCCCGGGGGGCTGGAGGAGACCCTCTCGGTCTCCGAGGACCTGCTCGGCGTCTTCACCTGGTTGCCCTAGCCAGGGCCACTCAGCGCCTCGGGGCTCCCCGAGTCGGTCTCCCCAAGACGCGCCGCTCCCTGCCCGAGGGTACAGTGTAGCCGGCCCCTGTGCCGGGCCTTGAACGGGGAGAGCACGTGAACGCACCTTCCGGGACGGCCCGCCGCCTGATCCTCGCCTTCACCGGGCTGCTCTCCATCTTCGCCGTCTCCTCCTGGTTCGCGCTCGGCAGCCTCCGCGACATCCAGGCCGGGCTGGTGGAGATCACCGAGCGCGAGCAGGGGGTGCGGCTGGCGCTGGAGCTGGCCAGCGCGGTCCGCGACCAGTACGCCCACCAGGCCCACACCATCATCCTCGGCAACGACTCCCACCTCCCGTTCTATACTGAGGCCGAACGCCGGGTGGTCGAGTTGACGGCGGCGGTGAAGACCCGGGTGAGGCAGCCTGACGAGCTCGGCTGGGTGGTCGAGATCGAGCAGGCCACGGCCGAGCTGGATCGGATCTTCCGCCAGCGGATCGTCCCAGCCGTGCTGCGTCGGCAGGCCGCCGATGTCATGGAGGAGCACGGCCAGGCACAGGTCCAGGTGACGCAGATCCAGGGAATGACCGACCGGCTGGTCGATCGGTTCGAGACCTCGATCGGTGGCATCCAGACCCAGGTCCGCGAGGTGCAGCGGGCCGCCTTCCGCTGGACCCTCTTCTTCCTGGCCGGCGCGCCGCTGCTGGCCGGTGGCATCGGCCTCTCCATCTACCGCTCGGTGGCACGGCCGGTGGCCCAGTTGAGCGCCGGGGCGGCCCGGCTGGCGGCCGGGGACCTCGACGCCCGCCTCGAAGCCGACAGCCCGGACGAGTTCGGCGCCCTGGCGCGCCAGTTCAACGCCATGGCGAGATCGATCAAGGACCACCAGGAGCGGCTGGTGCAGAGCGAGAAGCTGGCCGGCATCGGGCGGCTGGCCGCCGGTGTGGCCCACGAGATCAACAACCCGCTGGCCGTCATCCTCGGCTATGCCCACCTGCTGCAGCGCAAGGCCGAGGGGCAGCTGGCCGACGACCTGCGGATCATCGAGGACGAGTCGCTGCGAGCCAAGGAGATCGTCGAGGGACTGCTCGACCTGTCGCGCCCGCTGGCCACCACCCCGGAGCCGGTCGACTTGAAGGTGCTCTGCGACGAGGCGGTGGCGAGGCTGGCCGCGTCGGGCCAGCTCGAGGGGGCCATCGTCTCGGTGAGCGGCGCGGCCCACGTCGAGGGACACCCGCAGAAGCTGAGGCAGGTCGTCCTCAACCTCGTCAAGAACGGCGTGGAGGCGGCCGGTCCGGGAGGAAAGGTCGAGGTGGGACTCACGCAGGCCGCCGGCGGCGCGGCCGTGGTCCAGGTCTCCGACACCGGCCCCGGGCTCCCCGGCGAGGCCGGCCACCGGCTCTTCGAGCCCTTCTTCACCACCAAGCCGGCCGGCACCGGGCTCGGGCTGGCGGTCTCGCTCGGGATCGTCCACGCCCACGGCGGCACGCTCGACGCCGCGTCACCGGCGGGTGGCGGCGCTCGCTTCACGATCCGCCTGCCGGCCTCGCCGCCGGGGAAGGTCTAGGACCAGGGACCATGGAACGCGCCCGCATTTTGGTGGTCGACGACAAGGAGAACATCCTCAAGCTCTTCGCCCGCATCCTCGGCGACGGCTATGAGCTCACCACCGCCGCAGACGGCGCCCAGGCCCTCTCGCTGGTGGCCGCCCAGCCCTTCGACGTGGTGGTGACCGACCTGCGCATGCCCGCCGCCGACGGCTTCGAGGTGCTCCGCGCCGTGAAGGCCCGCGCGCCCGAGACCGAGGTGATCATGATGACCGCCTACGCCACGGTCGGCGACGCGGTCGAGGCGATGAGGCAGGGAGCCTACGACTACCTGCAGAAGCCCTTCGATCCCGACGACGCCATCCTGGTGGTGGCGCGGGCCCTGGAGCGGCGGCGGCTCCAGCAGCTTTCGGGCAGGCGGCTCACCGGGGAGGGGAGCGCGGCCTTCCACGGCCTGGTCGGCACGAGCGCCAGGATGCGTGAGGTCTACACGCTGCTGGAGCAGGCCAGCCTGATCGACATCACGGTGCTGCTCACCGGCGAGACCGGCACCGGCAAGGAGCTGGCGGCGCGGGCGGTCCACTATCAGAGCGCCCGCAAGGAGCGGCGCTTCGTGCCGGTCAACTGCGGCGCCCTGCCGGCCGAGCTGGTCGAGAGCGAGCTCTTCGGCCACGCCCGCGGTTCCTTCACCGGCGCCACCGGGATGAAGCGCGGCCTCTTCGAGGAGGCCGAGAGTGGGACCATCTTCCTCGACGAGATCGGCGAGCTGCCGCTGCCGGTGCAGGTGAAGCTCAACCGCGTCCTCCAGGAGAAGGAGCTGCGCCGGGTCGGCGAGACCTCGCCCATCAAGGTGAACGTCCGGATCATCGCCGCCACCCACCGGGATCTGAGGGCCGAGGTGTCGGCGGGCCGCTTCCGCGAGGACCTCTACTACCGGCTCCACGTCTTCCCGGTGGTCCTGCCGCCGCTGCGCGAGCGGCGGGAGGACATCCCGGTCTTGGCGGGCCACTTCCTCGAGAAGCACGCCCGGGTGCTGGGCCGGCCGCTCGAGGCCTTCGACGCCGAGGCGCTCCGCGCGCTCACCGGCTACGCCTGGCCCGGCAACGTGCGCGAGCTGGAGAACGCCGTCGAGCGGGCGGTGGCGGTGGCGCGGGGGCCGGTGGTCCAGCCGCGGGACCTCCCCGCCGAGGTCACCGGCGCCCAAGACGGCGGCGCCCCGGCCGAGCAGCTGGCCAAGCTGCCATACCGGGAGGCCATCGACCTGGCCCGCGACCGCGTCACCCGGGAGTACCTGATGGCGCTGCTCCGCGAGCTGGACGGAAACGTCACCAGGGCCGCCGAGCGCGCCGGGATGGCCCGCGAGAGCCTGCACCGGCTGCTCAAGCGCTACGGGGTGCGGTCGGACGACTTCAAGGCCCGGTAGCCGGGGCTCCGCCTACTCGACGACGATCACGCCGGAGATCATGTCCATGCCGCAGGCGTAGCGGAGCTGTCCGCTCTTGCTGGGCGTGAACTCCACGGTGACGGCCTTGTCGAGCGGTAGCTTCTGGTTGATCCCCTGGTCCTTGATGACGATCTCGGTGGCGCAGGTTCGCTCGGTCTTGCGCGTGACCACCAGCCGGACCTTCTGGCCCTTCGTGACCTTGATCTGGTCCGGGACGAAGCCCGCGCCCGTGACCTGCATCTCGATGACCTGGACGGGCGGCGGTGCGGCCTGGGCGATGAACGGTGTGGCGAGGGCGATGAACGGTGTGGCGAGGGCGAGGCCGAGGGCGGCGGCGAGGAGCTTGGTCTGCATGTCGGTGGTCTCCGGGTGGATGGACGCCTCGTCGGAGAGGCGCCGGTCGAGGCCGATCAAAGCACGCGGCGTGCCGCTCGGAGGCGACGCCAACGGCCCGGGATCAGGTGACCGGTCGCCGCCTGGCCTGCCTGTGGGGGCCACACTGTGACCTGGCCGGTCACGCCGCAGCGGCACTAGAAGATCAGCCGCGCCAGCAGGCCGCCGGTGGTGGTGTAGCCGGCCACCGAGCCGGTGACGCGCCCCTCGGCGTCGAGGAAGTAGACGGTCGGGTAGGCCTCGACGTGGAAGGCCCGCACCGTGGCCTCGTCGCCCAGCAGCACCGGGTACTCGACCCGGTGCTCCTTCATGTAGGCCCGCACCTCGGCGACGTCGCCGAAGGAGGAGGCCACCGAGACCACCTGGGCGCGAGGCTCAACCCAGCGGAGCGTCCGTGAGAGGTTGTCCGACTGGGCGGCGCAGACCCCGCACCAGGGGGCCCAGAAGGCGAGCGCCAGCGGCCGGCCGCGCAGCGACTCGAGCGCCACCAGGTGGCCGTCGAGGGTCCGGAATGAGGCAGACGGCTTCTCTCCGCCCGCGAGATGGTGGCGGGACTGGATGGCGCCCACCGCCAGCACGGCCAGCAGCACCACCAGCGCCTCGCCGCCCCATCGGAACCAGCGGCGCTGCTCCAGGGCATGGAGCCGGGCGCGCCAGCCGCGGGGCGCTTCTTCCCGAGCCGTCACCGTTCCGCCCTGTTCCAGCGGACCATCCGGCTGGTGCCCCAGGCCAGCAGCCCGAGCGCGAACCACTGGGCGAAGGTGAGGCCGAGCTGCCGCCCGTCGGCGTAGACCAGGTCGCCGGGACGAGCCCGCAGGAAGTCGAGCAGGAAGCGCCCGGCGCCGTAGACGATCGCCAGCAGGGGGAGCAGGCGCCCGCGCAGCCGCCCGCTCCGGCGCAGCGCGTAGAGGAGCCCGGCCAGGGCGAAGAGCAGGATCGCCTCGTAGAGCCCGAGGTCGTGGCGCGGGCCGCCAGGGAAGTCGACCGCCAGCCAGAAGTCGCTCCGCACGCCGGGGTGGTCGTGGACCGAGAAGCAGCCGAGCCGAGCGATCCCCCAGCCCGGCGCCAGGCCGAGCGCGTAGGCGTCGCCGAACGGGGTGAAGGAGAGGCCGCGGCGGCGGAACCAGATGGTGGCCGTCAGGATGGCCCCGGCCAGTCCGCCCATGGAGGAGAGCCCCTCCCAGATCTTCAGGATGCGCCAGGGGTCGGCCAGCTCCTCCGGGTGGTAGAAGAGCAGGTGGACGAGGTGTCCGCCGAGGATCCCGCCGGCCACGGCCACCACGGAGAAGTCCATGACCACCTTCGGGTCGAGCCCGTCGCGCCGGGCGGCCCGGGCCGCCAGTTGCATGCCGGCCAGGACGCCGGCCGCGGAGAGCAGGCCGAAGGACTGCAACGTCAGGGGACCGAGCCGGAAGCTCGGCAGGACGAACCAGGAGATGGTGGCGATCGGCACGCCGAGGTTCTACTGCGCCTGCGGCTTCCTGTCCGGTTTCGTGAGCCATTGGCCTCAGCCCCGCGCCTGGTCTGCGGACGGCGCCACCGGCCTGGAGGGCTTCCGGAGCTTGAGGTTGAGCAGCTCGACCAGCAGCGAGAAGGCCATCGCGAAGTAGATGTACCCCTTGTCGATGTGCTGGCCGAAGCCCTCGGCCACCAGCATCACGCCGATCAGGATCAGGAAGGAGAGGGCCAGCATCTTCATGGTCGGGTGGCGCTCGACGAACTGCCCGACCGCGCCGGCGAAGGCCAGCATCACGCCGACCGCGACCAGCATGGCGGCCACCATGACCGGCAGGTGCCTGGCCATCCCGACCGCGGTGATGACCGAGTCGAGCGAGAAGACCAGGTCGAGCACCGCCACCTGCGCGATCACCAGCCAGTAGCCGCTGCGCCCGCCGCCGGCCGGGGCGTGCCCGCTGCTCTCCAGCTTCTCGTGGACCTCGAAGGTGGCCTTGGCGATGAGGAAGAGGCCGCCGCCGAGCAGGATCAGGTCGCGCCCCGAGACCGGGTGGCCGAGCAGCGCGAAGAGCGGCGCGGTCAGCCCCATCACCCAGGAGATGGCGAAGAGCAGCCCGAGCCGCGTCAGCAGCGCGAAGGCCAGGCCGAGCCGCCGGGCGCTGGGCTGCTGGCCGACGGGGAGCCGGCCGGTCAGGATGGTGAGGAAGACGACGTTGTCGATGCCGAGCACCACCTCCATGGCGCTCAGCGTGGCCAGTGAGACCCAGGTCTCCGGCAGGAACAGCAGGTCGGTCATGGGCAAGATCCTCAGTGGCGGGAGCGGCGCGGCCGGCGCACCGCCAGGGCCAGCGCTTCGTCGGGGAGCTGGTCGGCCAGGGCCGAGCCCGGGAGCCCGCTGGTGAGCGACGCCAGCAGCAGCAGCATCCGCGCCCGGGCCGGTGCCGCCACGTCGGCCCAGGCCACGTCGAGCGTCGAACCCTGCGGATGGAGCCAGCGCGGCGATGGGACCGGCGTGAACCAGCGGCGGCCGTGCGGTGAGCGATCGATCCGCTGGTGCAGGGCCTCGAGGCGGCCGTCGGCGCCGACCAGCAGGTAGAGCTCGTAGCCGCTGGCCCCGGCGGCGCTGAACTCGGCCGCCTCGTCGAAGCCGCGGGGCGCGACAACGGCCCGCCAGGCGGCCTGGTCGCCGAGGTCCGCGTCGACCAACGTGGCCCCGAACCGGGTGGGGTCGGACAGGAGTGGCCGGCCGAGGAAGCGGGCGGCGGCGGTGCGAGCCTCCCCGGCCTCAGCGGCAGTGAGGCCGGCCGCTATTTTCCGGCGAACCGAGGAGAGCCTGGCCTCCGACTGCTCGCGGGCTACCGCCGCGGCCACCGCCTCGGGTCCGGCCAGCGCCTCGAGGCGCGAGGCAGCGGCGTCGACGAGGTGCCCGAGCCGGGAGCCGTTACGGCCGGTGGCGACATCGGGCTCGGCCCGCCGAAGCACGCGCGCCAGCTCGGCCGCCGCCGCGGGCTGGAGCGGCTGCCGGGCGCCGAGCCAGTGACCCTCGCTCCGGTGGGAGGGGATGACGTCGGGCTGGCTGCGGCGGACGCCGCCCTGGACGTTCTGGAGCAGCCGCAGCTCGTCGCCGAGCCGGTGCGCCGCCCCGCGATCGTGTCGGGCGCGCGCCAGCTCGACGCGTCGATCGGCCTCGGCGCCGGTCAGCCAGCTCCAGAGCGAGACCGCTGCGGTGCGGGCCGGCGAAGGCGGAGGTGCGCTCCCGGCCTGCGCCAGCACCTCGGTGGCGCGGCGCCTGAGCCGAGGCGAGGACACGCCGGCCGGATCGGCCAGCCAGGCCTGAAGACTGAGGACCGACGCGGCCGGCAGGCCGCAGGAGAGCCTCGTGAAGGTCCTCCCCTCCGGCGCGTCGGCGGGCGCCGCGGGAAGCTCGCTGGAGAGCCGCGCCGAGAGCCCCTCCAGGCTGGCCAGCTCGGCGGCCACCTCGGCCAGTACCTGGGAAGGCCCGGCCGACGCGCTCAGCGCCGTCAGCGCGGTCTCCCGCTCGACGAAGCCAAGCCAGAGCCAGAGCCAGAAGTCCATCGCCTGCGCAGCCGTCAGTCCAGCCATCGCCGAGCGCTCGTGCGCCATGCACACCCCAGAGGCTCGCACCCTAGTCGAACGGTCCGACAGCGCAGGGAGAAAAGCGGACCTTCAGCGAGGCGGACGGCGCCGGCGGTAGCCGACCAGCAGCAGCGCGCCGGCCACCAGCAGCACCGGCACGAAGGCGCGGCTGGCCAGCAGCCCGGGGCGCCGGGCCAGCAGCGCCACCAGGGCGAGGAGCAGGAGGAGCGAGGGCCAACCCAGGCGGAGCATGACCCACATTACCGCCGTTCCAGTTGGGTCGTAGTTCGTCCTGCGCTCCCGCGGCATGTCGTCGCACAGTGGGTGAAAAGGCCCAACGGATGGGTGTGTCAATTGAGCCAGATGCAACCCGCATGTGGTGAGACCCGGGAGAGCCGAAGTCGTCGAAGTACCGCGATTACACTGCAGGCACCGCCCTGGTCTTCGGCACGAAACGTGCTGTTGAGAGTGGCGCCGCACTCACCCGTAGGAAGACCCGGAGAGACCTCCATGTGTAAGAACCTTTTGCAGGGACGCACGGTGCTGCTGGCCGCGTCGCTCCTCTTCGTGCTCACCGCCTGCTCCGGTTCTGACGGCGCGGCCGGCGCGCCCGGCACCAATGGCACCAACGGCACCACCGGCCCGACCGGTCCCACCGGCTCCACCGGCCCGACCGGCACCACCGGCCCGACCGGCACCACTGGCCCGACCGGTCCCACCGGCACCACCGGCCTCCCTGGGCTCTCCGGCGCCAGCACCGGTCTCGTAATGACCGTGACCAGCGTGACCCTCTCCGCGGCCGGCGTCCCGACCGTCGCCTTCACGATGGCAGACGACCGCGGGAACCCCGTCGATTTCTTCGGCGCTTACTCCTACAACGTGAACATGTCGACCACCGGGAGGAATGGTTCCCCGGGTACCAGCTTCGCCGTCGCCAAGGTGACGGTCGACGGCAACGGCAACGTCCTCCCTTACACGGTCCTCACCGGTTCCGCCGGATCGCCTGGCTCGGTCAGCGCCGTGCCGACCCCGGTCGCCGGTGTCCCCGGTAGCTACACCTACACCTACCCCGCGACGGTGGTCGTCGACGCGGCCAGCACCATTACGCACGTCCTCTGGATCCAGGTGACCCGGCAGACCAACCTGGTCCTGACCACCGATCCCAAGACCTTCACGGCCGTCAACCAGGAGTACAGCTGGATCCCGGCCGGCACCGGCACCATCGTCAAGCGCGAGATCGTCGCCGACGCCGCCTGCGCCAAGTGTCACTACGGCTTCAAGCCGGAGATCTCGACCGGCAACGGCTTCCACGGCGCCGGTCGCATCGATCCCAACTTCTGCAACGTCTGCCACAACCCGGCCCGGACCAACCAGGCGGCCGACTCGCTCTCCTTCATCCACCGGATCCACGACGGCAAGAACCTGCAGAACAACGCCACCACCAACAGCATCTTCCACGGCATCATCGCCACCTACCCGCAGGACATCCGCAACTGCGACGCCTGCCACGCCGGCGCGCTCCAGGGTGCCCAGGCCCAGACCCGCCCAACCCGCGCGGCCTGCGGTTCCTGCCATGACTACGTGAAGTTCGACGGCATCGGCGCGACCACCTGCGCCCACCCGCCCGCGGTCGACGGCGTCACGGGCCAGTTTGCGCTCTGCAAGCACACCGGCAGCGCCCAGACCACCGACAACGGATGCGCCGGCTGCCACAGCGCCAGCAGCATCCCCGGCTACCACGTCCCGACCGCCCCCATCGACCCATGCAACCAGCTCGCCTACTTCGCCGCCGGCAACGTGCTCGCCGCCGGCTGCACGGCGCCCAACACCCGCACCAACGCCGGGGTGGTCCCGGCCGCGGGGGTCCTCCCGATCGGCGCCGCCAGGATGACGGCTGTCATCGCCAACGTGCTGGTCGAGTCGAACGGCAACCCGTCGATGAACTTCAAGCTCCAGAAGGACGGCATTGACGTGGTCTTCAACAACCCCGTCACCGATCCGGAGCTGATCACCGGCTTCACCGGCGCGCCGAACATCTACTTCGCCTTCTCCATGCCGCAGGACGGCATCACCGCCCCGGCCGACTTCAACGCCACGCTCAACGGCCACCTGAAGTCGATCTGGAACGGGTCCGCCACCAGCGGGGGCGGCGTCGGCACGCTGAGCGCTACGGCAGATGCGGGCGGCTTCTACAAGCTGACCCTGACCAACGTGGTGGTGCCGGCCGGCGCCTCCATGCTGACCGGCGGCGTCGGCTACGCCTACAGCCTCACCGCCAGCGCCACCCAGACCAAGTTCGTTCAGCCGCTGACCCAGACCAACCTCAGCGCCTACCCGTACGACGCCGGCACGCACGTGGGCGGCCTGGTCGTCACCATGCCCAACGTCTGGAAGGTGGCGATCGGCTACACCGGCCGCCGCACCATCGTGGACAACGCCAAGTGCCTGACCTGCCACGCGCAGCTCGGCGTCAACCCGAACTTCCACGTCGGCCAGCGCAATGACGGCCCGACCTGCTCGTTCTGCCACACCGCCAACCAGAACAGCAGCGGCTGGTCGGCCAATGCGAAGGACTTCCTCCACGCGCTTCACGCTGGTCGCGTCCGCACCGTGCCCTTCACCTGGCACGCGGTCTCCCCGACCGAGAACTTCGGCGAGGTGGAGTTCCCGAGCCGGGTCAACAACTGCATGGCCTGCCACACCACGGCCGGCACGGGGAACGGCGCCTACGCCACCTACGACCTGAGCTCGGCGCCGCTCCAGGCGGTCCTGCCGAACCTGCTCTGGTCCACCGTGGCCACCGGCAACGCCCTGACGACGCAGAACGCCGCCGGGTCGATCTCGCCGTACGCACTCGCCCTCGGCGTCTACTTCGGCAACGGCCCCAGCTACGCCGCGGGGAACGCCACGGTCCCCGGCTCCATCACCGCCGGCCAGGGCAACTCGCTGGTCACCTCGCCCATCACGGCGGCCTGCAGCGCCTGCCATGACAGCAACGCGGCCTACTCGCACATGGAGCTGAACGGCGCGACCTTCTACGCTCCGCGCAGCAGCATGGGCTCGGGCATCCTCGCCGTCGGCGAGTCCTGCCTGGTCTGCCACGGCAACGGCAAGTTCGCCGACGTCAAGGTGGTCCACCAGTAGGCCAACCCGGGCGCTGGACCCCATCGCGGGTCCGAAGCTCGAGCAGCGAGAAGGGCGAGTCCTCCGGGGCTCGCCCTTTTCTTGTTCGGCCGCCCCATCCGGCAGCGGCGTCGAGGCCGGGAGAGAGGTAGCCTCACCGGTGATGGACCACCTCCCGCGCCCCCGCCTCGGCATCTCCGCCTGCCTGCTCGGCCAGCCGGTCCGCTACGACAGCGGCCACAAGCGGGACCCTTTCTGCGTCGACCTGCTCGGGCCGCTGGTCGACTGGGTCCCGCTCTGCCCGGAGGTGGAGGTCGGCATGCCGATCCCGCGACCGTCCATCCGGCTGACCGGGGAGAGCGGGGAGAGCGGGGCGCCGCGCCTCATCGCCCAGCGCACCGGAGAGGACTGGACCGAGCGGATGGCGGCCTACGCCGAGGGCAAGGTGGAGCAGCTGGCCAGGCTCGACCTCGACGGCCACGTCACCAAGAAGGACTCCCCATCGTGCGGGCTGACCCGCGTCCGCGTCTACGGTCCGAGGGGCGGTCCGGCGGCCCGCGACGGCGTCGGCGCCTTCATCGCCGTGCTCCGGGCCAGGCTGCCGCTCCTGCCAATCGAGGAGGAGGGGCGGCTCCACGACCCGCTCCTGCGCGAGAGCTTCGTCGAGCGGATCTTCGCGCATGCCCGCTGGCAGCGGCTCGTGAAGCAGGGGCTGAGCCGCGGGGGCCTGGTCGCCTTCCACACCGCGCAGAAGCTGGCGCTGCTGGCCCACAGCCCGGAGGGCTACCGCAAGCTCGGCAAGCTGGTGGCCGGGGTGAAGGGCAAGCCGCTGGCCGAGCTGGGCCAGGCCTACGCCGGGCTGCTGATGGCCTCGCTGGCGGTCCCGGCCACCCGCGGCCGTCATGTCAACGTGCTCCAGCACGCGGCCGGCTACTTCAAGGAGGCGCCCGCGGGCGAGCGGCGCGAGCTGGAGGAGGCGATCGCCGACTTCCAGCGCGGCCACGTCCCGCTGGTGGTACCCATCACGCTGCTCCGCTCGGCGGCACGCCGCCACGCCGCCGACTACCTGCTCGGGCAGGCCTACCTCGACCCCGATCCGCGCGAGCTGATGCTCCGCAACCACGCCTGAGGCCGGAGACCATGACCGTCCCGGCCGAGAGGATCCGCGTCGTCAACGGGGCGCCGGTCCGGCCCGGCGGGAGCTTCGTCCTCTACTGGATGCACGCCCACCGGCGGGTTCGCTGGAACCAGGCGCTGGAGCGGGCCGTCGAGCTGGCCCGGCAGCTCGCGCTGCCGCTGCGGATCGTCGAGTCGATCACCTGCGACGAGCCCTGGGCCTCGGACCGTCACCACGCCTTCGTGCTGTCCGGGATGGCCGAGAACCGGCGCCGGCTGGAGGGGAGGCCGGTCGCCTACCACCCGCTGGTCGAGTCGGAGCCGGGCCAGATCGCCGCCGGGCTGCGCGCCCTGGCGGCGCTGGCCGCGGTGGTGGTGACCGACGACTTCCCGGGCGAGCCGGCTGGCGATTCGGACGCGCTGGGGCGCGGACTCGAGCTGCGCGTCGAGGCGGTCGACGCGGCCACCGTCTTCCCATTCCGGCTCTCGGGGCGAGAGTTCGTCACCGCCTACCTCTTCCGCCGACAGTTGCAGCGACACCTGGCCCCCTGGCTGGCGCGCCGCCCCCGGGCCGATCCGCTGGCCCGCATCGACCTCCCGCCGGCGCCGTCGCTGCCGCGCGCGCTGGCGCGGCGCTGGCCCGAGATCGCCGGCCCCCTGCTGGAGTCGCCGGCCCCTTTGCTGGCCAGGCTCCCCATCGACCACCAGGTGCGGCCGACCGGGCAGGGCGGATCTGCGGCGGCCGAAGCGAGGATGGCGGCCTTCCTCGCCGCAGGGCTGGCCCGCTACACCGAGGAGCGAGACGAGCCGGACCTCGACGGGACCAGCGGCCTCTCGCCCTGGCTCCACCACGGCCACCTCTCGGCCGAGGAGCTGGTGGCCGGGGTGCTCGACGGCGAAGGATGGACCCCGCAGCGGCTCGCCGACAAGGTGACCGGCGCCCGGGCCGGGTGGTGGGGGCTCTCGCCCGCCGGCGAGGCCTTCCTCGACCAGGTGATCACCTGGCGTGAGCTCGGCTTCGGCTGGGCGGCCTATCGACCCGACCACCGGGAGCTCTCCTCGCTCCCGGCCTGGGCCCAAGCCACCCACCGCCGCCACGCCGCCGATCCGCGGCCATGGCGCCCCACCCGCGCCACGCTCGAGCAGGCCGGGAGCCACGACCCGCTCTGGAACGCCGCCCAGCGTCAGCTCCTCCGGGACGGCACCATCCACAACCGGCTCCGCATGCTCTGGGGGAAGAAGATCCTGGAGTGGAGCGGCAGCGCCGAGGAGGCCCGGGAGACGCTCTTCGCGCTCAATGATCGCTGGGCGCTCGACGGCCGCGACCCCAACTCGGCGAGCGGCCTGCTCTGGTGCCTCGGCCGAAACGATCGGGCCTGGGGACCGGAGCGGCCCATCTTCGGGACCGTCCGCTACATGAGCAGCGAGAACGCCGCCCGCACGCACCAGCTCAAGGGCTACCTGGCGCGGTACGATTCGTAGTCACGGCGCCCCGGCCGCGGGACGGAGCAGGCAGCCGGGCCGGTCACGGTAGCGCCGCTCGAACGGCACGTAGACCATGCAGCTGCCGAGCGGCCCTTCGCCGACGCAGACCTCCTGGCAGGTCCGGTAGCTCGACCGGTGCTGCCGCAGCCGGGTCAGGCCGGTCCGCGTGTCGCAGAGCCGGTCGTAGGGGGGCTTCCCCTTCAGGTCCTTCTCACCGGCCGAGTGGAGGCTGGTGATGATCTCGGGTGGCACCCCCCCGGCCCACATGCCGCGCCCGGCCGCCTGGGCCTGGCGCTGCAGGGCCAGCAGGGCCGGATCGGGGCGGGCCTCGACGGCGTAGACCATGGCGTGACCGGCCAGGACCAGCGCGGCTGCGGCGTCGGGGCAGGAGATCAGGGCCCGGCCATAGCCGTCGCGCTTCCCCTCGGTCCGGCAGCTCCAGGTGGTCGCGGCCAGCAGCGCCGCCGAGGAGGTGGCGAGCTGCTCCAGCGCCACCGGCCCGAGGCCAGCGATGCGGTGGACCGGGCCGAAGGCCTCCAGGGTGTTGTAGCCGAAGAGCCTGGTGCCGAACCCCTTGAGCGGCCCCGACTCGACCTTGAAGGAGTCCCCATCGGTCCAGCGCACCTCGGTCGGCTGGCCGTCGAGCAGGATCCGGCCCGGGGATCCATGCAGCCGCGGGGCTCCCCAGGCCGTCGGCGGCGCGGCCACGAGGAGGAGCACGAGCAGGGTGGGTGCGGTGGCGGCGACCATGCCCCACTCTACGCGGGGGAGGGACCTGGCGCCCATCCGGGCGCCGCCGGGCAGGGTCGATCGTGATTTCTTGCACAGGTGGCGAGCGCAACAGTACGATTCCCAAATGAAATTCGTCTGCGACCGGTGCGGGAAGAAGTACGCCACCGCCGAGGATCCCGCGCCCGGCAAGGTCTACAAGCTCAAGTGCAAGGCCTGTGGCCACCTGATCGTCGTGAAGGGCCAGGCCGGGACCATGACCGGCATCCCGGCCATCACCGCCGCGGAGGTGGCCATGGCCACGGCGGCGCAGGAGCCGGCGCTCACCCCGGCGCCCGTGCAGCACCCTGAGCCCGCGCAGCACCCTGAGATCGATCTCCACGTCGAGCCCGAGCCGCCTCCCGCCGAGTCGCCCGGAACGCCCCTGCCAGGCGCCTTCGCGCCGTTCACCGGGTCGGCGCCCGAGCCGGTCACCGACGACGCCATCGAGCCGCTCCCGCCGCCGCCGGACTCCGATGGCTCGGCCCTTCCGCCCGAGGTGGCGCTGGCCGTCGACGGCGCCGCCGGGGCCGATCACCCGGAGCCGCTGGCCGTGCCCCCCGAGCTGGAGCCGGCTCCGGCGCTCGATCCGGCGCTGCTGCCGCCCTCCCCCGACAAGGACGAACTGGCCGACTTCGCCGCCGCCGCCGCCGAGGTGATGGCCGCGCCCTTCGCCACGGCAGGGAACACCGACGGCCAGAAGACCGGGCCCGGCTACGTCGACCTCTTCGGAGACATCACCGGCCAGCGGGAGCTCGCCGCGCGGAGCAGGCTGACCGACGCCTTCTCGGTGGCGGCCCGGGCCTCGCTCCCCGACTCGTATACCGGGGCACCGCCGCCTGGAGCGGCCCCCACCCCCGACTCGAGGGTGGCGCAAGCGGTGCCAGCGCTTTCCAAGGCCCCGGCACGGAAGTCCGGGCTCGGCGGGACACCGATCGCCATCGTCGGTCTCGGCATGGTGGCCCTGGTCGGCATCACCGCCTGGGCGCTGCTCGGGCGTGGCGGCGCACCTGCGCCACGGCCGGTCACAGCGCCCACGCCGGTCGCCGTCGTCGAGCCGCCCAGGCCGGTGGAGCCGGAGGCCAGGCCGCCGGCTCCAGCGCCCGCGACGGTGGTCGACAACCGGACCGAGGAAGAGAAGAGGCCGGAGCCGAAGGCACCCGAGAAGCGGCCTGAGCTGAAGCCCGAGGTGAAGCCGAAGCTGGCCGAGAAGCGGCAGGAGAGGAGGCCCGAGCCGAAGGTGGCGGAGAAGAAGCCCGAGCCGCCCCCCGCAGTCCAGGCTCAGGCGCAGGCGCAGGAGCCGCGCACCGAGACCCGCGACGTCGACCTGCCGGACGCCGCCGCGGCCTTGACCCAGGACGTCGTCAACCGGGTGGTGGGTGCCAACCGCAAGGCCTTCACGAACTGCATCGCCAACGCCAAGGAGTCCGGCGTAGCGCTCGACGGCCGCCGGGTGGCGCTCCGCATCACCGTCAACACCAACGGGACCGTCACCTACCCGACGCTTGACGACCAGTCACTCAACGCCACCGAGATGGGCCAGTGCCTGAAGAGCGCGGCCCGGCTCATGATCTTCCCCAAGTTCAAGGGCGATCCGTTCCATTACGAGGTCCCGCTCATCCTCTCGGGGACCTAGCGACCCAGGCGCGCTGCCTGGGCAGGTGCACGCCGGGCTCGAGGCCGCCGGTCGCAACACCTGCTCAGAACTGGATGGCGCGGGCCCCGGCCGCCTGGGCGCGGAAGCGCTCCAGCCATCCGGCCCCCGAGAGCCGCTCGGCCAGCGCCACCACCAGGTGCTGGGGGGTGATGCCCATGGGCTGGTTGCGCCCCAGCCCCTGCACGCAGGAGGGGCAGTTGGTGAGGATGGTGGCGCGCCGCTCGCCGTGGAGGGCCTCGGTGAGCGCCGCGCGCTTGCGGTGGAGCATGGCGTCGGTGATGTCGGGACGCGAGAGCGCCAGCGTGCCGGCTTCGGAGCAGCAGTTGCCGACCGGCGTGACGCTCGAGAAGCCCCCGAGCTTGCCGATCAGCTCGGTGGCCTTGCCGTCGAGCGAGTCGTGGCAGGGCGGGTGGTACAGGTAGTCGCCGCTCCCCTCCACGGTGAGGCCGCGCTCGGCCGCGAAGGCCGAGACATCGACGAGCCGGCCGCCGAAGAGCGTGGCCGCCCCCATCTGGTCGAGCCCCTCGCGGCAGGTGCCGCAGGTAATGACGCAGGCGTCGAACTGCAGGTAGGAGAACATCTCGCGGATCTGGCTGAAGAGGATGGTGTCGCGCAGCACCATCCGCGAGTGCTGGTGCTGGCGGGCGTTGGCGTGGTGGGGGAAGCCGCAGCAGAGGAAGGGCGGCGGCAGCACCACCCGCGTCCCGGTGGCGAGCAGGACGTGGAGCGCGGCCATGGAGATCTGGCTGTGGAGCCGCTCGGAGCCGCAGCCGGGGAAGTAGAAGACGGTGCTGGCCGCCTCGCCAGCCGGCTCCAGCAGCAGCACCTGGTCCGGCTCGCAGCCGGGGAGGACGTCGTGGAGGGTCTCGGCCGGCACCGGCGGCACCGGCGAGCGGAGCAGCTGCAGGGGGTAGAAGTCGGGGGCCCGATCAACCGGCTGGAAAGGGCGAGCCAGGGTGCAGCCGGCCCGCTGGGCCGCGCCGCCGAGCCGGACCACGGTGGCCCGGAAGGCGGCGTTGAGCGCCGGCGACCGGCTGTCGAGGTAGCGGAGCGTGGCGGCGGTGGCGCGGGCGGTCCGCTTCTGTCCGAGCGTCCCGAGGATGCTCCGCTCCAGCACCGAGACCTCACCGGTGTCGATGTCGACCGGGCAGGGCTTGAGGCACTTGTGGCAGATGGTGCAGTGGTCGGCCACCTCCTCCAGCCAGCGCAGCAGCTCGAAGCGGGTGGAGCGCTCGCGCTGGGCGTCGTAGAGGAGCGCCTCGATGAGCGCGCCGATGGCGAGGTTCTTGTTGCGGGGGTGGAAGAACATGCCGCGGGCCGGGTGGTAGACGCAGCAGTCGGGCTTGCACCTGCCGCAGCGGACGCAGTGGGCGATGGCGCGGGCCAGCTCCTCGAGCTGGCCGTGCTGGAGGATGCGGGCCTCGAGCTCCAGCAGGTTGAAGGAGGGCGTGAAGACCCGGTCCAGCACGTCGAGGTCGTCGAGCTTGCCGGGGTTCATGAGCCCGCGCGGATCGACCTGCTGCCGGTGGGCGCGCAGCTCCTCGATCCGGCGAGGCTCGAGGTACTTGAGCTTGGTGACGCCGATGCCGTGCTCGCCGGAGACGACCCCGCCCAGCGCCATGACCCGGGCCATCACGGTGTCGATGACCTGGTCGCAGCGATCCAGCATGGGCCGATCGTTGGAGAGCACCGGCACGTTGACGTGCACGTTGCCGTCGCCGGCGTGCATGTGGGTGGCGATGACGATGAGCCGGTCGCGGACCTCCTTGTGGATCCGGTCGAGCGCCGCCGAGAGCTTGGGGTAGCCGCGCACCAGCTCGGCGAGGTCGTGGCGCAGCTCGGCCACCACGGTCACGGCGCGCAGGGTCCTGACGTCGGCGGCGGCCAGCGCGCCCCGGGCCTGCCGGCAGCGCTCCTGGGCGGCCGGGATCTTGGCCAGCAGCCAGGCCGGGTCATCCTGTCCGGCGGTGGCGGCCTCCAGCAGCGCCTCGGCCCGCTCCACGAAGCGGCCCTGGGCGTGGCGCTCCTCCTCGACGTTGATCCCGTCGGTGAAGCGGGCGAACTCGGCCAGCGCCGTGAGCGGCAGCACCACGTCCTCGTTCATCTTGAAGGCGTTGGTGCGCCGGGCGATGGCGCCCAGCTTCTTGCGGTCGGCCCAGAACTTCTTCCCCTCGGCCGGGTCGCGGGCCTCGAAGAGCAGGGTGTTGGGGTGCGGCACGAGGATGGCGCGGATGGTGGCCACGCCGCGCGCCACCTGGTCCGGCGCGTGCCCCACCACGTCGATGAGCAGCACAGCCTTGGGGGTCTCGGTCCGCGGCGCCTTGACCTCGTAGCCGATGGCCCGCACGTATTCGTCGTCGAAGTGCTCCAGCGCCATGAGCGCCTCCTCGCCCCGGTTGGGGAAGGGGAAGGCGCGGGAGAGCTGGAGGATGACCTGGCTGGCCTCCTCCATGTCGGGGCCGAAGAACTCCAGGCAGAGGGTCCGCTTCGCCTCGTACTCCGGGTAGAGGATGAACTCGGCCGAGGTGATGACCCCGTCGGTCCCCTCCTTCTGCAGGCCGGGGACGCCGCCCAGCGCCTTGTTGGTGATGTCCTTCCAGAGCCCCTTCTTGCGGATCTCGCCGCCGGTGAGGGCGACGCGCTTGTCCGGCGCGCCGGCCTCGTCGAGCACCTCGAAGGTGACGGTGTCCTCGGGGAGGATCTTGCGGAGCTGGTGATCGGTGCGCCGCACCGTCCAGCGCCGCCCGCTCGGCATCGCCATGCGCCAGGAGAGCAGGTTGTCGATGCAGGTGCCCCAGAGGACGCAGTCCTTGCCGCCGGCGTTCTCGGCGATGTTCCCGCCCACCGTGCAGGCCCAGGCGCTGGTCGGATCGGTGGCGAACACCAGCCCGTGCTCCTCGGCGAACTCCATGGCCTTCTCGGTGATGACGCCGGCCTCCAGTTCCAGCACGTCGGCCCGGCCGCTGCTGCCGTCGAGGAGCGTCACCTGGCGCTGGCTGAGGCCGCGGATGCGGTTGAGCTTCTCGGTGTTGACGACCACGCAGTCGGCCCGCAGCGGCACGGCGCCACCGGTCAGGCCGGTGCCGGCGCCGCGGGGGATGGCCTTGAGGCCCAGCCGCTGGATGGCGGCCAGCGCCGGGGCCACCTGCGCCTCGTCGTCCGGCATCACCACCGCCACCGGGAGGTGGAGCCGCCAGTCGGTTGCGTCGGTGGCGTGGGAGACCAGCGTGAACGGGTCGAAGAGCACGTTCTTCGTGCCGGTCACCGCCCCGAGCTCGCGCGCCAGGCGCCGGCGCAGGCCGGGGAGCCCCTCGATCTCGGAGCGGAAGCGGGTCACCAGGGCCCGGCTGGCCGCCAGCACCTCCTGCACCAGCGGCTCCCCGGCGGCGCTCCGGTCGATGACCGCCAGGTCCTTCTCGATGTTCTCCAGCAGGCGGCGCCGCCGCCGGGGCGACTCGACCAGTTCCTGCAGCAGGAAGGCGTTGCGACGGTGGACGAGGATCTCGCCCAGCACCCGCATCAGCAGGCGGGCCGAGCGGCCGGTGACCCGCCGGCCGCGCAGCGTCTCCAGCTTGGTCCAGACCTCGCCGCCGAGCAGGAAGGTGACGGCCTGGCGGTCGTCGGCCGAGGTGTAGTTGAAGGGGATCTCGCGAAGGGTGGCGGCAGGTTCGGTCATCGGGGATCGGGGTCGGCCGCCTGCAGGGCGCCGGGAGGGGGAGGATACCATCCGGCTCGCCGCTGCGGCGCGCCAGCCTGGTTCCGGCTCGCTGACCACCCGGGGCCTTGCGGAGCCGGCGAGGCCGGTGGTCTGCTGCCAGGACCCATGCCGTTCGCTTGGACCAAGGACCTGGAGCTCGGGATCGACGAGATCGACGAGCAGCACCGCGAGCTCTTTCGCCGGGCCGAGCGGCTCTACCACGCCATGCGCCAGGGGCAGCCGCCGGCCGCCGAGGCCATGCTCGCTTCCTTCAGGGACTTCGTCCTCTCCCACTTCGAGTTCGAGGAGCGCTGGATGCGGCGGGTCGGGTTCCCCGGGCTCGAGGCGCACCGCAAGGCGCACCGCGAGTTCGCCGACAGGCTGCACGCCGTGACCGGTGAGTACCGCCGTCACGGCCCGGTCCCGGCGGTGGCCGACACGCTCCGGGAGTGGTCGGAGGCCTGGCTGCTGGAGCACATCGGTGGGCCGGACCGGATGCTGGGCAACTGGGCCGCGGACAACGACGCCGCGCCGGCGCGCTGACCCGCGCCCCCGGTCGGCTCCGGCGAAAAAGACGCGCCGCATCGCGTTGTGCTCGACTTCCTGCGCGCCGCCGTGCTCTCCTCGACTCCCCACGGCAGCACTCGCACCCCGTCCCCGAGGCGCCGGCGCACCCGGCCCCGACACCTGGAGTCGTCATGACGATCCCGTTTCGCCGGGTCATGGCCGCGAATCGCGGCGAGATCGCCATCCGCATCTTCCGCGCCTGCACCGAACTGGGCATCCAGACGGTGGCCATCTACTCCGAGGAGGATCGGCTCTCGCTGCACCGCTACAAGGCCGACGAGGCCTACCTGGTCGGCAAGGGGAAGGCGCCCATCGACGCCTACCTCGGCATCGACGAGATCGTGGCCCTCGCCACGCGGCTGGAGATCGACGCCATCCACCCGGGGTATGGGTTCCTCTCCGAGAACGCCGACTTCGCCGAGGCCTGCGAGCGGGCCGGGATCGTCTTCATCGGCCCCACCGCCGACATGCAGCGCAAGCTGGGCGACAAGGTGGCCGGGCGCAAGGCCGCCACCGCCGCCGGCGTGCAGGTGGTGCCGGGCACGGCCGAGCCGGTGCTCCACGACGAGGAGGCGCTGGTCTTCGCGCGCCAGTACGGCTACCCCATCATCGTCAAGGCCTCCGGCGGCGGCGGCGGTCGCGGCATGCGGGTGGCCCGCAACCAGAAGGAGCTGCTGGAGGGGCTGACCAGCGCGCGCAGCGAGGCCAAGGCCTCCTTCGGCAACGCCGCGGTCTTCCTGGAGCGGTACATCGAGCGGCCCAAGCACATCGAGGTGCAGGTGCTCGGGGACCAGCACGGCAACCTGGTCCACCTCTTCGAGCGCGACTGCTCGGTGCAGCGCCGCCACCAGAAGGTGGTCGAGTTCGCACCCTCGCTGGCCATCACCCCGGCCCAGCGCGAGGCCATCTGCGGCGACGCCCTCAAGATCGCCCGCTCGGTCGCCTACCGCAACGCCGGCACCTGGGAGTTCCTGCTCGATCAGGATGGGCGCCACTACTTCATCGAGGTCAACCCGCGCATCCAGGTGGAGCACACCGTCACCGAGCTGATCACCGGGCGCAACCTGGTGCAGGCGCAGATCCTGGTGGCCCAGGGGAGGAAGCTCTCGGACCCGGAGATCGCCATCGGGAGCCAGGCCGACGTGCAGATGCGCGGCTTCGCCATCCAGTGCCGCATCACCACCGAGGACGCCCAGAACGGCTTCGCCCCCGACTACGGCGTGCTCAAGGCCTATCGCTCGCCGGGCGGCGCCGGGGTCCGGCTCGACGCCGGGTCGGCCTTCGGCGGCGCGGTCATCACGCCGCACTACGACTCCCTGCTGGTCAAGGTCTCGACCTGGGGGCTGCGCTTCGACGCCGCCGCCAGCGTCATGCGCCGCTGCCTCGCCGAGTTCCGCATCCGCGGCGTCAAGACCAACATCCCGTTCCTCGAGAACGTGATGCGCCACAAGGTCTTCCTGGAGGGGAAGTGCGACACCTCCTTCATCGAGGCCCACCCCGAGCTCATGGTGGTGCCGCAGAAGAAGGACCGCGCCACCCGGCTGCTCAAGTACCTCTCCGAGGTGACCGTCAACGGCTCGCCCGGGGTGGTCCGGCCGCTCAAGCCGACCGAGCTGCGCGAGGCGCGGGCGCCGCTGGTCGACCTGCTCAAGCCGCCGCCGCCCGGCAGCAAGCAGGTCCTCGACCAGCGCGGACCGGAGGGGCTGGCGAAGTGGGTGCTGGAGCAGAAGGGGCTGCTCTTCACCGACACCACCATGCGCGACGCCCACCAGTCGCTGCTGGCGACCCGGGTGCG
>JANYBC010000152.1 GCA_025360965.1 Anaeromyxobacter sp. | reverse complement strand
CACCGCCCGAGGCCGCCGCCTCGCCGCCCCCGCCGCCGCCCACCGGCTGGGGGCCGCTCCACCCGCCGCCGCCACCCGCCTGGAGCGAACTGGCCTCGCCCTTCGCCGACCGCAGGGCGCGCGGCTTCTTCGCCTCCTACTTCGAGACCTTCAAGCTGGTCGGCACCCAGCCGGCCGACTTCTTCAGGCGGGTCCGCATCGACCAGACCGGCGCCGCGCTGCTCTTCGGCGTCATCGGCGCCACCATCGGGAACTGGGCCTCGCTGCTCTTCGGGGCGCTGACCCGCGCCGCCACCGTCGGCAGCTTGCAGGCCCGCATCTCCGAGCTGCCGCCCGAGGCCGCCAAGTTCATGGAGGGGTTCGCCTCCACCATCGAGTCGCTCAACTCGCCGGGCGCCACGCTGGCGCAGATGGTGCTGGCGCCGCTGCTCTCGCTCATCGGCATCTACCTGGCGGCCGGCCTGATCCACCTCGTCCTCAAGCTCTTCAAGGGGGCGGGGCGCGGCTTCGACGCCACCCTCACCGTGGTGGCCTACGCCAGCGGGCTCTACCTGGTGATGGCGGTCCCGCAGTGCGGTGCCCTCATCGCCCTGGTCTGGTACCTGGCGGTGCTGATCATCGGCCTCGGGGAGGCGCAGCGCTGCGGGCCCGGCAAGTCGGCGCTGGCAGTCTTCGCGCCGCTGCTGCTGCTCTGCCTCTGCTGCTGCGGGGTCGGCCTGATCGGCGGGGCCGGCGCCTGGAGCGCCATCCAGCAGGCGGCCGAGGCCGCCAAGGGCACGCCGACGCCGTGAGCGCCGCCGCCACGCCCTCGCGCCGCTTCGGCCACCTCGACGTCTTCGCCGTCATCGCCGGGCTCTCCTTCCTGGTGGCCCGCTTCCTCCCGGTGCTGGCGCTCCCATACACCTGCCCGGCCCGGGGGCTGTTCGGCCTGCCCTGCGCCACCTGCGGCATGACCCACGCCTTCGTCGGCCTGGCACACGGCGATCTCCTCGCCGCGCTGCAGGCCAGCCCGTTCGGCGCGCTGCTGGCGGCCGGGGCCTGGGGCTTCGCGCTGCTCGACCTCTCGCTGCTGGCGCTCGGTCGCCCCTTCCCGCCGGTCCCGGCCGGCGCGCTCCGGCTCGCCACCGCCGCCGGGGTGGTGGCGCTGCTCCTCAACTGGGCCTGGCTGCTCTCCCGGAGCTGAGCGATCACCATGAACGACCTCGTCCTCGGGCCCATCCTCGTCGTCGCCGGCTACCTCTCCGGCTCGGTCCCCTTCGGCCTGGTGACGGCCAAGCTCTTCCTCGGCGTCGACGTGCGCCAGGTCGGCAGCGGCAACATCGGCGCCACCAACGCGGCCCGCGCCGGCGGCAAGAAGCTCGGCGTGCTGGTGCTGGTGCTCGACTCGCTCAAGGCGGTCATCCCGGTCTACCTGACGCAGCGGCTCATGGCCGGCACCGAGCGAGGCGACGTCTGGGTGATGGCGGTGGCCATCGCCGCCTTTGCCGGCCACCTCTTCCCGGTCTGGCTCCGCTTCAAGGGGGGCAAGGGCGTGGCCACCGGGCTCGGCATCTTCCTGGTGCTGGCGCCGGTGGCGGCGCTGGCCGGACTCGCCACCTGGGTCGGCGTCTACCTCGCCACCAGGGTCTCGTCGGTCGGCTCGCTGGCCGGGACGCTGGTCTGCGTGGTGGTCGGCTTCACGTTGCTCGGGGTCACGCCCATCTCGCTGGCGGGGGCAACCGTCGGCGCGCTGATCTGGTGGCGCCACCGCGAGAACATCGGCCGGCTGGTGCGCGGCGAAGAGGCCGGATTCAGGAAGTAGTAGGGCGGGCGCCTGCTTCAGAACGCCGCGACCGCCTTCTTCGCCACCTGCCTCAGCGCCGCCACGTCCTTCTCGGTGCCGGGCGCGCCGGCCATGAACATCAGGTTGATCACGCGCCCGCCCTTGAGGGCGATGAGCGCGACGCCGAACGAGGTCTGGACCGAGAAGGCCTTGTCGCCGATCCCCTTCTCGTCGGTCACCTTGTCGGCGGGGTCGGCGCCGCCGTTCTTCCTGGCGCCGGCGTAGGCCATCTCGGCGTCGGGTCCGGACTTCTTCAGCCGGGCGATGGTCAGCTTCCTCGGGCTGCCGTCGACGCTCCAGGCGCAGGCGCCGGCGTTCGGCTTGCCGGCCACCGGCTTGCCGAGGAGCGGGGTCAGGTCGGCCGGCTGGAGCAGCGTGCAGGCTTGCGCCTCGGCCAGCGCCGTGAGCGGGAGGGCGAGCAGCGCGCCGAGGAGGAGGCTGGGAAGCGTGCAGGGTGTCTTCATGTGGTTGGCTCCGGGGCGCTCTCGCCCACTACAGGTTCGGCCTGGCCTCGTACTCGCCCGGCGTGCCGCCGCGCATCAGCACCTGGCGCGGCTTGACGCCGTTGGGCGGCCCGACCAGCCCCTCGCGCTCCATGCGCCCGATGATCTTGGCCGCCTTGTTGTACCCGAGCCGCATCTCGCGCTGCAGCTTGGAGACCGAGACCTCGTCCATCTGCGCCACCAGCTCCATGGCCTGGTCGTAGACCGGGTCCTCGAGGTCATTGTCGCGGCTCCCCTCGCCGACGCCGTCGCGCGCCTTCAAGATCGAGTCGTCGTAGACCGGCCTCCCCTGCAGCTTCAAGAAGTCGACCACCCGCTTCAACTCCTCCTCGGAGACGAAGGCGCCCTGCACGCGCGTCAGCGGCTGGGTGGCGGTCATCACCAGCATGTCGCCGTTGCCGAGCAGGCTCTCGGCGCCCGCCCCGTTGATGATGGTGGTCGAGTCGTGGCGGCTCCCCAGCCGGAAGGAGATGCGGGCCGGGAAGTTGTTCTTGATGGTGCCGGTCACCACGTCGGTGGAGGGCCGCTGGGTCGCCACCACCAGGTGGATGCCGGTGGCCCTGGCCTTGGCGGCCAGGCGGGCCAGCGAGGTCTCGACCTCGCGCGGCGCCGTCATCATCAGGTCGGCCAGCTCGTCGATGATCACCACGATGTAGGGCAGCTTCTGCGGCAGCCGCGGGGTGTCGCGCTCGGCCACCGGGTCGGCCGGCGGCGGCGCGGTCGGGTCGGCGAACTCGGCGCTCCCGGCCAGCGCCACCGCGGAGTTCCCGGCGGCGGCCTCGGCCTCGAGGCGGGCGGCCACCTGCTCCTCGGTCTCACCGGCGGTGACGTCGACCACCACCAGCCGCCTCGGCGGCACGGCCAGGTCCTTCTCCTCGAAGCTGGTCCCCTCGGCGCGGTGCTTGTCGACCCGCGCGTTGTAGCTCTTGAGATCCCGCACACCGGTGTCGGCCAGGATCTGGGTGCGCCGCTCCATCTCGTCCACCGCCCACTGCAGGGCGCGCGAGGCCTTCTGCGGGTCGGTCACCACCGGCAGCAGCAGGTGGGGGATGTCCTCGTAGGGCGACAGCTCGGTCATCTTCGGGTCGACCATGATCATGCGCACCTCGGCCGGGGTCTGCCGGAAGAGCATGCTCAGGATCATGGTGTTGAGCCCCACCGACTTGCCGGCGCCGGTGGTGCCGGCGATGAGCAGGTGGGGCATCTTCTGCAGGTCGATGCAGTAGGGCGTCCCCTCGATGTCCTTGCCGAGGCCGAGCGGCAGGAAGCCGCCGGCGTGGCCGAAGGTCTCCGACTCGAGGATGTCGCGCAGGAAGACGGTGCCGCGCACGTTGTTCGGCACCTCGATGCCGACCACGCCCTTGCCGGGGATGGGCGCGATGATGCGGATCCGCGTGGCGGCCAGCGCCATCGTCAGCTCCTTGTTCAGGTTCTCGATCCGCGCCAGCTTGGTGCCGCCCACCGGCAGGAACTCGTAGAGCGTCACCACCGGCCCGGGCCGGATGTAGGTGATCTGGCCGTCGATGCCGTGCTCGGCCAGGGTGGCCACGATGACGTCGGCGGTGCGGGTCAGGTTGGCCTTGTCGACGTCGGCCGCCTTCTCCTCGTGCACGTCGAGCAGGTCGATGGAGGGGAGCTGGAAGACGTCGCCCGCCTTGGTGAAGGCGAAGGACGGCACCTCCTTCTTCTCCTTCTCCTTCTTCTTTCGGCTCCGCTCCAGCAGCGCCGCAGGCACCACGATCTCGGGGCGCGAGGGCGGCGGCGGCAGCAGGGTGGGGGTCGGCGGCGGCTCCTCGACGGCGGCCGCCTCGAGCGCCTCGGCCTGCGGCTCGGGCTTCTTGCGCTTGCGCCTCGGGGGCTCGAAGGCCTCGGGCTCGTCGAGCGACTCGCCCGCCGCCTCGCCCTCGTATGGGTTGAGCGAGACCAGCCCGTCGACCCAGGCCGGCTCATCGAGCTGTGGGCGGCGCACCTGCTCCAGCGCCAGCGCCCCGGCCACGGCGCGAGCCTCTTGCCGGTCCGCCTCGTGCGCCCCCTCGAAGAAGGCGGCGGCGGCCAGTGCGTCGGCCTCGGCGCGTCGCCCCCGGTCGGCCTGCTCCTCGGCCCGCATGTCGGCTACCGCCTCGCGGTGGTCCTGCACGGCGTCCCCGAGCCGGCCGCGGATGAAGCCGGCCAGCGCCGCGAGGCCGTGCCAGGCCAGCGCCGCCACGTCGCCGATCGTGACGCCGGTGGCCACGATCAGCGCCACGGTGGCGGCGGCCGCCACCAGCAGCACCGAGCCGGTGGTCGAGACCAGCGGGACCGACCGGGCCGCCAGCGCCGAGCCGACGGCGCCGCCGGCCGGGAAGCTCGACAGGTCGAAGCCGGCCAGCAGCAGGTGGCTCAAGGTGGCGAGGCAGAGGGTCAGGGCGATGTAGGCGAGCGCGCCGAGCGCGGTGAAGCGGCCGGTGGCGCCGCGGAAGAGCCGCCAGGCCACGGTGATCAGGCCGCACGGGACCACCAGCGCGGCGAAGCCGAGCAGGCGGTAGACGGCGGCGGCGGCGCGGTGTCCGACCGGCCCGATCAGGTTGGCCGGCGAGAGGTGGCGGGTGATGAGGGCGCCGTCGATGGAGGAGAAGGTGGTGAGGGCCAGCCCAGCGGCGACGCCGAGCGCCAGCAGCAGCACCGCGGCGATGTCGCGGGCCATGCCGGTCCGGATCGGACCGCCCGACCCGTCGGCCTTCTTGGAGCGGCGTGGCTGGAGGCGGCGATTCTGCTTCTCTTTGCCCATGGTTGGTCGAGGATATCGGGGGGTAGCGGGGGGTCAATTTTTCGGCGATTGCGAGCAGATGGCCTAGAATCGCCCCGGTAGGAACACCTCCTTCAGCAGGGTTGCCATGGACGTCCGCTGCGAGCGCTGCCGGGCCCAGTACGCCTTCGAAGATGACCAGATCACCCCAGCCGGGTTGACGGTGCAGTGCAACGCCTGCGGCCACGTCTTCCGGGTCATGAAGAAGGAACTGATCGTCAACTACCCAGTCGACCCGGCCGATCTCGACGAGCAGCCGCGCCCGGCCTCCTCGGCGGAACGGCAGCCGCCCCGGCCTGCGCCCACCCGGTCCTCGACCTCCCTCCCGGAACCCAGGCCGGTCCAGCACTGGACCATCCGGCAGGCCAGCGGCCAGACCCTGAGCTTCTCCGAGCTCAACACGCTGCAGCGCTGGATTGTCGAGCGCAAGGTGTCGCGCCAGGACGAGGTCACCCAGGGTGACGGCGCCTGGGTCCAGCTCGGCACGCTGGCCGAGCTGCAGAGCTTCTTCGAGGTGGTCGAGGCGGCCGACCGCTCTCCGGAGCGGACCACCTCTCGTTATCCGGCCGCCGCCTACCCGCAGCCGCCCGCCTCCGCGTCGCCTCCGCCGGGCCACGCCCCGCCGCCGCCATACATCCCGCCGCCGCCATACATCCCGCCTCCGCCCGCCCACGCGCCGCCTCCGCCGGGCCACGCCCCGCCGCCCCCGTCCGGCCTCCACGTCGAGCTCGACGAGGCCGACCTGCGCGCTGTCGGCAGGTCGAGCCGGCCGCGCACCACGCTGGTGGTCGGGCTCCTGCTGGTGGTCACCACCGCCGCGCTCGCCTATGTCTTCGTGCCTGCGCTCTTCGGCGTGGCCCCGCCGCGAAAGGCCGAGCCGGTCGCGGCGCCGCTGGCCATCGCCCCGAAGCCCCCCGAGCCGCCGCCGAAGGTCGAGGTGAAGCCGCCCGAGCCCGAGCCGGTGCCCGAGCCGCCGGTCGTCAAGGCCCCCGAGCCGACCCCCGAGCCGAAGCCCAGGGCCCAGGCCCCCCCCACCGCCAGGCAGCAGCTGGCCGAGGCCAGGCGGCTGCGCGAGAAGGGCTCGGCCGAGCAGGCCCTCGAGCTCTACGGCAAGGTGGTGGCCGACGATCCCGAGAACGCCGAGGCCCTCGCCGGGCGCGGCCTGTGCTATTTCGACCTCGAGCAGTTCGCGCCGGCCGAGGCCAGCCTGCAGGAGTCGCTGCGGCTCTCGCCCGCGCAGGCCGACGCGCTCATGGGGTTGGCCGAGACCTACCGCGCCCGGGGGCGCAAGGCCGAGGCCATCGCGATGTTCGAGCGGTACCTGGCCGCCCACCCCGGGGGCGACGAGGCGGCGCTGGCCCGGAACGCCATCAACCAGCTGAAGGAATGACCATGACCACCCACAAGCACTCCCACCTCGAGGACGAGTACTTCATCCGCGAGGACGCCGAGAAGAAGCGGGCGATGGCCCACAAGATCAAGAAGGAGACCCACGCCGCCGAGCTGGTGCGCCTGAAGGCCCTCCACCACATGCGGTGCCCCAAGTGCGGCCTCCCCCTCCAGGAGGTGAAGTTCAAGAAGATCGACGTCGACGTCTGCTTCGCCTGCCATGGCGTCTTCCTCGACCAGGGCGAGCTGGAGCACATCCTCCAGGCCGCCCCCGAGTCCGGCCCCGGCGTCATCGACGCCGTCCTCAACTGGTTCAAGAACGAGAAGGGCGTCTAGCCCGAGCCGCCGATGCCCCTCTCGATCGACGAGGTCCGGCGCGTCGCCGCGCTGGCCCGCTTGAAGCTGTCGCCGGAGGAGGAGCGGCTCTTCGCCGGCCAGCTCTCCGCCATCCTCGACCACGTGCGCGAGCTGGAGTCGCTCGACGTGAGCGGCGTGCCACCCATGACCCACGCCCTGGCCGAGGGCGAGGCGGTGGCGCTGCGCCCCGATCTGCCGGTTCCCGGCCTCACCCCCGACGAGGCGCTCGCCAACGCCCCGTCCCGCCAGGGCACCTGCTTCAAGGTTCCGAGGATCATCGAGTGAGCGCCGGCGAGTTGACCGGTCTCTCTCTCCAGGCCGCCAGCGCCCGACTCGCCGCTGGCCAGGTCTCCTCGCGCCAGCTCACCGAGGCCTGCCTGGCCCGCGTCGCCGCCACCGACGGCCGCGTCGGCGCCTTCCTCACCGTGACCGGGGAGCGGGCCCTGGCGGCCGCCGACGCCTCCGACGCCCGCCGGGCCTCCGGCCGGGCCAGCGGGCCGCTCGACGGCATCCCGGTGGCGGTCAAGGACCTCTTCCTCACCCGCGGCGTCGCCACCACCGCCGGCTCGCGCATCCTCGAGGGGTTCATCCCGCCCTACGACGGCACCGCGGTGGCGCGGCTGCAGGCGGCCGGCGCGGTGCTGCTCGGCAAGCTCAACCTCGACGAGTTCGCCATGGGCTCCTCCAACGAGCACTCGGCCTACAAGCCCTGCCACAACCCCTGGGACCTCTCGCGCACCCCGGGCGGCTCCTCGGGCGGCAGCGCCGCGGCGCTGGCGGCGCGCCAATGCTTTGGCACGCTCGGCACCGACACCGGCGGCTCGATTCGGCTGCCGGCCTCCTTCTGCGGCGTGGTCGGCCTGAAGCCGACCTACGGCCGGGTCTCGCGCTACGGCGTGATCGCCTTCGCCTCCTCGCTCGACCAGCCCGGCCCGCTGGGCCGCACCACCTGGGACGTGGCGGCGCTGCTCTCCGCCATCGCCGGCCCCGATCCCCACGACCCGACCTGCGCGGCTCGGCCGGCCGACGACTACCTCTCGGCCCTGGAGAACGGCGCCCGTGGCCTGCGCATCGGCGTGCCCCGGGAGTGGTTCGGCGGCGGCCTGCAGCCCGAGGTCGAGGCCCGGGTGCGCGAGGCGCTGGCCACCTACCAGCGGCTCGGCGCCACCCTGGTGGAGATCTCGCTGCCCCACTCGAGGTACGGCATCGGCGCCTACTACCTGATCGCCACCGCCGAGGCCTCGGCCAACCTGGCGCGCTACGACGGGGTCCGCTTCGGCCTGCGCGCCCCGGGCGTGCGCGGCCTGAAGGAGCTCTACGCCGAGAGCCGCGAGCAGGGGTTCGGCGCCGAGCCGAAGCGGCGCATCATGCTCGGCACCTACGCGCTCAGCGCCGGGTACTACCAGGCCGACTACCTGCGGGCTCAGCAGGTGCGGACGCTCATCCGCCGCGACTTCGACGCCGCCTTCACCCGGTGTGACGTGGTGGCCGGGCCGGTGGCGCCCTGGCCCGCCTTCAAGCTCGGCGAGAAGACCGGCGATCCGCTGCAGATGTACCTGGCCGACATCTTCACGATCACCTGCAACCTGGCGGCGCTGCCCGGGCTCTCGGTCCCCTGCGGGCTGGCCGGGGGCCTGCCGGTCGGGCTGCAGCTGGTGGGGCGCCCCTTCGACGAGGCGACGCTGCTCACCGCCGCCCGGGCGCTGGAGCGCGAACTCGGGCCACCCCCCGCACCGACCGCGCTGGAGGCGAAGGCATGAACCGCTTGGTGGCCCTGCTGGTCTGGTCCTCGACGCTGGTGGTCCCGCTCTTCTTCGCGGCCGTGGCCGAGGCGGTGCGCGGCGACGCCCCGCACCTCCCCGTCAACGGGGTGCTCTTCTGGGTCACGCTGGCCACCTCGGCCGCCTGCATCGCGCTCTCGCGGATGGTGCCGGGACGGGTGGCGGCGGTGCCGGCCGGGCGCGAGGCCACCGCCTTCATCCGGCTGGTGAGCGGCTGGGCGCTCTGCGAGGGGGCGGCGCTCTTCCCGCTGGTGGCCTGGATCGTCACCGACGACCCGCGCCTGCTCGGGGTCTGCGCCGTCGACCTGCTGGCGCTGGTGCTGCTCTTCCCGAGCGAGGCCCGCTGGGAGAGCATGACCCCGGGCGAGCGCATCCCGGCGAGGCGGTGAGCGCCATGCCGGTCGCCGACTTCGAGGTGGTGCTCGGGCTGGAGGTCCACGCCCAGCTCCTGACCCGGACCAAGATCTTCTGCGGCTGCTCCACCGCCTTCGGCGCCGAGCCGAACAGCCAGGTCTGCCCCATCTGCCTGGGGATGCCGGGCGTGCTGCCGGCGCTCAACGCCCAGGTGGTGGAGTGGGCCGTCAAGACCGGGCTGGCGCTCGGCTGCGCTGTCCAGCCGGTCAGCGTCTTCTCCCGCAAGAACTACTTCTACCCGGACCTCCCCAAGGGCTACCAGATCTCGCAGTTCGAGCTGCCCATCTGCCTGGGCGGCGGCCTCACCATCACCGTCGACGGGCAGGAGAAGCTGATCCGGCTCACCCGCATCCACATGGAGGAGGACGCCGGCAAGAACCTCCACGAGCTGGCGGCCGACGGCGGCTCGGGCGTCGACCTCAACCGGGCTGGCGTGCCGCTGCTGGAGATCGTCAGCGAGCCCGACCTGCGCAGCGCCGACGAGGCGGTCGAGTACCTGAAGGCCCTGCGGGCCATCCTGCTCGCGCTCGGCGTCAACGACGGGAACCTCGAGGAGGGCTCCTTCCGCTGCGACGCCAACGTCTCGGTGATGAGGAGGGGGGCCACCGAGTACGGCACCCGCGCCGAGATCAAGAACATGAACTCCTTCCGCTTCCTCAAGCAGGCGGTCGACTTCGAGGTGCGCCGCCAGGTGGCGCTGGTCGAGGCCGGCGAGCCGGTGGTGCAGGAGACCCGGCTCTACGACCCGGTCCGGGGCGAGACCCGCTCGATGCGCTCCAAGGAGGAGGCCCACGACTACCGCTACTTCCCCGAGCCCGACCTGCCGCCGGTGCGCGTCGACGAGGCGCTGCTGGCCCGGGTGCGGGCCTCGCTGCCGGAGCTGCCGCGGGCCAGGGCGGCGCGCTACCAGCAGGTCCTCGGCCTCCCGGCCCAGGACGCCGGCGTGCTGGTGGGGGACGGCGCGCTGGCCGACTTCTTCGACGCGGCGCTGGCGGCGCGCGGCGGCGGGGCCGAGGCGGCCCGCAAGGTGGCCAACTGGACCATCGGCGAGCTCTCCCGGCTCATGAACGAGACCGGGCTGCCGCCGCCGGCCTGGAAGTTGACGCCGGCGGGGCTGGCCGAGGTGCTGGCCCTGCTCGACGCCGGCACCGTCAGCGGCGCCGGGGCCAAGGCGCTGGTGGAGGAGCTCTTCCGCGCCGGCGGCGATCCGGGCGCGCTCGTGAAGAGCCGCGGCCTGGCGCAGGTCTCGGACCAGGGCGCCATCGAGGCGGCCGTCGATGCGGTGCTGGCGGCCAGCCCCGCCGACCTCGAGCGCCACCGCAGCGGCAAGAAGGATCTCACCGGCTTCTTCGTCGGCCAGGTGATGAAGGCGCTCAAGGGGCAGGGCAACCCGGGCGTCGTCAACGCGCTGCTCAAGAAGAAGCTGGGCGGCCTCCCGCCCGGCGAGGGGCGCTGAGGATGGCCTGGGCGGGGTGGGGTGCCGGCGCGGCCGGGGCGGGGAGCGCCGGGGGGCCGAGCCGGGGCTTCCTCTGGGGCATGGTGGTCGGCGCCGGCGTGGTGACCGCGGCGCTGGCCATGGAGCGCAGCCCGCTGGCGCTGGTCGGCGGTATCGCCGTCGTCTACTTCGCGCTGCGCGCCAGCGGCCGGTTCGGTCCGAAGGGCCCGACATGAGCCCGCGCGAGCCGCTGCGGCCGGTCCTCTACGACGACGGCCGCGATCTGGTCCGGCTGCTCGACCAGCGCAAGCTGCCCGGGGAGGAGAGCTGGCTGGAGCTCTCGGCGGCCGACGCCGTCGCCGACGCCATCAAGACGCTGGCGGTGCGCGGCGCCCCGGCCATCGGCGTGGCGGCCGCCTACGGCGTGGCGGTCGAGGCGCGGCGCGGCGCCGGCCCCGCCCAGCTGCGGCGGGTGGCGGCCATGCTGGAGAAGGCCCGCCCCACCGCCGTCAACCTGGCCTGGGCGGTGCGGCGCATCTCGGCCAGGCTGGAGGCCGGTCCCGACGCCTTGCTGGCCGAGGCTCACGCCATCCGCGACGAGGACGAGGCGGCCTGCCGGAAGATGGGCGCGCTCGGCGCGCCGCTGCTGGCGCGCGGGGCCACGGTGCTGACCCACTGCAACGCCGGGGCCCTGGCCACCGCCGGCTACGGCACCGCGCTCGGCGTCGTCCGCGCCGCGCACGAGGCCGGCAACCCGGTCCGGGTGCTGGCCGGCGAGACCCGGCCCTTTTTCCAGGGGGCCCGGCTCACCGCCTGGGAGCTCCACCGCGACGGCATCCCGGTGACGGTGCTGACCGACGGCATGGCCGGCTGGCTCATGCAGCGCGGCGAGATCCAGTGCGTGGTGGTCGGCGCCGACCGCATCGCCCGCAACGGCGACGTGGCCAACAAGATCGGCACCTACGGCCTGGCGGTCCTGGCGGCCTACCACCGGCTCCCCTTCTACGTGGCGGCCCCCTGGAGCACCGTCGACCTCGAGACCGCCACCGGCGCCGACATCCCCATCGAGGAGCGCCCCTCCGACGAGGTGGTGCTGATCGGCACGCAGCGGATCGCCCCCCAGGGCGTGCTGGCCCGCTACCCGGCCTTCGACGTGACGCCGGCGGCGTTGGTGACCGCGCTCATCACCGAGCGGGGGCTGGTGCGGCCGGTCGGCGCCGAGGCGCTGGCGGCGCTGAGCGGTTAGACTGCTCGCCGTGAAGGAGCGCCGCCCCAGCGTCCTCAAGACCAGCTTCGGCGCCGGCAACCCGGTGCTGGCCATCGGCCTGCCGCGCCGCCCGCTCGGCGACACCTACCACCTGCTGCTCACCTGGAGCTGGACCCGCCTCTTTGCCGCGCTGGGGCTGGCCTACGTGGCCATCAACTCGCTCTTCGCGCTCGCCTACCTGGGGCTCGGCCCGGGGGCCATCCAGAACGCCGAGCCCGGCTCCTTCGCCGACGCCTTCTTCTTCGCCTTCGACACCATGGCCACCATCGGCTACGGCGACAAGGTGCCCAGGGGGATCCCGGCCAACCTGCTCTCGCTGCTGCAGGTGATGCTCGGCATGGCGGGGATGGCGGTGACCACCGGGCTGGTCTTCGCCAAGTTCGCCCGGCCGACCGCCCGGGTGCTCTTCAGCAAGGTGGCGGTGGTCCACCCCTTCGACGGCGTCCCGTCGCTGCTCTTCCGCATGGCCAACGCCCGCGCCAACCAGATCGTCGAGGCCGAGCTGACGGTGGTGGCGATCCGCTCCGAGCTGACCGTGGAGGGAGAGACCGTCCGCAAGGTCTACGACCTGAAGCTGCGGCGGGCGCGCTCCTCGGTCTTCTCGCTCTCCTGGATGGCGGTCCACCCCATCACGCCGGAGAGTCCGCTCTTCGGCCTCGACGCCGCCGGGCTGGCCCAGGCGCCGCTCAACATCATGGTCTCGGTCTCGGGGATCGACGAGCACCTCGGCCAGACGGTCCACGCCCGCCACGCCTACGGCCCGGCCGACCTGGTCTTCGGCCAGCGCCTCGCCGACATCCTCGACGTGCAGCCGGACGGCTCGGCGGTGATCGACTACCGGCGCTTCCACGACGTCGAGCCGCTGCCCCGGCCTTCCGGAAGCCCCGCTGCGTGACCGGCCGGAACCGCGCCGGCGCCCTGCTGGTCATCCTCTCGGCCACTGCGCTGGCCTACCTGCGGACGCTCCACGGTCAGTTCATCTTCGACGACTTGCCCCGCATCGCCGACAACCTGGCGATCAAGGGGCCGGCGGCGCTCTGGGGCGCGGTCAGGCCCGGCGCCTGGACCGGGCTGGGGCGGCCGCTGGTCGATCTCACCCTGGCGCTCAACTACCAGGCCGGGGAGCTCGACCCGTTCGGCTACCACCTCGTGAACGTCGCCATCCACCTGGCGGCCGCGCTGGCCGTCTGGGCGCTGGCGCGGGTGGCGCTGCGTCGGGCCGGGCTGGTCCGCGTCGAGGGGCCGGCGCTGCTGACGGCGGCCTGCTGGGCGCTCCACCCGCTCCAGAGCCAGGCGGTGAGCTACGTCATCCAGCGGGCCGAGTCGCTGGCGTCGCTCTGCTACCTGGGCGGGCTGCTGGCGCTGCTGGCCGCCGACGAGGCCCGCTCCCGCCGGGTCGCCGCGGTCGCCTGGCTGGGCGGGCTCCTCGGGCTCGGCCTCGGGCTCGGCGCCAAGGCGATCGTGGTGACCCTGCCCGTCGCCTGGCTCCTCTTCGGGCTGGCCTTCCCGACGGCCGGCGACGCCGCTCTGGGGGCCGGCCGCGCCCTGCTGCGCCGTGCGGTGGCGGCGCTCCCGCTCATCGGCCTGGCCGGCGCCTTCGCCCTCTCGTCGCGCATCGGTGAGAGCGCGGCGCAGGGCGCCGGGTTCAACCTGGCCGACCTGCCCCCCCTCGACGGCCTGATGACGCAGGCCCGGGCCGCCTGGCGGTACCTGGGGCTGCTCGCCCTCCCGATCGGCCAGAGCCTCGACCACCAGTTCCGGGTGTCGCGACGGCTCGCCGAGCCGGACACGCTGGCCGCGGTGTTGGCGCTGGCGGCGCTGCTCGGCCTGGCCGGCTGGGCCCTGGGCTGGGCCTGGCGCCGGACGGACCACCGGCTGGCGCCCGCGGCCCGGGTCGGCGCCTTCGGGGCCGGCTGGTTCCTGCTGCTGCTGGCCCCTACCAGCCTGGTGCCCATCATCGACGTGCTGGTCGAGCACCGGGTCTACCTGGCCTCGCTTGGTCCCATCCTGGCGGCGGTGGTGCTGGCCGACCTCCTCACCTCGGCCTGGCGGCCGCCGATCCGGGTGGCGCTGGCGGTGGCGGTCGCCGCCTCCCTCGGCCTGACGCTCCACCTCCGCAACGCCGTCTGGGAGTCGGGCGTGGCCGTCTGGAGCGACGCGGTGGCCAAGGCGCCGGGCAAGGGCCGGCCCCACCTCTCGCTGGCCGGGGCGCTCTCGGAGGCAGGGGATCCGGCCGCGGCGCTGCCCGAGCTGCAGCAGGCCAGGGCGCTCGCCGCCGACGGCTCCTTCGAGCGTCGCGACCTGTGGCGGCTCGAGGCGGTGACGCTCTTCCGGCTCGGCCGGGTGGCCGAGGCGCGGGCGGTGCTCGAGGAGGGGCTGGCCGCGCTCCCGACCGACGAGGACCTGCTCAACAACCTGGCCATCGTCGAGCTGGAGACCGGCCGGCCGGCCGAGGCCGAGCAGCTGGCGCGGCGGGCGGTGGCGGCGCGTCCCGGGCTGGCCGCCGCCTGGAACACGCTCGGCGAGGCGCAGCACGCCCGCGCCGATCACGCCGCCGCCGTCGAGGCCTTCGGCCGGGCGGTGGCGCTCGATCCCGACGCCGCGTCGCAGCGCTACAACCTGGCGGTGGCGCTCGAGGCGCTTGGCCGGAACGACGAGGCCTGCCGGGCCTGGGCCCTGGTGGTGCGACGGACCAAGGAGCCGGGCGACGTGGCGGTGGCGCAGCGGCGACGCGTCGAGCTCGGGTGTGGCCCGCCGGTCGGTCGCTGAGAGGCCGCCGGCGCCCCGGGGGCCAAAGGTATCCCCCGTAGGGATGTAGCCGCTACCCCGTGCGGGGTATATCGAAGTCAGGAAACCCGCTGATCCCAGCGTAAGTTGACATGGGGCGCGGACGGATCGTATAGACGCGCCTCCCCGGGGTCCGGGGATCAGGACATTCCAAGGAGCGGGCGATGTACGCGGTGATCAAGACCGGCGGAAAGCAGTATCGCGTGGTGCAGGGCGACCGGGTCAAGGTCGAGCTGCTGACCGGCGACGTGGGCGGAAAGGTCTCCTTCGAGGCGCTGATGGTCGGCGGCGAGGGCGAGGCCCGGGTCGGGACGCCGGTCGTCAAGGGCGCCGCGGTCGAGGGCGAGATCGTCGCCCACGGCAAGCACAAGAAGCAGGTCCACTTCCGCAAGAAGAAGGAAGGCTGGACCAAGAAGCGCGGCCACCGGCAGCCCTTCACCGAGCTGCTCATCACCTCGGTTCGCGCCTAAGAAAGGACGGACGACTCCATGGCTCACAAAAAGGGACAGGGCTCCTCACGCAACGGCCGTGACTCCCCTGGACAGCACCGCGGCGTCAAGATCTACGGCTCGGAGAAGGTCATCTCCGGCAACATCATCGTCCGCCAGTGCGGCACGCTCTTCCACCCGGGCGCCAACGTCGGCCTCGGCAAGGACTTCACGATCTTCGCGACCTGCGCGGGCACCGTGAAGTTCACCCGGACTCGCGGCGACCGCCGGGTGGTCTCGGTGATCCCCGAGGCCAAGGCCTAGGGCGCGCGGCCGCCGAAGCCGGCCGTCCACGGCGCCGCGGGCCTTCGGGCTGCGCGGCGCTCGTCGTTTGTGAGGGGGCACCATGAAGTTCGTCGACGAGGTCCGCATCTACGTGAAGGCCGGTGACGGCGGCGCTGGCGCCATCGCCTGGCGGCGGGAGAAGTTCATCCCCAAGGGCGGGCCGGCCGGCGGCGACGGCGGCGACGGCGGCGACGTGGTGCTGCAGGTCGATCCGCAGCTCTCCACGCTGCTCGACTATCGCTTCATCCGCGAGCACAAGGCCAAGAGCGGCTCCAAGGGGCACGGCCGCGACATGAACGGCATCAGCGGCGGGCCGCTGGTGCTGCGGGTCCCCTCCGGCACGCTGGTGCGCGACCAGGAGACCGGCGAGACCCTGGCCGATCTCGGCCCCGACCTGCAGAGCGTGGTCATCGCCAAGGGCGGCCGCGGGGGCCTGGGCAACATCAACTTCGCCACCTCGACCAACCAGGCCCCGCGCTACGCGCAGGAGGGGACCAAGGGCGAGGCGAAGAACCTCCAGCTCGAGCTCAAGCTGCTGGCCGACGTCGGCATCATCGGCTACCCCAACGCCGGCAAGTCGACGCTCATCAGCGTCATCAGCCGGGCCCGCCCCAAGATCGCCGACTACCCGTTCACGACGCTGACGCCCAACCTCGGCGTGGCCCAGTGGCGCGGCGACCGCAGCTTCGTGGTGGCCGACATCCCGGGGCTGATCGAGGGGGCCCACGAGGGCCACGGCCTCGGCCACCAGTTTCTGCGCCATGTCGAGCGCTGCCACGTGCTGGTCCACCTCGTGGAGGGGGCCAACCCTGCGCCGGGGCGCGACCCGGTGGCCGACTTCGCCGCCATCAACCGGGAGCTCAAGCTCTACTCGAAGAAGCTGGCGGCCAAGCCGCAGGTGGTGGCCATCACCAAGGTCGACATCCCCGAGGCCAAGGCCGCGGGCGAGCAGTGGGCCCGGCTGATGGCCAGGCGCAAGGTGCCGGTCAAGGTGCACCTGCTCTCCTCGGCGACGCGCGAGGGGCTCGAGGCGCTGCTCGACGAGGTGGCGGCGGCCATCTGGACCGACGTCGGCCCCAAGGCCGGCGGGCGGCCCAAGAAGGCAGGGCGGCCGCGGGCCGCGGTCGAGGCGCCGGAGGCGTTCGTTCCCGAGGCGGCCGAGGCGAAGCCGGCGCGGGCGGTACAGGCGGCGCGGGCGGCGCCGAGGAAGAAGGCGGCGGTGAAGGCGCCGAGGGCCGCGCCGAAGAAGACGGTCGCGAAGGGCGCGGCGAAGAAGAAGGCGGTCGCCAGGCGGAGCCGGAAGTGACCGACGCGCCTTCGCTCCCGGACCTCCTCTTGCCGGAGCGCAAGGCGCGCATCGACGCGGTGGTGGCGCAGCGCACCCGCACCCTGACCGTGGTGATGGAGGCCTTCACCGACTCGCAGAACACCAACGCCGTCTTCCGCACCGCCGAGTCGTTCGGGGTGCAGGAGGTCCACGTGGTGGTCGGGCCGCAGAAGCGGTTCGACCGGAACAAGAAGGTGAGCCAGAACGCCGACAAGTGGCTCGAGGTGGTGCGCTGGAAGGAGACGGCCGCCTGCCTGGAGTCGCTCAAGGCGCGCGGCTTCCGCATCTACGCCACCCACCTCGGCGAGGGCTCGACGGGCCTCTCCGGCCTCTCCTTCGCTGAGCCGACCGCGCTCATCTTCGGCAACGAGCACGCCGGGGTGTCGGAGGACGCGCAGCGGCTGGCCGACGCCCGCTTCGCCATCCCCATGCGAGGCTTCTCGCAGTCCTTCAACGTCTCGGTGGCGGCCGCCATCTGCCTGGCCCGCGCGGTGGAGCGGCGCGAAGTGGAGCGGGGGCGCCACGGCGACCTGCCGCCGGCCGAGGCCGAGGCGCTGCGCGAGAAGTTCTACGAACTCTCGGTCAACCAGCGGGCCCGGGTGGCGCTGGCGGCGCGGAGGGTGGCGAAGGGGTAGGGGAAGGGGCAGGGGGGATCTTCCCCGACAGTTGGGTGTCAGCGTCAGCGGGCGAACTTCAGTCCAGGTACCCGCCTGAAGTGGTCGGAGTTGCGCGTCAGGAGGGGCAGGCCGGCGGTCAACGCGATGGCCGCGGTCAGCACGTCCCGGTCCCCGATGCGCTGGCCCTTCGACTCCAGGTGGCGCCAGAGTTCGGCGGCCCTGCGCGCCGCCCGGTCATCCAGCGGATAGACCCGGACGCCGCGGAGCGCCTGACGAAGCTCGTCCCGCTCTCCTTCGGCGACGCCGCGAGTCAGCTCGTAGACGACCACGGCGGACGTGGCCGCCGCCTTGGCCCTGAGCCGGTCCGCGACGGCGGAGGCAACCCCTTCGCCGAGCAGATAGTCGATGAGCACGTCCGCGTCGAGGAGCGCTACCTCCACGACGTCTCCCGGAGCGCCGCGACCCGTGCGCGGAGCGTGGAGCCGCGGAGCGCGCCCTTGACCGCGAGCGCGGCGGTCACGTCGGCGGCCGTCGGCTCGGCGGGCGCCTCGGCTGCCAGGTCGACCTCCGCCGCCTCGTCGAGGTGCCGCCTGGCCCACTCGGACAGGGAGAGGTTCCGCCGCCTGGCTGCGGTGAAGTAGCGGGTTCGCCGCGCCGGCGTGGTGCGGATGTCGACGCGGCGTGTGGAGGTGGAACGGGGCATTGTACCGACAATGTACGTACATCCTCGGGAGACCGCAAGTCGCCCGCCCCCTCACGCCCCCCTCACCAGGCCTGGATGGCCGCCTCGTCGCGCCAGTAGGAGACGGTGATGGCGAGACCGTCGGCGCCGCGCGCCGACTCCATGCCGAGGAAGCCGCCCTGCCCGGCCGCCAGCCGGACCATCTCGTCCGCCGTCTGGGCGTCGCCGGCGGTCCGCAGCGAGGTGAAGATCACCGCCAGCGCGCCGGGGCCGGTCGGCGGCGCCAGTCCGTTCGAGCTCATGGCTGGAGGATGCGACGAGGCGAGGGCGCGCGGCAAGCGGGGGGTCGAGAGGCTGGTGGAATGGTCGCGCGAGAGGTCGGTCATGCGCAATGGGGGTCGCGTGGTGCGCCGCAGCGAGAGGCGGCGCCGCAGGAATGGTCCGTCCCTCTTGGGTTCCATGCGTGTCCGACCACCCGGAAATGTCAGACCGGCGTGAGACGCTCCGTGAATGCTCAATTACGCGCACCCGACCCTTTCCTCGGCCGCGGCCTCCTTCAACGGAGCGGCCTTCCCCTCTCTCGAACTCCTCGAAGCACGTCGGCTTCGCGACGCCATCGCCGTCCTCCTCCGCAAGGAGCAGGCCGCCCTGGCCGACTTCCTCATCGCACTCTCCGACTTCGACCGGCGCCGCGCCTGGTCGGTGCTCGGCCACGCCAGCCTCTTCGCCTTCCTCATCTCCGAGCTGGGGATGACGCCGGCCCCGACCTACTGGCGCGTCGAGGCGGCCCGCCTGCTGCAGCGCTTCCCCGAGCTGATCGAGCCGCTGCGCCAGGGGCGGCTCTGCCTGACCACCCTGGGCGAGCTGAGCAAGGTCCTGACCGAGGAGAACAGGGCGGAGGTGCTGCCCCGCTTTCTGGGCATCTCCTCCCGCGACGCGAAGGAGGTCGTGGCCGAGCTGATGCCCAGGTCGGCGCCACCCATGCGGACGGTCATCCGTTCGCTGACGCCGGGGCGCACCGCTGAGGCGGCGCCGGTCCTGGCGCCAGGGCCTGCCGCCGCTCCCTCCGCAGACACGGACTCCGGG
>JANYBC010000145.1 GCA_025360965.1 Anaeromyxobacter sp. | reverse complement strand
CCCATGCCGGCCGTCCAGCGCTGGTCGGCCTCGGCGGTGGCCAGGATGGCCGCGGTGGGGGAGAGGACCCGCGCGGCGCCGGCGCCGGTGCGAAGCAGCACCTCCTCGAGCCGGTCGTCCCCGCGCGGGGCGAACGGGAGGCCGTGGCGTGCCGCCGCCTCGCGGGCCTCCTGCTCCTCCGGGAGGGAGGGGCGCAGCGGCGTGGTGACGGCGACGAGCACCGCGGCAACCTGCCTCGCTGCCAGGTGAGGCGCAAGTGACCCGGGAGGGGAATTGGCTCCACTCCGGGCGCCGGTGGTGGGATGCTCCGCGCCATGATCGCCAGCCTCCGTGGAAAGATCCTCGCCAGGTTGCTCATCGTCGCCGTGGTCCTGGCGACGATCGCCGGCGGGGGCATCTACCTCCTCGAGCGGCGCAGCATCGACCAGCGGATCTTCGCGCTGGCGCGGGAGGAGACCCGGAGCCTGGTGGGCACCCTCGACTTCCTCTCCGAGCCTCGCCGGCCCGACTTCGACCAGGTCAACGGGCGGATCGCCTCCCATGTGCTGGCGAACCACGTCGACGAGGCCCACTTCGTGGCCATCGAGATCTACGATCTCAATCACCGCAAGGTGGTCGAGTCGGTCCACCCGGACTACCGGGCCGTCGCCGAGGCGGTGGGGGCCCAGCACCTCACGCCCCGGGCGGGTGAGCCCTATTCCCACGCCTGGCGGACGTTCCGCGGCGACTCCTACGTCCAGGTGCTGGCGCCCGTGCAGGTGGCCGGCAAGGCGGTGGCCTACTTCGGCGGGATCTTCCGCGTCGATCCGGAGACCATGCGCCTGGCGAACCGCGGCCTGGCGCTGTCGGTGTTGCTGGTGGTGCTGGTGCTCCTGGCCACGGCCATGGTGCTCTACCCCGTCTTGCTGCGCCTGAACCGAGACCTGCTCCGGCTCACCGACGACCTGGCCTACGCCAACATGGGCATGGTCGCCGCGCTGGGGAGCGCGGTGGCGCGTCGGGACCGCGGCACCAACGCCCACAACTACCGGGTGACCATCTACAGCATCCACCTGGCCAGGGTGCTGGGGCTCTCCCACGAGCGGATCCGGGGCGTCGTCAAGGGGGCCTTCCTCCACGACGTCGGAAAGATCGGCATCGCCGACGCCATCCTCCGCAAGCCGGGGCCGCTCACGCCCAAGGAGACCACGGTCATGCGGGCCCACGTCCGCTACGGCGTCGAGCTGGTGGGCAAGTTCGAGTGGCTCAAGGATGCGCTGGAGGTGGTCGGGTCCCACCACGAGCGGGTGGACGGCAGCGGCTACCCGGGCGGCCTCAAGGGCGAGGAGATCCCGCTGGCGGCGCGGATCTTCGCGGTGGTCGACGTCTTCGACGCGCTCACCACCCGCCGGCCCTACAAGGAGGCGATCCCGTTTGCTGAGACCATGCGCCAGATCGAGGAGGGTCGCGGTTCGCACTTCGACCCGGCCGTGCTCGACGCCTTCGAGTCGCTGGCGCCCGAGCTGCACCAGATCATCTCCGGCGCCGACGAGCTCAAGCTCACGAGGATGCTGGACCGGCTCCTGATCCACTACTTCCCCGCTCCGAGCGGCGCGCCGGCCAGCCGGGGCCCGATGCAGCTGGGCATCCCCACCAAGGGTGTCGCGACCTCCGGCGAGCTCGCGCTCACGCCGGCCCCGGTGGCCGGCGGGCAGGGGCTCGGGTACCTGAGCGGCGTCTGGTCGCTGGAGGGGGCGAGCCCGAGGGCCGAGCAGGACGGGGATCCCCTTGCCGGTGAGCCGCTCGATGACGACTTCTTCCGCGAGTACCAGGTCCGGGACGATCCCTTCAAGAAGTAGGGGCCCAGGTGACATGGCCCACGCTTGCGCCCCTCGCTCCCCCGGACCGATACTCGGCCCCCGCCAAGGAGCGCCGCATGAGCCTGCCCATCAGCCCCATCCACGATCCGGTCGCCCACCCGGGCGCCGGGAGCGACCTCTCCCCTGCGGCGGTGGCCGAGCTGGTCGCCGAGATCCGCGCGCTGGCCAGGGCCCAGGACGCCATCATCCTCGCCCACAACTACCAGCTCCCCGAGGTCCAGGAGGTTGCCGACCACGTGGGGGACTCGCTGCAGCTGGCCATCACCGGCCGCGAGGTGAAGCAGTCGACCATCGTCTTCTGTGGCGTCCACTTCATGGCCGAGTCGGCCAAGGTGCTGGCCCCGCAGAAGCGCGTGCTGCTCCCCAACCTCTCGGCCGGCTGCTCGCTGGCCGACTCGATCACCGCCGAGTCGCTGGAGGACTGGAAGGAGCGCTACCCGGGCCACGCCGTGGTCACCTACGTCAACTCGTCCGCCGAGGTGAAGGCGCTCAGCGACATCTGCTGCACCAGCGCCAACGCCGCCAGCGTGGTCCGCTCGCTGCCGCAGCAGAAGATCCTCTTCACCCCGGACAAGAACCTGGGGGCCTGGGTCAAGGCCAAGGTGCCCGAGAAGGAGATCGTGGTCTACGACGGCTGCTGCCCGGTCCACGACGTGCTGCGCAGCGCCAGCGTCAACAAGGTGAAGGGAGAGCGGCCGCGGGCGGTGGTCATCGCCCACCCCGAGTGCCGCGCCGACGTGCTGGAGATCGCCGACGAGATCTGCTCCACCACCGCCATGCTCTCGGCGGTGGGGCGCCACCCCGAGGCCCAGACCTTCATCGTGGCCACCGAGCACGGCATCGTCCACCAGCTGAAGCAGCGCTGGCCCGGCAAGGAGTTCATCATCGCCGACGGCTGCATCGGCTGCCGCATGCACTGCCCCTACATGAAGATGGTCGACCTGATGATGATCCGCGACGCCCTGCAGCGCGGCAAGCACGAGATCACCGTGCCGTCCGACGTGGCCGAGGGGGCGAGGCGCGCCCTGGAGCGGATGATCGCCGTGCCGCGCGACGCCTGACGGAGCGCGAACGGCGCCATTGCAAATGAAACGGCCCGGCCACCGCGCGGTGACCGGGCCTCGTCGTCACGGAACTCGGCCGGCGGCTACTTCTTGCCCGGCTTGAGCTCGTCGACGATCCGCCGGGCCCCGTAGATCTTGGCGAGCGCCTCGACCAGCGCCGAGGAGTGGACCGCCACGGTGCGGTTCACGGCCGGGTCGAAGCCGTAGTCGCCGCCCAGCGACTGGATGTTGCCGTCGAAGACCAGGCCGACCACCTCGCCCCTGGAGTTGATCACCGGCGAGCCGGAGTTGCCTCCGATGATGTCGTTGCTGGTGGCCATGTTGAAGGGGGTGGTGAGGTCGAGCCTCCCCTTGGCCTCGAGCCAGGTCTTCGGCAGCGCGTACGGCTCACGGCCGGTGGCCCGCTCGAAGGCGCCGCCCATGGTGGTCAACGGCGAGATCTTCTTGCCGTCCTCCTCGTACCCCTGCACCGAGCCGTAGGAGAGGCGCGGCGTGAAGGTGGCGTCCGGGTAGGTCCCGGTCCCCTCCACCGCGAAGTGGGCCTGGGCGATCAGCTCCTGGTTCTTCACCAGCACCGGCTGGATGGTGTCCTCGTAGATCTTGCGGACGGCGCGGCCGTCGGCGTCGATGAGCTGGGCGAACGCGATCATGGCGTCGGTCTTGGCCGCCGCGTCCACCGCCGCCTGGCCGCCTTCCCAGATCTTCTTGCGGGTGGCCACGTCGGCCAGCCCGCTCCCCTTGACCAGCTCCGCCGCCAGCTCGGCCGGCGACTTCTGGCCCAGCACCTTCTTCACGAACGGATCGTCGGCGCCCAGCTTCTCGCGCATCCTGGTGATGACGTGGGTGAGCAGGAAGGTCTCGAACTCCGGGTAGACCGGCGCCGGGGAGAAGAGCGACTGGGTCAGCTGCGGCATCGCCGCGTCGCTGTACTCGCGGAGCCGCTCCGGGTTCGGCTTGGCCCGCTCGGCGGCGCCGCGCACCAGGATGCGGGCCACGCCCATCAGCTCCCCGCCGTTGAACCGCTCCTTGAAGTCGAGCTGCCGACGCAGCTTCTTCGAGTCGGCGGTCGCCTTGGTCACCGCGTCGAAGGACGGCAGGAACTTCCTGGCGAGCTCCGGGTTCCTGGCCAGCGCCGCCTTGAACTCCTCCTCCGCCTTCTCCTTCGACTCGAAGAAGGCCGGGTCGGCCAGGGCCTCGAGCCTGCCGGTCAGCGCCTTGAGGGAGTTCTCCACGTAGAAGAGCGTGGCGTTGGAGTGGCGGGCCTGCTCCTCGCCGCGGCGGGCGTACTCGCTCAGCTTGCCGCGCAGCTCGGCCAGGGCCACCATCCGCTCGGGCAGCGAGGTGTCGCGCTGGTACTCGAGCTGCGCCACGGTGAGCTTGCGGTTGGTGCCGCCCGGGTTGCCGGAGACGAAGGTCAGCTCGCCCTCCTTGGCGCCGGCGGCCGACCAGCGCAGCCAGTTCTTCAGCCTGGCCGGCTTGGCCCCCTCGTAGACGCGGACGAAGGCCACGTCGAGGTCGTAGCGGGGGAACATGAAGTTGTCGGGGTCGCCGCCGAAGAAGGCGATGGCGAACTCCGGGGCGAAGACCAGGCGGATGTCCTGGTAGCGCTGGTACTTGTATAGGTCGTAGATGCCGCCGCGGTAGAGGCTGACCACCTCGCAGCGGAGCGTGTCGGAGGTCTGGCACTCCTTCTCGATGGCCGCCTGCTCGCCGCGCTGGGCCACGAAGAAGTCACGGCCGCTCTTTCCCTCGGTCGCCTTCTTCATGCGGTCGGTGACGTTGGTGATGCCGACCAGCTGGTTGACCTCCAGCTCGGGGCACTTGACCTCGTCGGCGTCTGCCCTGGCGAGGAAGCCGGCCTTGACGAAGTCCTTCTCCCTGGTCGAGAGCTGCTCGATGCAGGAGTGGGCGCAGTGGTGGTTGGTCATCACCAGGCCGCGCTCAGAGACGAAGCTGGCCGAGCAGCCCTGGGCGAGCCGCACCGAGGAGAGCCGGACGTTGTCGAGCCAGGCGTCGGTGACCTTGAAGGCGTAGGCCTTCTCGACGGCGGCCCTGGGGAAGTTGTTGAAGGTCCACATCCCCTCGTCGGCGCCGGCGAGCGCGGGGGCGGCGAGCAGGGTGGCGAGCAGCAGTCGCTTCATGGATGGCTCTCCTGGGGGTGACCGGGCAGTTGACCGGGGGGACCCTGCGGCAGAATGGCCCGTGGGTCACCTGCATCGGAGGGGCGCCGGCCGGTTTCGTGACATCCGGCCCAGCATTTCCCGGGTCACCTTCTCGCCCCGGGCCCCGGGCTGGGCTAAAATGGCCCGACATGAACCGGAACCGGCTCAAGCTCTGGCTCTACATGCTGCTTTTTGCGATGGCGGGGGCGGCCAACCTCTTCGGGCTCACCGGCGATCTCGCCGCCCGGGCCCTGCGGGACGCCGACGCCACGCTCCGGATCGGCGCGGCCCACCTGCGCGACGCCGAGCGGTTGATGGCCAGCGAGGCCGCCGCCGTGACCGGGCTGGCGGTCAAGAACGCCGAGCTGCTCGAGGCGCTCTTCGCCGCGCCGCCGAGGGCCGAGCCGCCGGGCAAGAAGAAGGGGAAGGCGCCGCCGCGCGACGAGGGCGCGGAGATGGAGTCGCGGCACGCCGCGGCCGAGGTCGCGGCCCGGGCCGCCGTGGAGGAGGCCGCCAGCCGACTCGGCATCACCCTGCCGGCCGGTGCCTTCTGGTCGGTCGCCAGCCAGGAGTGGTTGCAGAAGAAGCTCCCGGCCGCGCTGGAGGACGGGCAGCACAAGGATGCGGCCACCTTCATGCGCGACGCCGCCACCGGGACGCCTCGACGCGGATACGTGCGCGTCAACGACGGCCTCTGGTACGGCGTTGCCTACCCGGCCGGAGAGGGGGCGGCGCTCGTGCTCTTCCTGCCGCTCGACCTCGCCTGGGCCAGGGCCATGGCCCAAAGCAGCGGCGTCGACATCACCCTCGACGTCGGGACCCCGCAGCTCGTCACCACGGCGCAGCCTGAGCTGGCCAGGCGCCTGGCCAGGACCGCCACGGCGTCGCTGAGCGTGCCGGTCAGCGAGGGCGCGGTTCCGCCGGTCTTGCTGGAGGAGCCGATCAAGGTGCGGGTGCCGGTCCTCTTCACGACGGCCCCGGCGGCCCGGGCGCTCGCCGTCCCGCTGGCCGGGCTCTCCAAGGGCTTCCTGGTCCTCTCGGTCCCGACCGTCGGCTACTTCACCGACCTGGCGCGCTACCAGTGGGCGCTGCTGATCGGCCTGGCGGCCCTGCTGCTCATCGGCCTGCTGCTCGGCGTGCTGGTCAAGACCGACGTGCTGCCGGTGGTGCCGGCCTCGCTGGTCGCGGCCGCCTCCAGGATCGAGCGCGGCGACTTCTCGGCGCGTGCCCCCGACTTCCTCGGCGCCCTCGGCACCGTGGCGGGCGCGCTCAACAAGGCGGCCGCCGTGGCCGAAAGGAACGTCCCGAGCCTGACCGGCAGCGATCCCTTCGCCGGCAACCACCCGAACGCCCAGAAGATCAACCTCCCGTCGGAGTCGAGCTTCACCTTCCCCAAGGCCCCCGACGCGCCCAGGTCCTTCGGCCCCAGCCTGGTCGAGGACGCCCCGCCGCCCGCTGCGCCTACCCCGTCCCCGCCGGCCGAGACCATCAGCTCGATCGCCGCTGTGACCGGCCTCTCGCCTGCCCCCCCGGCCATGGCGCAGCCGAGCCCGTCGACCTCCGCCGAGGTCCCTGCGGCCCGCCCGTCGCCCCGCTCGACCGCCGCGGCCACCGCCATGTTCCAGGCGGCCACGCCGCCGGCCAGCCCCGAGGAGAGCGACGAGGAGCACTGGCGCGCCATCCACGCCGAGTTCTTGCGCGTCCGCGGGCAGTGCGGCGAGCCGACCGAAGGGCTGGCCTACGAGCGCTTCCGGCCGAAGCTGGAGAAGAACAAGCTGCAGCTCGTGGAGCGCCACGGCTGCCGGACGGTCCGCTTCAGCGTCTACGTGAAGGACGGCAAGGCGGCGCTGCGGGCCACGCCGGTCAAGTAGCCGGCCCTCCTCCTCAGCGATCGTCGAGGAAGAAGTTCTGCGGCGGGCTGACCGGCCTGGCGCTGACCGCCTCGGTCGGCGCGGTGCCGGTCAGGAAGGAGGTCGGCTCCTCCTCGGGCCGGCCGGCCCTCGACTCGGCCGCCAGCAGGCCGGTGGCCGGGTCGACGCGGGCGAACTGGACCCCCTCCGGCGCCACGAACTCCCTGGTCGGCGAGCTCCCCAGCGTCCCCTTCATGAAGGCGAGCCAGGCCGGCAGCGCGGCGCCGGCGCCGGTCTCGCGCGGCCCGAGCGGGCCGTGGTCGTCGAAGCCGACCCAGACGCCGGTCACCAGCTCGGGCGTGTAGCCGACGAACCAGGCGTCGCGGTGCTCCTGGGCCGTGCCGGTCTTGGCCGCAGCCGGCCGCTCCAGCGCCCTGGCGAGCACCCCGGTGCCGCGCTCCACCACGCCGCGGAGCATGTCGGTGAGCACGAAGGCCACGTCGGGCCGGGTGCCGCTGGCGGGCAGGGCGAAGTCGGCTGGAGGCGCGGCGCCTTCGTTCCCTGCCGCGGTGGGAGGTGGCGGCGGTGCGGGCGCCGGCGCGCCGCCGGCCAGGCCCCCCTCGGTGGAGGTCGGCAGGCCGGGGATGGGGAGCGGCGCCGGGACCTCGGTGGGGGGCAGCCAGGTCTCCAGCACCGCGCCGTCCCGGTCGCTCACCTCCAGCACGAAGGCCGGCGGGAGGTAGGCGCCCTGGGCCGCCAGGCTGGTGTAGGCGTTGGTCAGCTCCAGCGGCGTCACCTCGCCGGTGCCGAGGGCCAGGGTCAGGTTTCGGGGCAGGTCGCTCTCGATCCCCATGCGGCGAGCGAAGCCGATCACCGCGTCGGGGCCGAGGGCGTCGGTCAGCTTCACGGCCACGGTGTTCTTGGAGTGCGCCAGCGCGTCCTTGAGCAGCATGGGGCCGTCGAACTGGTCCTTCTCGAAGTTGCGGGGCTTCCACTCCTTGCCGGTCCATGGATCGCGATAGAGATCGGGCGTGTCGTAGACCACGGTGGCCGGCGTGAAGCGACGCGACTCGATGGCCGCGCCCCAGACGAAGACCTTGAACGAGCTGCCCGGCTGCCGCCTTGCCTGGGTGGCCCGGTTGAAGGAGGAGCGCGAGGAGGTCGAACCGCCCACCAGGGCCCGGACCTGGCGGGTGATCGGGTCGATGGCCACCAGCGCCCCCTGCACCCGGGGCTGCTGGCCGAGCGAGAGGGCCAGCGGCTTGCCGGCCTTGACGGTCGCCTCCGGGGGAGCGGCGCCGGGGATCACGCGCGCCAGCACCACGTCGCCGACCGCCAGCACCTGGCGCACGCTGCGTGGCGCCGCCGTGCCGCTCTGCGGGTTCCACTTGCGGGCCCAGCCGAGATCCGAGAAGGGGATGGTGCCGGTGGCGCCGCCCAGGTCGAGCAGCGCCCGCTTGTCGTCGACCGCCGTGACCAGCGCCGCGTAGAGGCCGTCGGCCACCAGCGGCCGGACCCGGATCATCTTGCGGGGATCGGGTGCCGCCCCGTCGGTGCCCGGCTCGAGCTCGTCCGGGTCGACCGCGGCGAGGTCCCAGACCAGCAGTTGGCCGCCGCGCGCCGCGGCCGCGGAGAGCCGCTCGCGCCAGGCGGGGAGGGCGGCCTCGAGCTGGTCGGCGGTGAGCGTGAGGAGCGGTCCGCGCCAGCCCTGGCGACGGTCGACGGCACGCAGGTCGGCCTCCAACGCCGCCTCGCCCTGGCGCTGGGCCGAGGGGTCCATGGCCACCTTGACGACCAGCCCATCGGTCTCCACCCGGTCGACGCCGTAGCGGGTGTCGAGGTAGCGGCGGACCACGTCGGCGTAGGACGCGCCCGGGCGGTCCGGTTCGGGCGGCGCCACCGCGATGGGCCGGGCCAGCTCGGCCTCGAGCTGGGCCGCGGTGATGTAGCCCTCCTCGGCCATGCGGCGCAGCACGTAGGCCTGCCGCGCCTTGGCCGCCGACGGGTGGGCCACGGGGGAGAGCCGAGCCGGCGACTGGATGGTCCCGGCCAGCGTCGCCGCCTCACCCAAGGTCAGCTCGGCGACCCGCTTGCCGAAGTAGAAGCGGCTCGCCTCCTCGACGCCGTAGCGGCGGTGGCCGAAGTAGATCTGGTTCAGGTAGAGCCAGAGGATCTCGTCCTTGCCGAGGTTCTGCTCGAGGCGCGGGGCCAGCACCAGCTCCTTCGCCTTGCGCTGGTACTTCCAGTCCTTGGCGAGCAGGAAGGTCTTCACGACCTGCTGGGTGATGGTCGAGCCGCCACAGCGCACCCGCCCGCTCAGCAGGCCGCGCGCCACGCAGCGGAACATGGCGAGGTAGTTGATCCCCTCGTGCTGGTAGAAGCGTGCGTCTTCGGCGGCGATGACCGCCTGCTTGAGCACGGCCGGGACCTGTTCGATCGGCACCACGGTGCGCCGCTCGCGGGCGAAGGAGAAGACCTCGCTGCCGTCGGTGCCGAGCACCCGGGTGGCCACCAGCGGGCGGTAGTCCTTCAGGGAGTCGAAGGCCGGCAGGTCGCGGGTCCAGAGCCAGAAGACCAGGCTTCCCGCCAGGGCCGCCAGGGCGCCGAGGGCGCCGAGGGCGAGGACCAGGCGGTGCAGGACGCGGTGGCCGGGGCGGGTTCGGGAGGGGGGCACGATCGGCCGGCACCATAGCGCCGGGGGCGGGCGCGCTCAACGATCCGGGGGTTCCCGGCAAGGAGGGTCCGCCGCGGCAGGATTTCCTTTGACAGGCGTAGTCGGGGAGGAAGATACAGGGGCTCGCTGCACCCCACCACACCGCCCCCCTTGAGAGGTCCCGCCATGCGTCGCGTCACCACCCTCGCTGCCCTGGTCTTCGTCGCCCTGCTGACCGCCTGCCCGTCCCCGCCCAAGAACGGCGAGTGCAAGTCCTCCAAGGACTGCGAGGCCCAGGCCGGCTTCGGCAAGCTCTGCGTCTCCGGCGCCTGCGCCGAGTGCGCCGCCGACGCCGACTGCAAGGACGGCTTCAGCTGCAAGGCCAACAAGTGCGAGCCGAGGCCGGCCGCCCCGGCCGCGGCGGCGGCAGAGGCCCCCAAGGCCGAGTGCGCCGGCGACGCCGAGTGCGGCAGCGGCAAGGGCTGCCAGGAAGGTCGCTGCGTGAACACGATTGAACCCGCCTGCGCCGACGCCGCGGCCTTCACCGCCCACTTCGGCTACGACCAGTCCTCGGTCGCGGGCGAATCGGCGGCGGCGCTGAAGCGGCTGGCCGCCTGCCTCGCCAAGGCCCCGGCCCGGCGGGTCCAGGTCGACGGCCACTGCGACGACCGCGGCACCACCCAGTACAACCTGGCGCTCGGGAAGAAGCGGGCCGAGGCGGTGAAGAAGTACCTGGGCGACCTCGGCGTGGCCGGCACCGTCGAGACCAACACCTTCGGCAAGGAGCAGGCGCTCTGCCACGAGGCGGCCGAGTCCTGCTGGTCGAAGAACCGGCGCGCCGAGCTCAAGATCGAGCGCTGAGCCCATGCGCCGCCTCGCCGCCGCCGCGCTCCTGCTGGCCATCAGCGGCTGCTGGGTGCCCCTGGAGAAGGGGCGCCTGCTGGAGGCGCGCGTCCAGCGCCTCGAGGTCGAGACCAAGGAGCAGGCCCAGGAGATCGACACCCAGCTCCGGGAGAAGATCGCCCTGGTCGACAAGAAGCTGCGCGAGGTGCAGGTCAAGCTCGACGAGCTCAACACCGTGTCTCGGGCCAAGGGGGCCGACCTCGGCGTGGCCGTCAACAAGCTGGGCGACGAGCTGGCCAGGCTCAAGGGGGAGCTGGAGGCCCAGCAGCACAACCTCTCGCAGCTCCAGCAGCAGGTGGCCGAGTCGAGCAAGGAGAACGAGACCCGGCTGGCCTCCCTGAAGGGGACCGGCGCGCTCGACGAGGCGGTGGCCCGGCAGAAGCTCGCCGAGCTGCCCAGGCCGGACGATCGCGCCGCCGTCTTCGCGCTGGCGCAGCAGGTGGAGGCCGCGGGGGACAAGGGCGTGGCCCGCGAGCTCTTCCTGCACTTCGTGAAGCGCTGGCCGCGCGACGAGAAGGCGCCGGAGGCGGCCTTCCGGGCCGGGCACCTGCTGGCCGGGCAGGGGAAGTGGCGCGAGGCTGTGGTGGTCTACGGCAAGGTGGCCGAGGACTACCCGAAGTCGGAGCGGGCTCCGGAGGCGCTGCTGCAGGTGGCCGAGGGGCTGATCCAGCTCGACCGCACGAACGACGCCAGGGCGGTGCTGGAGCAGCTGCTCGCCGACCACCCCAGGAGCGAGGCCGCCAAGAAGGGCAAGGTCCGGCTGGCCGAGCTGACCCCCAAGGACGCCAAGAAGGCGCCGCCGGCCAAGAAGAAGTAGCGGCGGTGGCGATCGGCCCTGGCCTCCGGGCTCAGCCGGCCTCGTCGGCGTCGTCGGCGGTGGACTGCCCCGGTGTCCGCCCCTCGTCCTGCAGGCCCCACTGGCCGATGCGCTTCAACACCGTGCTCTTGGCGATCTTGAGCTCGCGGACCACCGCCGAGCGCTTGCCACGGTGGCGGCGCAGCGAGAGCCGGATGGCCTCCCGCTCCACCTCCTCCATGGTGAGGCCGCGAAGGGAGAGGGTGTCGTCGTCGCCGGACTCACCGTCGCTGGCCCGGGTGTCCTCGAAGACCACCGCCGAGGCCGGGATGACCTGCCCCTCGCCGCGGAAGAGCAGGGCCCGCTGCACCACGTTGCGAAGCTGGCGCACGTTGCCCGGCCAGTCGTAGCCCTCCAGCCTGGTGAGCGCCTCGTCCGACCAGCGCAGCGCCACGCCGCGCGGCGCCGAGGCCGACAGGAAGGTCTCGGCCAGCAGCCGGACGTCGCCGCGCCGCTGGCGCAGCGGTGGAACGGTCAGCGGCACCACGCAGAGCCGGTAGAAGAGGTCCTCGCGGAACTTCCCGGCCCGGACCTGGGCGCGCAGGTCGCGGTGGGTGGCGGCCACCACCCTGACGTTGACGAGGATGGGGCGGGAGGCGCCGACCCGCTTGACCTCGCCCAGCTCCAGGGTGCGGAGCAGCTTGGCCTGCAGGTCGAAGGGGAGCTCACCGATCTCGTCGAGGAAGATGGTGCCCCCGGAGGCTTCCTCGAAGGCCCCCTTGCGCAGCCGCTCGGCGCCGGAGAAGGCCCCCTTCTCGTGGCCGAAGAGCTCGGACTCGATGAGGGTCTCGGCGATGGCGGAGCAGTTGACCGGGATGAATGGGCCGCTGGCCCGCGGCGAGCGGGCGTGGAGGGCGCGGGCCACCAGCTCCTTGCCGGTGCCGGTGTCCCCGAAGATGGCCACGGCGGCGTCGGAGGGGGCGACCCGCTCCACCAGCTCGAAGACCCGCCGCATGCCCGGGTCCTTGCTCAGCATCTGCTCGAAGACCGCCGGCCGGACCGCCTCGGCCGGGGAGGGCTGCTCCAGCACCAGCTCGACGTCGCCGAGCTGCAGCGGCAGGCCGAAGGGGAGCTCGGCCCGCTCCACCCGGGAGCCACCCAGCAGTGTGCCGTTGGTCGAGCTGAGATCGACGAGGTACCAGCGCCCCGCGCGCGGCTCGATCCGCAGGTGGCAGGCCGAGACGAACGGGTCGGAGAGCACCACGTCGTTGCCCGGAGCCTTGCCGACGGTCAGGCCGGCGCGGGGGACGGTCAGGCTGCGCTCGCGGCCGCGCTCCCGGATCCGGAGGCGGGCCGGGGGCGCCGCCTCGGGGGGCGGGATGGCCTGGCGGAGCTGGGTTCCGCCGGCGTGGGTCGACTCGACGCCCTCGGCGGGCGCCGCCCGGAAGAGCGCCCGCCAGGCCCCCAGCGTCAGCTCGGCGCCGTCGGCCAGCGGGGCCTCATGCACCTCGGCGCTGCCGAGCCGCGTCCCGCGCCCCGACCGGTCGACGAGGTGGAAGCCGTCGGCGCGGCGCTCCACCACGGCCTGGATCCGGGAGAGGGCCGGATCGGGCAGCGAGACGTCGCAGTCGGGGGCGCGGCCGATGGCGGTCCGGTCACCGAGCGTGACGCGGAGCAACTCCTCACCGTGACGAAAGAAGGCCAGCTCGGGCATGGGTAACTCCAGGTCCTGTTTACCGGGAAGGGGCTGGGACGGAAAGCAGATTTGCCGACCACCCGGCCGGGTCCCGGGAGGCAGAGCACTACTCTGCACGGCGGGGGCCCAGGCGCGGACGGCCGCCAAGTGGGCGTAAGGACTACGGACCGGCCGTAGAACGGCCGGCCGGGAGCTGGCCGGCCGGCGGACGGGCGGACGAACGGCGGACCACCCCGGACGTGCCGCGGACGGGGAGGCTGCCAGTGCTGAGGCCCTGAGGCTCAGCCCCTGGCAAGCGCCTCGAAGTCGTTCAACCCCTCCAGCGGCTCGAACATCCGGTCGTCCCGCAACCAGCCGCGGACCTTGACCGCATCGATCGCGAGGGCCTTGCGCAGGGCCGCCAGGGCCTCGTCCGGCTTGCCCTGGAGGGCGTGGAGCCCGCCGAGGTTGTAGTTGAGCAGCAGGTCGTCGGGGCGCAGCCGCACCGCCCCGGCATAGGCCCGGGCCGACTCCTCGTAGAACCCCTGCTGGGCATAGGCGATGCCGAGATCGAGCCAGGCCTCGAAGAGCTCCGGGGCGAGCCGAACCACCTCCTTGAGCTGCGTGATGGCGGCGCGGAACTCCGCCTCGTCGAGCAGCAGCGTGGCCAGCTCGTGGCGCGGCAGGGGGTCCTCCGGCGCCTGCTCCACCGCGGTGCGCAGCGCCGTGAGCGCCTCCTCGACCTGGCCCTCGTCGGCCAGGGTCAGGCCGAGGTTGAACTGGGCCTCGGGGAAGAGCGGGTCGAGCGCCAGCGCGGCCCGGTAGGACTCGATGGCGAGGTCGGTGGCGTTGGCCGAGAGGAAGGCGGCCAGGTTGAAGTGGACCGTGGGGCTCTCGGGATCGAGCCGGAGCGCGACCAGGTGCTCGGAGAGCGCTTCGCGCAGCTTCTTCTGCTCGGCGTAGACGGTCGCCAGGTTGTCGTGGGCGTGGGACGCGCCGGGATCGAGCTCGATGGCTCGCTGGAACTCCTTGACCGCCTCGTCGAGCCAGCCACGGTCCGCCAGCTCGATGCCGCGGGAGTTGTGCTGGTCGGATCGTCCGCTCGGGTCCTTGTCGTGGCTCACCCCCCGGAGTCTACTGCGTCGTGCCCCGATGGGGCGCTCCCATGAAGCGACGCGTCGCGCTCGCCGCCCTCATCGCGCCGATCAGGGCCGTCGCGCGTTGACGGCTCCGCCCCTTTGCGGGCACGCTCGCTCCATGGCGCTCCACACCGTCCTCACGCAGGGCCAGCTCGCCGACGCCACCCGCCGCTTCGGCCTGCCGCCACCCGACCGCGCCGATCCCGAGCCGCGCGGCAGGAGCAACACCAGCTACCACCTGCAGGTCGGGGCCGATCGCTGGTTCCTGCGGCTCGCCGAGGGGAAGACCGGGGCCGAGGTCGCCTTCGAGGCGGAGGTGTTGCGCTTCCTCTTCGCCGCCCACTTCCCGGTGCCGAGGCTGGTCCTGGCCGCCGACGGCCGCCCCTGGATCGACCTGGTCGGCCGCCCCGCCATGCTCTTCGACCACGCCTCGGGCGAGGCCATCGGACGCGCCGAGGCCGGCCCGGACCGCTGCCGGCGCGTCGGCGAGCAACTCGGCCGGCTCCACGAGCTCTCGGCGGCCTTCAGCGGCGAGCGGGAAAACCCCTACGGCCCGGCCACGGTGGCGGGCTGGCTGTCGGCGATCGGGGACGGGCACCGTCTCGACGCCGAGGTCCGTGAGGCGCTGCCGCTGCTGCGGGAGGAGCTGGCCGCGGCCGGGCGCTTGCCGGGCGCGCCGCGCGGGCTCTGCCACGGCGACCTCTTCATCGACAACGTGCTCTGGCTGGGAGACCGGGTCAGCTACCTGCTCGACTGGGAGATGGCCTGCACCGCCCCCTTCGCCTACGACCTCGCCATCGCCATCGACGCCTGGTGCTTCACCGACCACCACCAGCCGGCGCGGGTGCGGGCCCTGATGGACGGGTACCGCTCGAAGCGGCGGCTCGACGCCGAGACGGTGCAGGCGCTGCCGGCTTGGGCTCGCTGGGCGGCGCTCCGCTTCGCGGTCAGCCGCCTGCGCGCGGCGCTCGGGCCGGCGCTCCCGGCCGAACGGATGGTCCGCAAGGACTGGCGGCGCTACCGGGACCGGCTGCTGGCGCTGCGGACCCTCGGGCCCGACGGGTACCGCGCGCTGCTCGGCCCCTGAGGCGCCGCGCGCTCTTCGGGGAGGGGTTCTAGAGCCCGGAGGAGATCTTCCAGCTGCCCTTCACCTTGCGGAAGCGCATCTGGCTCAGGTCGGACGGGCGCTTGGCGACCGGCCCGGCCGGCGTCACCACCCGGTAAGCGGCGTCGTAGAAGACCTCGGCCCGGGCCTCGTCGCCGGTGACGTCGATCTTCTTCACGCCCATCTCGAGCGCCACCGCCTCGACCTTGGAGAGGTCGATGGCGAGGGACCGCTCCAGCGTCTCGCGGGTGACGTCGTCGGAGGGGTCGGGGGTGCCCGAGCCGTCGTGGTAGTCGGGCGAGACCAGCTTGAGGATGGCCGCGGCGTCCCGCTTGCGGAGCGCCTCGGCGTACTGCCGGATCAGCTCGTAGACCGCCCGGTTGTCCTTGGAGTCGGGCACCTCGGTTCCGGAGATGAAGCTCGGGGCGCAGGCGGCGAAGAGGATGATCAGCGGCAGGAGGCGGAGGCGCATGCCGAGAGCGTTAGCGCGGGTCCGGGTGAGCGTCAACCTGTCTCATCCGGCGCGGGCGCGGGCGCGGTGCTGTGCCAGCACCTTGGCGAGGTAGTGGCCGGTGGCGCTGGCCTCCACCCTGGCCACCTCCTCCGGCGTGCCCTCGGCGATGATCAGGCCGCCGCGCTCGCCCCCCTCGGGGCCGAGGTCGATGAGCCAGTCGGCGCACTTGATGACGTCGAGGTTGTGCTCGATCACCACCACGGTGTTCCCGGCCTCGACCAGCCGCTCCAGCACGGTGAGCAGCCGCCGCACGTCCTCGAAGTGCAAGCCGGTGGTCGGCTCGTCGAGGATGTAGAGGGTGCGGCCGGTCCCGACCCGGGCCAGCTCGCGGGAGAGCTTGATGCGCTGGGCCTCGCCGCCCGAGAGGGTGGGGGAGGGCTGGCCGAGCTTGAGGTAGCCGAGGCCGACGTCCTCGAGCGTGCGCAGGATGCGGGCCACCTCCTTGTGCGCAGCGAAGTGCACGCTCGCCTCGGCGATGGAGAGGTCGAGCACTTCGGCGATGTTCTTCCCCTTGAACTGGACCCGCAGGGTGGCGTCGTTGAAGCGCTTCCCGCCGCAGACCTCGCAGGGGACCAGCACGTCGGCGAGGAAGTGCATCTCCACCAGCTTCATGCCGTCGCCCTGG
>JANYBC010000144.1 GCA_025360965.1 Anaeromyxobacter sp. | reverse complement strand
ACCGGGAGCTCAAGCCCGACCTCACCACCATGGACATCGTCATGCCGTTCAAGAGCGGCATCGAGGCCACCCGCGAGATCATCAAGGCCGACCCGCGGGCTGTCATCGTGATGTGCTCAGCGCTCGGGCAGGAGTCGCTGGTGATGGAGGCCATCGAGGCAGGCGCCAGCGACTTCATCGTCAAGCCGTTCAAGTCCGAGGACGTGCTCATCGTCGTGAAGAAGGTCCTGGGCGAACCGTAGCCGGGGCGCCGAGAGCCCCGTGCCGCTCGACCTCTCCCGCTACCTCTCGCTCTTCGTCGCCGAGGCTGGCGAGCACCTCACCGGCCTCTCGCGAGAGCTGGTCGAGCTGGAGCAGGCGGTCACCTCCGGCCTCGAGACCGCGCCGCTCATCGACGGCATCTTCCGCCACGTCCACAGCATCAAGGGGATGAGCGCGTCGATGCAGCTCGACGGCATCGCCGCCCTGGCCCACCAGGCCGAGGACCTCGTCGACCTCTACCGGCGCCGCCTGGCCCGGGCGGAGCCGGCCGCCGTCGACGCCCTGCTCGACACCTGCGACGCCCTCGGCGACATGGTGGAGGCCGCCTCGCGCAAGGAGAAGCCCGACCCCGACCCGGCGCTGGTGGCCCGGCTCGGCGAGATCACCAGGCTCACCAGGGACGGCCGCCCGCTCCCCCCCGCGCCCACCACCGCCGCGCCCACCACCCCGGTGGCCGGCGCCCAGCCCATCACGCCGCGAACCGTGCCAGCGCCGGTCCCGGAGGCGGTGGTGGCCGGCCCGCGCCGGCTGGAGGTCGAGGTCGAGGTGGCCGCCGCTTGCCCGGTGCCGGCGGTGCGCGCCTTCCTGGTCGTGAAGAAGCTGGCCGGGCTCGGCTCGGTGCTGCGCTCCACGCCGACCGTCGAGGAGCTCAAGGCCGGCCGTCTCCCTGGCAAGAAGCTGCTGGTGGTGCTGGAGAGCGCCGAGCCGCTGGAGCGGATCGAGCGGGCCCTCTCCCAGATCTCCGACCTCGGCGCCGTCACCATCCGCACCCAGGACGAGACCGTCACCACCCCGGCGCCGCAGGCCGCCCCGGCGCCGCCACGCGACGGCGCCAGCCCCGAGTCGAGCCGCACCGTCCGGGTCCGCACCGAGGTGCTCGACGGCTTCGTGGACACCGTCGGCGAGCTGCTGCTGGCCACCGCCCGCATCCGCGAGGTGGGCCGGACCCTGCCGGAGGCGCTGCGCCCGCCGCTCGACGAGGGGGTCGACCGGCTCCACGCCATCGTCAAGGAGCTGCACGGCCAGCTCATGGGCGTGCGCATGACCCCGCTCTCGGTGGTGACCGAGCGGCTCCCGCGCACCGCCCGCGACCTGGCCCGCAAGCTGGGCCGCCAGGTCGAGGTGGAGGTCCACGGGGCCGAGCTCGAGCTCGACCGCGCCATCATCGAGGAGCTCTCCGACCCGCTGCTCCACCTGCTGCGCAACGCCGTCGACCACGGCATCGAGGCGCCCCACCTGCGGCTGCTGGCCGGCAAGCCGGCCACCGGGCGCATCACCATCACCGCCCGGCGCGACCGCGACCGGGTGGTGATCGAGCTGGCCGACGACGGCAAGGGGATGAACGCCGGACGGCTGCGCGAGGCGGCGGTGCGGCGCGGCTCGCTCACCCCGGCGCAGGCGGCCTCGCTCGGCGAGCGCGAGGCGCTGCAGCTGGCCACCCTGCCGGGGGTCTCCACCGCCGACCAGGTCACCGACGTCTCCGGACGCGGGGTCGGGCTCGACGCCGTCAAGAAAACGCTGGAGACGGTCGGCGGCACGCTCGAGCTGGAGAGCTCCCGAGGCCTCGGCACCCGCATCACCCTGCGGCTGCCGCTCACCGTGGCGGTCCAGCCGGTGCTGCTGGTGCAGGTCGGCGACGAGGTGCTGGGGCTGCCCATCGCCAAGGTCCACGGCGCCGCCAACGTCAGGTACTCCTCGCTCGACCGCAGCCAGGGCGCGCCGTTGCTCCTCTACGACGGCGAGCTGGTGCCGGTCCACGATCTGGCCGCGCTGCTCGGCTTCACCTCGGCCGGGCGCGACGACCGGTCGGTGGTGGTGGCCGACGGCGCCGACGGCCGCATCGGCCTGGCCGTCGACGGCCTGCTCGGCCAGCACGAGGCGGTCTTGAAGCCGCTCGGCCCGCCGCTGCAGGGGTTGAGCGGCCTCTCCGCCGTCACCGTGCTCGGCACCGGCCGGCCGGTCTTCATCCTCGACGTCGCCCGGCTGCTGGCCGCATGAGCATCGCCCCTCGCCACGTCGACGCCCTGCAGGAGCTGACCACCATCGGCTGCGGCGCCGCCCTCACCGCCCTCGGCCGGCTCACCCGCCTGCGGCTCGACATGGACGTCCCCGAGTCCTGGATCGGCACCAGCCCCGGGGCCATCGCCAGCTTCCTCGGCGCGCTCGGCAGCGACCTGGTGGCGGTCGGGGTCCGGCTGGAGGGTCCGCTCACCGGCCACCTGCTGCTGGCCCTCCCCGACGCCGACGCCGGGGCGCTGGCCGGCGCGCTCGGCGTGCCGGCGGTGGGCGGGAAGTTCGGCACCCTGGCCGAGAGCGGCCTGATGGAGTGCGGCAACATCGTCGGCAGCGCCTTCGTCACCGCCGTGGCCAGCCTGGTCCACGAGACCCTGCTGCTCTCGGTGCCGACCTTCGCCCGCGGCAGCGGCAAGGCCTGCGTCGAGCGGCTCGTCGACCACGCCGGCTCGGTGGCGCTGGCGGCCCGCTTCACGAGCGCCTCCGCCCCGCAGCTGGAGGGGCTGATCCTGGTCATGCCCGAGCCGGCCAGCATCGCCCGGCTGCTCTCCCACCTCGATAGCCCCCGCCGCGAGTGAGCGGGCCGGCACCGGAAGCCACCATGGACGAGGTCGCCCTGCGTCGCCTGCTGAAGCGCCTGCTCTCCGGCGCCACCCCGCTCGACGAGGCGGTGGCGGCGCTCCGGGCCGCCCCCTTCGAGCGGCTCGGCGACGTGGCCACCATCGACACCCACCGGGTGCTCCGCCAGGGGATGCCCGAGGTGGTGCTGGCCGAGCGCAAGACCGCGGCGCAGGTCTCGGCCATCGCCAGGCGCCTCTCGGCCCACGGCCCGCTGCTGGTGACCCGCCTCTCGGCCGAGAAGGCCAGGGCCGTGAAGCGGGCCGTCAAGGGCTCGACCTACGACCCGGTCTCGCGCACCCTGCGGCGCGGCCGCATGACGCTCCCCACCAAGGGGCCGGTGGCGGTCTGCTGCGCCGGCACCAGCGACGTGCCGGTCTGCGAGGAGGCGGTGGTCACCCTCGAGGTCATGGGGGTCGAGGCGCTGCGGGTCTACGACGTCGGCGTGGCCGGGATCCACCGGCTGCTGGCGCGGCGCGAGGAGCTGACCCGGGCCCGGGCGGTGGTGGTGGCGGCCGGCATGGAGGGGGCGCTGCCGAGCGTGGTGGGCGGCCTGGTGGGGCGGCCGGTCATCGCCGTGCCGACCTCGGTCGGCTACGGGGCCTCGCTGGGCGGGATCGCCGCCCTGCTGGCCATGCTCAACTCCTGCGCCCCCAACGTGACCGTCGTGAACATCGACAACGGCTTCGGCGCCGGCTTCGTGGCAGGATTGATCGCCCGCGGCTGAGCCGCCGCACTGCAAAGGCGCCATGCCAGACCTGCTCCTCCTCGAACCGATCGGCGGCCTCTCCGGCGACATGTTCCTGGCCGCCGCTCTCGACCTCGGCGTCAACCGCGACGACCTCACTGCCACCCTGGCCACGCTCGGGCTGCCCGGCTGGCGGCTGGAGGTCTCGCGGGTGCTCGTCAACGGCATCGCCGCCACGCACGTCGAGGTCCGGGTCGAGGGGAACGGCGGCGGCGAGCGCCGGCTGGCCGACCTGGTGGCCATCGTCGATCGCAGCGCCCTCTCCGAGCGGGCCAGGGAGGCGGCCCGCGGCCTCTTCCTGCGCTTGGCCCGGGCCGAGGCCCGGGTGCACGGCTGCGCCCTGGAGCAGGTCCACTTCCACGAGGTCGGGGCCGTCGACTCGATCGTGGACCTCTGCGGCGCGGTGGTGGCGCTGGAGCTGCTCGGCTGGCCGCGGGCGGTGGCCTCGCCGCCGGAGCTCGGCAGCGGCTTCACGAGGACCGCCCACGGCCTGCTCCCGGTGCCGCCGCCGGCGGTGCTCGAGCTGCTCCTCGGCCTGCCGGTCCGGCCCGGCGGCCCGCCGGGGGAGGCGGTCACCCCCACCGGCGCGGCGCTGCTGGCCGGCCTCTTCGAGCTCGGGCCGCTGCCGCCCCACCGCCCCCACCAGGTCGGCTACGGCGCCGGCACCGCCCGCTGGCCCGACCGGCCCAACCTGGTGCGCCTCACGCTCGGCGAGGGCGAGGCCCAGGCCGCCCCCGGCGAGTCGCTGGTGGTGCTGGAGTGCAACCTCGACGACACCACCGGACAGCTGGTGGCGCACGCCATCGAGGCGGCGCTGGCGGCCGGCGCGCTCGACGCCTGGGCCACGCCCATCACCATGAAGAAGGGGCGCCCCGGGCTGCTGCTGGGCGCCCTCTGCGAGCCGGCCCGGCGCGAGCTGGTGGCCCGGGTGCTGCTCACCGAGACCAGCACCCTGGGGGTGCGCTTCACCAGCGTGCAGCGTCAGGCGCTGCAGCGCGAGCTCCAGCCGGTCGAGACCCGCTACGGCACCATCCTCGTCAAGGTGGCCAGGCTCGACGGGCGGGTCGTCAACGCCCAGCCGGAGTACGATGACTGCGCGTCGCGGGCGCTGGAGTGCGGCGTGCCGGTGAAGGAGGTGCTGGCCGAGGCGGCCGGCGCCTGGCGGGCGGCGCAGCCGCGCTGAGCGACGGGTCGAGCGACTGGGAAGGAGCGGGGCATGAAGCGCGACGAGGCGGTGCCAGAGATCCTGGCCGCGCTGGTGCCACCCGGCGAGCGGGACCGGCTGGGGCCGGCCTGGACCACGGCGGTGGCCCGGGTCCGGCTGCTCGAGTCGCAGCTGGAGCAGTCGGAGAAGATGGCTGGCCTCGGGCGCCTCGCCGCCGGCATCGTCCACGAGGTCAACAACCCGCTGGTGGCGGTCACCATGTACGCCGACTCGCTCTTCTCCAAGTGGGGGCTCGGCAACGGCGACCCGGCCGACCTGGAGAAGATCGCCGCCATCCGCGAGGCCGGCCTGCGCATCCAGAAGCTGACCCGCGAGCTGGCCGCCTACGCCAGCCCCAGCGCCGGCAAGACCGTCCCGCTGGACCTGGCGCCGCTGCTGGAGCAGGCGGCGCTGATCTGCAAGCCGGCGCTCAAGGAGGTCGACGCCGTGCTGGTGCGTGACTTCGACGAGGTGCCGCAGGTCTCCGGGAGCCGCTCCGCGCTCACCCAGGCCTTCATCGACCTGCTCACCAACGCGGCCCAGGCGATCCGCCGGGGCGGGACCATCCGGCTCGGCCTGCACGCCGCCGAGGGGCAGGTGCGGGTCACCGTGGCCGACGACGGCGAGGGGATGACCACCGAGGTGCAGCAGCACCTCTTCGAGCCCTTCTTCACGACGCGGCCGGGGCGCGGCGTCGGGCTCGGGCTGGCCACCGTGAAGCAGATCGTCGAGCGCCACGACGCCACCGTGACGATCGAGAGCACCGCCGGTCAGGGGACCCGCGTCACCGTGGCCCTGCCGATCCGGGGCCCGGCCGCACCGCCCGGCCGCTGATCCGCCTCAGTGCTCCGGAGTCAGGACCGCGTAGCCGGTGAAGGTCGGCAGGTCCACCAGCACCGCCGCCCCGCCGTCGCGGCTGAAGCGCAGCATGGCCTCGGTGCCGTCGCTCATGAAGAAGGTGGCCTTGCGAGCCCCGCGCACCAGCACCACCGGGAGCCGCAGCCTGGTCCGGCTGGCCCGCTCCGGCCAGGCGGTGGCGAGGTGGACGTCGATGGCGTCGTCGTGCGAGCGGACCGTGACGATGAGCGGGCCCGTGGTCTGCACGGTGACGGCGCGCTTCCACGGCGGGAAGAGGGCCTCGACCGCCTTGACGAAGGCCGCCTCGTCGCCCGGGCCGGCGAAGCCGAGCAGCGGGGCGCCGGCCGCCTTGCGCTTCTCCACCTCGCGGGCCTCCGGCCGGGAGAGCGCCGCGGCGTCGGCCAGCACCAGCGGCACGCCGGCGGGAAGCTCGCTGAGGCGCAGCGCCACCGTCACCTGGAGCTGGCGTTGGGCCAGCAGCTCGATGGCCGCCTCGACGGCGCGCCGGTGGCGCCCGCCGCTCCAGACGTCGGCCTCGGCCGAGTAGAGGACGGCGATCTCGGTGAGCGGGGTGGCCACGCTCGGCGCCCCGCCGCGGGCGGCCACGCGCCGGATCAGGGTGCGGATCCCGGCCAGCACCGCCCCGGCCTCCCGCCCCGGCTGCACCCCGGCCACGCCGATGCCGTACGGGCCGCCCAGCGAGGCCAGCCGCAGCCAGGCGGCCGGCGGCGCGTCGTCGGGCGGCTCGACCGCCACCGCCCGGCGGTGGAGCACCCCCCGCAGCAGCTCGAAGCGGCCGCTCACCGGGTAGCCGCTCAGCGTGACCGGGAAGATGGCGGCGTCGAGGTGCCGGGCGGCGCCGAGCTGCGAGGGGCCGAGGGCGGCGAAGCGGCCGCAGAGCGGGAAGGGGCGGGCGGCCACCCGGGCGGCGTCGCGGGCCGCGCGCACCTGGGCGCGCACCGCCCGCACCAGCGACTCATGGCGGAAGCGCCAGAAGTCGCGGCCGAAGGGGAGGGTCGAGAAGGAGAGGGCGCTCGAGGCCCCGGCCACCGCGCTGCGCGCCATGGCGAGGAAGTCGATGGGCTGGAACTGCTCGCCGTACTTGCGCGAGAGGCGCCGCTGGAACTCGCGCTGGCAGTCGGGGCAGAAGCCGGCCCCCAGCAGCCCCTCTACCAGCGGGCCGTCCGGGTGCTCGAAGACCACCCCGGCGTAGCCAGCCTCCATCGCCGCCCGGACCGCGGCGGCCACCGAGAGCCGGTGGCGCTCCCCCACCAGGCAGGCCCGCGGCGCCGTGGGGCTCCCGGCCAGCGCCCCGTCGGCCCCGCGGCAGGCCCCGGTCTCGTCGCTGGCCCGCCCCGCCTCGACCAGGGCGAAGGCCTCGGCCTTGAGCGGCGGCGGCAGCGCCAATTCGGTCCCGGTGAGGAGCGGTCCGGCCCCCACCAGCCGGGCGTTTCGGGCCCCCTCCTCGGGCATGGAGCCGGGGGCCAGTCGATACGGGGCGAAGGCGGAGTCGGACGGCATCGAGGGGCGCGACGTTAGCCGCTCGGGCCGAACCCGACAAGCTTCCAACCTCGCGTTGACGCGAAGGAAATTCGCGTGCTAGGCATACGGTACACCCGCACAGGGAGGTCTCCGCGATGGGCTCGATGTTCGGGACGCTGGCCAAGCACTACTCCGAGGGCGGGTGGATGATGCACCCCATCCTCGTCTCCATGATCTTCGCGCTGGCGGTGATGATCGACCGGATCATCGTCCTCTACTTCAAGGCGGCCATGGACAAGGAGTCCTTCCTGCGCGGCTTGAAGCAGCACGTCTTCGCCGGCGACCTCGACAAGGCCATCGCCTTCTGCGCCTCGCAGAAGAAGGTCCCGCTGGTCTCGGTCATCAAGGCCGGGCTCATCAACGTCCCCAAGGGCGAGGAGGACGTGCAGGCCGCCATGGACGAGGCCACCCTGCGCGAGTCGCCGAAGATCGAGGCCCGCACCGGCTACCTGGCCATGATCGGCAACGTCGCCACCCTGCTCGGCCTGCTCGGCACCATCGTCGGCCTGATCGGCGCCTTCGGCGCGGTCGCCAACGCCAACCCGGCCGACAAGGCCACCATCCTCGCCAACTCCATCTCCGAGGCCATGAACTGCACCGCCTTCGGCCTGATCGTGGCCATCCCCTCGCTGGTCGCCTACTCGGTCCTGCAGGGGCGGACCCAGCACATGATCGACGACATCAACGAGGCGGCCGTCTCGGTGCTCAACCTGATCGTGGCCAACAAGGACAAGATGAAGGTCCCGGCCACCCTCGCCTCGATCGACCCGGCCTAGCGCGGCCCCGGTCACCGTGACGGCCCGGAGAGGAGGCAGGCGATGAGCGGCGGCGCGATGCCCGAACAGGGCGGCGGCGGAAAGAAGAAGAAGAAGGCCCTCGACGCCAACATCAACGTCGTGCCGGCCATCGATCTGCTCTCCTGCTGCATCGCCTTCCTGCTCTACACCGCCGTCTGGAACCAGATCTCCCGGCTGCAGGTGCAGCAGCTCGGCCTCGGCGCCCCCGAGGCCACCACCGTCGAGCAGCAGCAGAAGGCGCTGGCGGTGACGCTGGCGGTCGGCGAGCGCGGCATGGCCCTGCTGGTCGGCGACTCGAGCTACGACATCCCGCCGCTGGGCCGCAGCGCCGAGGGGGTGGTCATGCAGGACTTGAAGGCCCTCAACAGCCGCCTCAAGGCGGTCAAGGGCGAGTTCCCCGACCAGGGCTCGATCATCGTCACCGCCGAGGACACCGTCCCCTACGGCGACCTGGTCCACGTCATCGACGCCTGCTACGCGTCGGGCCTCCTGCAGGTCTCGGTCTCAGGCGTCTAGGAGCGTCGTCCCGCCATGGCCATCGTCCAACCCGGCAAGCGTCCCTGCAAGCGGCTCGCACGCAGCAAGGTGCTGGGCGCCAAGATCGGGCGCGGCCGCCGCGGGACCAACGCCGAGCTCAACGTGGTCCCCATGGTCGACATGATGACCATGCTGGTGATCTTCCTGCTGCAGCAGTACAGCGCCACCGGCGAGGTGCTCTACATGCAGAAGGACATCCGCCTCCCCGACGCCCGCCATGGCCAGATGATCGAGCAGGCCCCGACCGTGGCCATCTCCGCCGAGCAGGTGGTGGTGGCCGGCCAGAAGGTGGCCGACGTGGCCGACCTCGATCGCGACGCCGGCTACCTCAACATCCCGGCCCTCGAGGAGAAGCTCCGCGAGGACCGGAAGCGCTGGGACTTCATCCACCAGTCGGATCCCAACCGGAAGTGGGAGGGGATCGTCAACATCCAGGCCGACCAGAAGGTGCCGTTCCGCATCGAGAAAAGGGTGATGTACTCCTGCGGCGTGGCCGGCTACTTCAACCTGAACTTCGCCGCCCTCGACATCGGCAGCGGCGCGGCGGCGGCCCAGGGCCCGACCCCGTAGCCCCCCCGCCGCGGCCGGCCCCCCCGCTTCGAAATCGCGGACTGGACAAGGCGCTTTCCGGCCTAGTAGATTCCGCCGGCTTTCCGCGGGGATTCACCCAGAACCCCCAGCAAACCAAGCCCCAGCAGAGGGACCGACACCACCATGAACCTGTCATCCGCCATCTCGTCGCTCGTCGTCGCCAGCGGCGGCGAAGCCAACCTCAAGCTGCCGGACCTCGCCAGCGTCAGCTTCCTCGGCGGCATCACCGGCTGGGCGCTGCTCGCCAGCGGCCTGGTGGTCTCCGCGGCCGGCCTGGTCTTCGGCCTGCGCGCCTCCGCGCACCTGAAGGCGCTGCCGGTCCACCGCTCCATGCTGGAGATCTCGGAGCTGATCTACGAGACCGCCAAGACCTACCTGATGACGCAGTTCAAGTTCATCGGCGTGCTCTGGGCCTTCATCGCCGTCATCATCATCCTCTACTTCGGCGTGCTCTCCGACGGCTTCGGCCCCGCCAAGGTGGCCGTCATCCTGGCCTTCTCGCTGGTCGGCATCCTCGGCTCCTCGGGCGTGGCCTGGTTCGGCATCCGCGTCAACACCTACGCCAACAGCCGCACCGCCTTCGCCTCGCTGCGCGGCAAGCCCTTCCCCACCTACGCCATCCCGCTGCAGGCCGGCATGTCGATCGGCACCATGCTCATCAGCGTCGAGCTGCTGATCATGCTCTTCATCCTGCTCTTCATCCCCGGCAACCTGGCCGGCGCCTGCTTCATCGGCTTCGCCATCGGCGAGTCGCTGGGGGCCTCGGCGCTGCGCATCGCCGGCGGCATCTTCACCAAGATCGCCGACATCGGCTCCGACCTGATGAAGATCGTCTTCAAGATCAAGGAGGACGACGCCCGCAACCCCGGCGTCATCGCCGACTGCACCGGCGACAACGCCGGCGACTCGGTCGGCCCCTCGGCCGACGGCTTCGAGACCTACGGCGTCACCGGCGTGGCGCTCATCAGCTTCATCCTGCTGGCGGTCACCCCGGCCTCCATCCAGACCCAGCTTCTGGTCTGGATCTTCGCCATGCGCATCATGATGGTGATCGCCTCGGTCGGCTCCTACTGGGTCAACGACGCCATCGCCCGGGCGCGCTTCGGCGCCGCCGACAAGATGGACTTCGAGCAGCCGCTCACCTTGCTGGTCTGGCTCACCTCGGCCGTCTCCATCGTGCTCACCTACCTGGTGAGCTTCCTGCTCATCCCCAACCTCAACGGCGACACCACCCTCTGGTGGAAGCTCTCCACCATCATCACCTGCGGCACCGCCGCCGGCGCCGTCATCCCGGAGATGGTCAAGGTCTTCACCTCGACCAACTCCCGCCACGTCCGCGAGGTGGTGACCGCCTCCAAGGAGGGCGGCGCCTCGCTCAACGTGCTGGCGGGCCTGACCGCCGGCAACTTCTCCGCCTTCTGGCTCGGCCTGATCATGGCCGTGTTGATGGGGATCGCCTACGGCGTCTCCACCACCACCGGCTTCGACCTGATCATGGCCGCCCCGGCCGTCTTCGCCTTCGGCCTGGTGGCCTTCGGCTTCCTCGGCATGGGCCCGGTCACCATCGCCGTCGACTCCTACGGCCCGGTCACCGACAACGCCCAGTCGGTCTACGAGCTCTCCCTGATCGAGAACATCAAGGGGATCAAGGAGGAGGTGAAGCGCGACTTCGGCTTCGAGCCGAACTTCGAGAAGGGCAAGGAGTTCCTCGAGGAGAACGACGGCGCCGGCAACACCTTCAAGGCCACCGCCAAGCCGGTCCTGATCGGCACCGCCGTGGTCGGCGCCACCACCATGATCTTCTCGATCATCGTCACCATCGCCCAGATGAACGGCGGCGGGCACGGCGTGGCCGCCGGCGGCGCCGTCTCGCTCACCCAGCTCAACGCCCTCTTGAAGGGCGTGGCCGGCCACTTCTCCATCCTCGAGCCCATGTTCCTGCTCGGGCTGCTGCTGGGCGGCTCGGTGATCTACTGGTTCTCCGGCGCCTCGACGCAGGCCGTCTCCACCGGCGCCTACCGGGCCGTGGAGTTCATCAAGAAGAACATCAAGCTCGACGCCGGCGCCGAGCGGGCCTCGGTGGAGGACTCCAAGAAGGTCGTCGAGATCTGCACCCTCTACGCGCAGAAGGGGATGTGGAACATCTTCATGGTGGTCTTCTTCGGCACCCTGGCCTTCGCCTTCCTCGACGAGTACTTCTTCATCGGCTACCTGATCTCGATCGCCTTCTTCGGCCTCTTCCAGGCGCTCTTCATGGCCAACGCCGGCGGCGCCTGGGACAACGCCAAGAAAATCGTCGAGACCGAGCTCAAGGCCAAGGGCACGCCGCTGCACGACGCCTGCGTGGTCGGCGACACCGTCGGCGACCCCTTCAAGGACACCTCCTCGGTGGCCATGAACCCGGTCATCAAGTTCACGACCCTCTTCGGCCTGCTGGCCGTCGAGCTGGCCCTGCAGATGACCGCCGCGCACCAGGGCACGCTGCGGCTGGTGCTCTCGGCCGCCTTCCTCGCCATCATGCTCTTCTTCGTCTACCGGTCCTTCTACGGCATGCGGATCGAGTCGGCGAACGACTAGGGAGGGCGACGTGGACCGGGAGCGGGGCGCTCCGCTGATCGAGAAGGCGGTGCTGGCTCCGGCCTGCGCCGCCCTCAAGGTCTTCCCGCTGCCGGGCGTCGTGCTGCTGCCCGGCGCCCCGGCCCCCTTCCACGTCTTCGAGCCGCGCTACCGCGCGCTCTTCGAGGCGGCGCTGGCCGGCGACCGGGTGGTGGCGGTCCCGACCATCGCCGACCCGGCCGAGGCCATGTCCGACCGGCCCGAGCTGCTGCCGGTGGCCGGGATCTGCGTCATCGTCGGCGAGCAGCAGAACGACGACGGCAGCTGGGGGGTGCTGCTCCACTGCGCCGGCCGGGTGGCGCTGCTGGAGGAGCTGGAGCTGGGCACCCCCTACCGGCAGTTCCGCGCCGAGCTGGTGGAGGACCTCTACCCGCCCGCCGGCTCCAAGGCGCTGCAGGCCGACGTCGAGGCGCTCGACCAGCTCTGCTACAAGCTCATCCCGCTCTTGCCGGCCGAGTCGGGCGTGTCGCGTTTGGTCGAGGCGCTGGCGCGCATGAAGGACCCGGCCGCCATGGCCGATCTGGTCGCCGCCGCCGCCATCACCGAGCCGCGGGCCCGCTACCGGGTGCTGGCCGAGCCGCAGGTTGCGATGCGGCTCAAGATGGTCGACGGCGAGCTGGCGGCGCTGGTGCTGATGCTCAGCCAGGGGCGCGGGGTCAGGAACTAGGTCCACCGGTCGGCGGCGCGCCGCGCCCCGGGAGCGGAGGGCCGCGGTCCTAGCGCCTGCCGACGCCCATGTAGGTGAACCCGGCGGCGCGGGCCTTCTGCGCGTCCCAGACGTTGCGGCCGTCGAAGACCACGTCGCCCCGCATCAGCGTCTTCAAGCGCGCGAAGTCGGGCTGGCGGAACTCGTTCCACTCCGTCACCAGCATGAGGGCGTCGGCCCCGGCGGCGGCGGCGTAGGGCTCCTTGACCAGCTCGACCGACTCCGGGAGCAGGCGGGCCGCCACCTCGCGCGCCACCGGGTCGAAGGCCTTCACCGTGGCGCCGTTGCCGACCAGCGCCTCGATGATGGTGAGCGCCGGGGCCTCGCGCATGTCGTCGGTCTTGGGCTTGAAGGCCAGCCCCCAGACGCCGAAGACCTTGCCGGCCACCTTGCCGCCGAAGTGCTTGAGCGCCTTCTCCACCAGCGAGCGCTTCTGCCGCTCGTTGACCCGCTCCACGGCGCGCAGCAGGTCGAAGTCGAGGCCGATCTGCCGGGCCGTGGTCATCAGGGCGCGGACATCCTTGGGGAAGCAGTTGTGGACCACCAGCCCTGCCGTGCTCACGAACGTTTCGGCACCCGGCACCTCCAGCGAATAGACGAAGCCGCGGTGAGGCCGCCGCTCCACGCCGGTGACGCGCAGGAAGGTGCCGGAGTCGACTCGTGAGTAGCCGGTCGGCCGGATGCGCTTGGTCTGCCGCGCCAGCGTGGTCTCGATCCCGACACGGTCAGCCGGCTTGACCAGGTCCAGGAGCCGCTCGACCTGCTCGGCCCCTGCGACGATGACCCAGTAGTTGTCGACCGTCGACTTGGCCGTCCGGCCGACCTTGAGGCGAGCGGTGATGCCGAGGGCGCCCAGCAGCCGGCAGACGCCGTCGGCCAGCGCCTGGCTGGCAGAGCCCCACTCCAGCACCACGCTCGGTCCACCGCCGACCAGCGACCAGGAGCCGTCGCCCAGCCACATCCCGGCCAGCAGCGCACGCTGGCGCTCTGGCGGCTCGCTCCAGATCAGGTCGGGGATGCGGTGGCTGTAGCAATCGAAGCCGACGTCGAGGACCTCGAGGAAGAAGGCGGCCAGCAGGCGTGACGAGACCGAGACCTGCATGGTGGTGCCGGTGCTGCGGACCGAGGCCTTCACGCCCTGGTCCTTCCAGTAGCCCACCACCTCGTCCACCAGCTCCGGCTCCCGGGTCGGATGGAAGGACCAGGCCAGCCGGCGCCGCGCGCCGTCGCCCGTGCAGTGGCCCTCGGAGAGGTAGAGCCCGACCATGCGCCAGAACCGCTCGTCGGCCACCAGGCCGACCGGCACGCGGGTGCCGTTCTTCACCGTGGAGAGCAGGGCGCCGGTGAGCGGGAGCCCAGCGGCCCGCAGCTCGGGGAGCCGGAGGGTGCCGCTGCGATGGATGTCGTGGCTCCGGGCGATACCACGCTCATGATGGAGGGGCGCCAGAGCCTGGTGAAGACCGCGCCCGGTCATGGCGGCCAGCTTGGCGGCCGCCTCGACCCCCGGGTGGACGATGACGTTGGCCGCCTCCAGCCCGGCCACGGTCATCGCCGGCAGCAGGCTCAGGTAGCGCGGCGCCTCGGAGGCCGCCTCGGCAGCCCCCTGCGCGAGCGGGAGCCAGTCTCCGGTGCCGAGCTGGTCGGCCCGCTTCATGGAGAGCGCGGTGCCCTGCTTGTCGGCGACGACCAGCGGGTGGTCGGGCGTGCAGGTGACCGAGCGTCCCATCTTGGTGGAAACGGTGAGCACCTCGCCGTCGTGGTGGCGCCTGGTCGCGGCGGCCACCGGCCGGAACCGGGCAGTCTCGCCTGGGGCCCAGGACAGCACCTCGAGCCCCTCGGGACGCAGCACCTCGGCGTCGAGGTCCTCGTCCAGCAGCGCCACATACAGGTCGGCAAGCGACACCAGGCGGCAGCGGCCCGAATGGCGAATCAGCACGGTCTCCTCGCCCACCAGGCAGCTGCCGCCGAACCCGACCCCAGGGTGAAGAAACGGATGCCCGATCCGCTTGTCGCTCCCCATGCCGCGCCGGACCTGGTCCACGTCGGCGCCGAGCCGGTCGCAGACCGCGGCGATCTCGTTCATGAAGGAGATGCGGGTGGCCAGCATGGCGTTGGCGGCGTACTTGGTCAGCTCGGCCGAGCGCGGGTCCATGAAGAGGATGGGCTGCTCGGCGCGGGTGAAGGGGGCGTAGAGCTCGGCCATGACGGCGCGGGCCCGCTCGCCGACCACGCCGACCACCACGCGGTCGGGGCGCATGAAGTCGTCGATGGCCGCCCCCTCCTTCAGGAACTCGGGGTTGGAGACCACCTCGAACGGTTGGGCGGTCACCGAGGCCAGCCGGGCCTTGACCTGCTCGCTGCTGCCGACCGGCACCGTGCTCTTGTTGACGACCACGCAGTAGCCGGTCAGCGCCTTGCCGATCGACTCGGCGGCGGCTAGCACGTAGGAGAGGTCGGCCTCGCCGCTCTCGCCCGGCGGCGTGCCGACCGCGATGAAGGCCACCTCGGCGCCGGGCAGCGCCTCCTGGTACCGGGTCGTGAAGCGGAGCCGCCCCTCGGCGGCATTGCGCTTCACCAGCTCTTCCAGCCCCGGCTCGTAGATGGGCACGCCGCCGCCGCGCAGCAGCGCCACCTTGGCGGCGTCGTGGTCGACGCAGGTGACGTCGTGGCCCGACTCGGCGAAGCAGGTGCCGGTGACCAGGCCGACGTAGCCGGTCCCGATGATGGCGATCTTCATGCCGGCGAAATTAGCATGCGGGCGGCCGCCTCGGCGCCGCGCAGGTGCCGCAGCCTGCCGGGATCGCGGGCCCCGTCGGCCACCTGCTCCACCGCGGCACGCTCCAGCGCGCCCAGCGCCGGGCGCACCGAGGCGGCGGCGTCGGCCACCTCCGGGAAGAAGAAGGGCGTCAGCAGCGCCGCCCCGTAGAGGGCCCGCGACAGGCCGAGCGACGCGGCCCGCGCCTTGACCGCCCCGGCGTCGAGCGGCAGCCGCAGCAGCTCGCGCAGGTCGAGGTAACGGATCAGCGGCGCCCAGAGCGCGGCCTGCCCGAGGTCGCCCACCGCGCAGAGCAGCGCCTCCTCCGGCGCCGGGCGCCCGGCCAGCGGCCCGAAGGCCTTGGCCGGCGTGGCCCGGGTGTAGAGCGCGTCGTCCTCGGCGGCGCCGGCCCAGAGCCCCTCCTGCAGCGCCAGCTCCATGGGCCCGTCGGCGAAGACCGCGGTCCGCCCCTGGTGGCCGGTGCGAACAAGCTTCATCCCGCCTCGTTGGAGGCCGTCGGCGAAGCGGCGGCCGTCGGCGCCGCGCACCGCCAGCCGCAGGTCGGAGACCGGGCGCCAGGCCATGTGCGGGTAGAGCCAGTCGACGTAGGCGGCGCCGTCGAGCAGCACCACCGGCACCTCGGCCACGTCCTTGAGCGCGTTGCGCAACGTCACCAGGCGCAGCACGTTGTCGTTGACCGTCCCGGTGTAGTGGCCGAGCAGCCCCTCGCGGAACCGGTCGGGCAGGCCGGCGCCGAGCCGGGTCTGCTCGCAGTGCCAGGAGGCGAGCGGGGCCAGCCCGTGGGCCACCAGCACGCCCGCCAGCTCGTCGAGGTCGCAGGCCGGCAGCTCGGAGACCGCCTCGAAGCTGCAGAGGGCCCGGAGCGCCGGGAGCAGCGGGCTCACCGCGGCGCCGCCCCGGAGGCGGGCGCGATGGTCGCCGCCTCACCCGGCGCGGCGATGGGGGCCATCACCGCGATCAGCGAGAGGGCGTCGAACGGCAGGCTCCCGTCGATGAGCCGAAAGAGCGGCGTCAGCAGGTTGAGCATGAAGATCTGCCCGAGCCCGAAGTCGCGCCGCTTCAGCAGCTTGCCGTTGAGCCACCAGGCCGGCCGCCCCACTCGGTTGAAGTGGACCAGCTGCTTGACCTCGAAGCCGGCGGCGGCGGCCAGCGCGTGGAGCGAGGCGACCGTGTAGCGCCGGCGGTGACCCAGCACCTCGTCGAGCGTGCCGAAGACCTCCGGCCCCTGCGGCACCAGCACGATGGCCCGCCCGGCCGGCGCCAGCACCGCCCGGATGTTGCGCAGCGCCCCCACGTCGTCGTCGACGTGCTCCACCACGTTGAGGCAGACCACCGTGTCGAAGCCGGCCGCCAGCTGCGGGAAGGTCTCACCGCGGGTCACGTCGGTGAGCGTGACGTCGAGGTAGGGCCGGTCGGCGGTCAGCGCCTCCAGCGTCTGCAGGTAGAGCGGGTTGATGTCCGAGGCCACGTACTGGTCGCGGGGGATGAGCCGCTTGGTCAGGTTGCCGGTGCCCGAGCCGATCTCCAGGATGCGCTGGCCGCAGAAGGGGCGGATGGTGTCGGCCATCCAGGCGTTGAAGCGCGGCGCCCGCCCCAGCCGGCCGAGGATCTGCGAGCCCCAGGCGTCCTCCTGGTAGACGTGGTCCGACCACCAGAAGCGCAGGATCGCGCCCAGCGCCCGGAAGCCGTCGCGCCAGCCGATCTTCTTGCCCTCCTGGTAGGTGCGCCCGGAGTAGCTGATCGGCACCTCGAAGATGCGGGCCTCGCGCTTGGCCAGCTTGATGGTCAGCTCCGGCTCGAGCCGGAAGTCGTTCGAGACCAGCGGGATGGAGCGCAGCAGCGTGGTCCGGACCGCCTTGTAGCAGGTCTCCATGTCGGTCAGGTTCACGTTGGTCACCAGGTTGGTGAGGAACGTGAGCAGCCGGTTGCCGATCTCGTGACGGAAGAGCAGGGCGCGCCGGGCCTGGCCGCCGGCGAAGCGCGAGCCGAAGACCGCGTCGGCCTGCTCCTCGACGAAGACCGGGAGGAAGCGCAGCAGGTCGCGCGGGTGGTACTCGAGGTCGGCGTCGTGGATCACCGTGATCTCGCCGTCGGCGCGGGCCAGCCCGGCCCGGATGGCCGACCCCTTGCCGCCGTTGCGGGCCTGCTGCAGGAAGACCCAGTCGGTCGAGCCGTGCCGCCCCGAGCCGCGCTCGATCACCGGGTTGGCCCCGGGGCCGCGCGGGGCGTGGGGCAGGGCCGGCTCGAGCCGGATGCCGCGGGCGGCGGCGAACCCGGCCAGCACCTGCGGGGTGCGATCCCGCGAGGAGTCGTCGATGACGATCACCTGCAGCCGCTGCAGCAGGGGGCTCTGCTCCAGCACCTGCAGCCGCTCCAGCGAGGCGGCCACCAGGTGCTGCTCGTTGTAGACCGGGACCAATACCGTGAGCGTGGTCATGAGAGGCCGGTCTTACCACGGCGGCGGGCGCGGCCCCGCCGGGCCGCTCACTCCAGCGGCGGCGCAGGCAGGCCGCAGCGCTGCAGCGAGATCGCCGCCAGGATGCCGAGCAGCAGCGAGAGGAGGATGGCCATGGAGGTCCGCACCCGCAGCTTGCGCTTGAGCCGGCGGTCGCGGGTCTCCGGCCTGCGGCCGGCGGGGGTGCGGGCGCGGGGGCTCATGGCGACTATCCGTGCCTCGAGATGGCCGGCCCGGCGCCGGCCACCTTCTCGCGCTCGGCCAGCCGCACGTCGGCCTCCATCATCAGCGTCACCAGCTCCGAGAAGCTGGTGCGCGGCCTCCAGCCGAGCGCCTTGATCGCCTTGCTCGGGTCGCCGAGCAGGTAGTCGACCTCGGTGGGCCGGAAGTAGCGGGGGTCGACCTCGACGTACTGCCGGTAGTCGAGGCCGACGTGGCCGAAGGCCCGCTCGCAGAGCTCGCGGACCGAGTGGGCCTCGCCGGTGGCGATCACGTAGTCGTCGGCCGTGGGCCGCTGCAGCATGAGCCACATGGCCTCGACGTAGTCCTTGGCGTAGCCCCAGTCGCGCTTCGCCTCCAGGTTGCCGAGGTAGAGCTTCTGCTGCAGCCCGAGCTTGATGCGAGCGGCGGCCCGCGTCACCTTCCGTGTAACGAAGGTCTCTCCGCGGCGCGGCGACTCGTGGTTGAAAAGTATTCCATTTGAAACGTGCAGCCCGTAGGCCTCGCGGTAGTTGACGCCGATCCAGTAGGCGTAGACCTTGGCGCAACCGTACGGCGAGCGCGGGTAGAACGGGGTGGCCTCGTTCTGCGGGGGCGGCGAGGCCCCGAACATCTCCGACGACGAGGCCTGGTAGACGCGGGTGGTGTTCATCCCCAGCTCGCGCACCGCCTCCAGCAGCCGCACCGCGCCCAGCCCGGTCACCTCGCCGGTGTACTCGGGCACGTCGAAGGAGACCTTGACGTGGCTCTGGGCGCCGAGGTTGTAGATCTCGTCGGGGTGGAGCTTGCGCAGCAGGAAGTTGAGCGACGAGGCGTCGTTCAGGTCGCCGTAGTGCAGGAAGAGCCGGCGGTCCGCTTGGTGGGCGTCCTGGTAGATGTGGTCGATGCGCTGGGTGTTGAAGGACGAGGAGCGGCGGATGATGCCGTGCACCTCGTACCCCTTCTCCAGCAGCAGCTCCGCGAGGTAGCTGCCGTCCTGCCCGGTGATGCCGGTGATGAGCGCCTTCTTCACGTGATCTCCCCCCGATGCGCCTCGAACCAGGCGACCGTCTCGGCCAGCCCCTCCTCGAAGCCGATTGTCGCCTTCCAGCCGAACTCGGCCAGCGCCTTGCTGGTGTCGAGCATGCGGCGCGGCTGGCCGTCCGGCTTGGTCCGGTCCCAGGCGATCTCGCCCTCGAAGCGGCAGTGACGGGCCACCAGCTGGACCAGGTCGCGGACGTAGATCTCGAAGCCGGCGCCGAGGTTGACCGCCTCCGACTTGTCGTAGCGCTCGGCGGCGTCGACGACGCCGGCCGCGGCGTCGCGGGCGTGGAGGAACTCGCGCGAGGCGGCGCCGGTGCCCCAGACCACCACCTGCCGGTCGCCCCGCTCGCGGGCCTCGATGCACTTGCGGATCAGCGCCGGGATGACGTGCGAGGAGTGCAGGTCGAAGTTGTCGCGCGGGCCGTAGAGGTTGACGGGGAAGAGCACCACCGAGTTGAAGCCGTACTGGGCCCGGTAGCCCTCGCTCTGCACCAGCATGGCCTTCTTGGCGATGCCGTACGGGGCGTTGGTCTCCTCCGGGTAGCCGTTCCAGAGGTCGGCCTCCTTGAAGGGGACCATGGCGAACTTCGGGTAGGCGCAGACGGTGCCGAGCGCCACCAGCTTCTTGAGGCCGACCTGCCGCCCCACCTCGATGAGCTGCACGCCCATCATCAGGTTGTCGTAGAAGAACTTCCCCGGGTTGTCGCGGTTGGCGCCGATGCCGCCGACGCGGGCGGCCAGGTGGAGCACCAGGGTGGGCTGCAGGTCCCGGTAGAGCGCCTTCACCGCGGTCATGTCGACCAGGTCGTAGTCGCGCGAGCGCGGCACCAGGATCTCGGTGGCCCCGCGGCGCCGCAGCTCCTCGACCACGAAGGAGCCGAGGAAGCCGGCGCCCCCGGTGACCACGACGCGCTCGGATGGCCAGTGGGAGAGCATGCCGGGTATATACTCCAACCCCAATGAAAGCCGTCCGACGAACTGAGGGCCGATCTTGGTCTGGACGACTGAGTGGTCCGACTCGGCCCGCAAGCAGCTCCGCAAGCTCGACCGCCAGGTGGCGCGACAGCTGGTCGACTACGTGGTGACCCGGGCCGCACCCGATCCCCGCGCCGTGGGCAAGGCGCTCACCGCCCAGTTCGCCTCGCTCTGGCGCTACCGCGTCGGTGACTACCGAATCATCGCCTCGCTGGAAGACGCGACGCTGCGCATCCTCCTGGTCCGGGTCGGCCACCGGCGCGAGGACTACCGGTAGCCCCCCTCCCTGAGCAGCTGGTCGCTCATCCGCGACTGCGCCGCCCGCGCCATGGCCGGCTCGAATCGAGCCGTCACCAGGGACGCGGCCGGGAGCTTCCTGGCCGTGGCCATCCGGAGCCGATCCTGCGTTCGCGTCCGCCCCTCGAGGCGGTCGTCGACCAGGTCGGCAATGACGTTCCAGACCGCAGGTTCAGGCGAGACCCGGTCATTCTCCCACCGGGAGATGGTCTCGGCCGTGACGCCAAGGAGCGCGGCCAGCTCGGTCGCGAGGAGGCCGAGCGAGCGGCGCGTCCAGGAGAGCAGGACGCCCGAACGCGCACCGGCGTCGATGAGCTTGCGCGACGCAATCAGCTCGGATCGACCGAGGTCCTCGCCCGAGACGATTGATTCACCGCAGCCGCGGCAGACCATCGCCGGCACGCGCTCCACGACCGCACGGACCTTGCCGCGCTGGGCGGGGAAGGTCCTCTCGACCGTGGTCGTCCCCTTGGCCAGGTTCGGCTTTCCGCAGCTTGGGCATCGCTTCATGAAGCGCTCCTAGAACACCGTCACCACCAGCAGGCCATCGTCGATCACCACCGCGATCACCAGCTCATCGCCAACCTGGTCCACTCCGAGGGTCCTCCACGTCTCCTTGCCTGGCTGCCATGAGCAACTGTCTGCCTTCCCAGGGCATGCTCCACGTCATTCCGGGTCACACCGCGCTCGTCCATTCGGTCGATGGCATGTCGCGCGTAGGAGACCCGGCCCGCCCGCGCCAATCCCCGAATGACGCCGAGGGCCTCCGCGGGCGTCACGGGCGAAACCTAGTTTCGGCTTGCGCTAATGTCAAGTGGCTCACCGATCGACCCCGATTCGAAATTCAGCCGCCGCGGGGCTTCCGCGCGGATCGCATCGCCTTCCGGAGGGCAGGCGTCGGTGCTGGTGGGTTGGCCACCGCCTCGGCGGCCATGGAGAACTCTGCCGTACCCAGCGAGAGGCGCTCCCGGTTGCCCGTCCACTCCACCTGGCTGAGCGCGGGGGTCGCGAGCTGGCTGATCACCCGCTGGGTATTCGCATCGACGATGGCCAACCTCCGCCCGCGCCGAACCTCGACCAGGCTGATGAAGAGCAGGGCGAGGGCAAAGTGAGTGTCATGTCCGGGACTGACAAAGTCCACCCTCCCCTACCTGAGCAGCTGGTCGCTCATCCGCCGCTGCGACTGCGCCGCCCGCGCCGCCGCCAGCTCGTCGAGCCGGGCCTGGTACGCCTCGCGCTGCTGCCCGGGCAGCGAGGCGGCCCGCTCCACCGCCGCCAGCGCGTCGTCGATGCGCCCGGCCTGCTGGCAGTAGGCGGCCAGCGCCATCCAGTGGCCCGCCGAGTCGGGCAGCGCCGTCACCGCCGAGCGGGCCCGCTCCACCGCCTCGCCGAACCGCCCCTGCGCCGAGAAGGCGGCCGCCACCAAGAGCTGCCGCTGCGCCTGCTCGGTCGGGGTCCGCGCCGACATCCCCTCGGCCAGCCGCTTGGCCTCGGCCGGGCGCCGCGCCGAGAGCGAGCGGTAGACCAGCGCCGTCACCAGCGCCGGCGAGCCGGGGCTGAAGCCGAGCCCCTGCTCCAGCGCCGCCCCGGCCTCCTCGTCGTAGCCCTCGGCGGTGAGCACCGCCGCCCTGAGCCGCCAGCCCTCCGGGTCGAGCGGGGTCTCGGCGGTGCGCCGCTCGGCCACCAGCAGCGCCTCCTCCAGCTCGCCGGCCGAGAGCAGCGCGCCGGCCAGCGGCACCAGCGCCCGAGCCTCGAGCGCGCCGTCGAGCATGCGCCGGAAGACCAGCGCCGCGTCGGCGGGGCGCTGCCGCGCCAGCAGCAGGTAGCCGAGCCCCAGCAGCCCGTCGCCGGTGTCAGGCACCACCTGCAGCAGCTCCTCCACCGCGCCGAACCGTTCGGCCGCCTCGGGCAGCGCGGTCGGCGAGCCGTAGAGCAGCGCCAGCCGGTACTCGCGCCGGGCCAGCGCCCCCTGCCCGGCCGCGGCCAGGCAGCGGGCCGCGTACTGGTGCGGCTCGGCCGCCGTCGGGTTGAGCGTCATGGCCCGGGTCAGCCAGGGCATGGCCGGGGCGCAGCGCCCCTCCAGCACCCAGCGCGCTCCGACCGCCGCCGCCGGCAGGTAGTCGGCCCGGTGCCAGCGCAGCGCCTCTGCAGCCAGCACCGCCGCCTCGGCGGCCGAAGGCGCCTCCACCACGGCCAGAGCCTCCGCCTCGGTCGGGTGGGCCACCCAGAAGAGCGCCCCGGCGCCGGCCGCGCCCAGCGCCGCCACCACACCGACCGCCAGCCAGCGCCAGCGCAGCCGCAGCGGCCATTCACCGCGCGTCAAGAGCCCGAGCGCCACCATGAAGGGGACCCCGGCGCCGCTGAACTCGAGCGAGAAGTCGACCAGGTTCTGGGCCGCCAGCGCCGCCGTCCCGGCCAGCAGCCCCACCTCCACCGGCGAGAGGTCGCGCCGCCGCGCCGCCGCCAGCCAGACCAGCCCGAGCGTGCCGACCAGCAGCAGCCCGAGCGGCAGACCGAGGTCGATGAGCGGCTGCAGCCACTCGTTCTCCAGGTGCGTGAAGGTGGCGGCGGCGGGATCGGTCTTGAGCCCCGGGAAGACGGTGAGGAAGGCGCCGCGGCCGATGCCGCCGAGCGGGTGCTCGCGCACCATGGTCAGGGCCGGCCGCCAGAGCTCCAGCTTCAGGTCGTCGCGGGCCGTCCGCAGCGTCGAGAGCTCGCGCACCACCGGCTCCAGCGCGAGATACGCCACCGCCCCGAGCGCCGCCGTGAGCCCGGCCATGGCCGCCCAGCGCCAGGGGTGCGGCGGCTCGCCGGGCGCGGCCGCGCGCCGGGTCGAGAGCAGCAGGAAGACCGCCGCCCCGCCGAAGAAGGCGCCGATGCCGCCGCGCGAGAGCGAGAGGAAGAGCGTCACCACCACCAGCACGAACCCCATCAGCCAGAGCAGCCGGGCCTGCCCGGTGCGGCGCAGCGCCAGCCCGAGCACCGGGAAGGCGGTCAGGCAGAGCAGCCCGGCCAGCTGGTTCGGGTTGACGAACGGGAACTTCGGCTCCAGCAGCGGCCCCAGGCCGAGCAGCGCGGCGCCGAGCACCACCAGCGCCACCGTGAGCCCCGAGCCCCCGAAGGCGACCAGCACCAGCTCGCGCCGCCGCCGCGTGCCGGCCACCGCCCAGCCGGCCATGAAGGCCAGCAGCGCAGCCACCGCGCCGCCCAGCTCGCGCCCCGAGGCCGGCGGATCGTGCGAGATCGCCTCGCCGCCCGGCCATGGCACCACCTGCAGCGCGCTCCAGCCGAGCACCAGCAGCAGCGGCACCGAGAGCAGCGGCGCCCGCTCCGAGCCGCGCGAGAGCAGCAGCAGGGCCAGCGCCGCCAGGGCCGCCAGGCAAAGCTGCACCGGCCAGTCCACGCCGCCGCGCGCCAGCGGCGCCGCCACCACCAGCAGCCCGAGCAGGGCGGCGCCGGCGGTCGAGGCGGTGGAGCGGCGCGGGAGCGGCATCAGCGCACCTCGCCGGGCGAGGTCAGCGACCGCCCGGCCTGGAGGCAGCGCGCCGAGACCAGCGCCAGCACCCGGTCCACCACCGGCGCCGGCCCGAGCGCGGTGGCCTGCTCTGCGGCGAGCGCCGTGGCCGCTGCCGGGAGCGCCGCCGCCAGCTGGGCGACGGTGTCGAGCACCAGCCTCGGCCCGATCTCCACCTGCTCGGCGAACCGCTCCCAGTGGCGCCGCCCCAGCCAGGCCGGCCTGGCCTCGCCGCCGATCTTCATGGCCAGCGTCGTGGCTAGGTCGGGATAGGCGGCCGTGCAGAGCAGGTCGTAGAAGGGGGCCAGCCGCACCCCGCCGGCCTCGTGGAGGAGCGAGAGGTTCTTGGCGTGGGCGTCGGCGTTGAGGATCAGCGCGTTGAAGGCGGTCCAGCGCAGCAGCGCCAGCCGGTCGATGGCCGGGCGAGTGGAGTGGCGCTGCAGGAGCGCGAAGACCTCGGCCAGCCCGGGCCCACCCTCGCTCTCGTACTTCGCGTCCGGCATCCGGCCGAGCGCCTGGCAGAGGTCCTCGGCGTGGCGCCGCACCGTCACCCCGGCGCCCACCTCGCGATCGAAGCGCTCCACCACGTAGACCGGCCTGGGGCCGGGGCGTACCCAGGAGCGGGGCACGGGGAGGCCGACCCGCGCCGCCAGCGCCATGCAGAAGGCCTGGTTGGCGACGCTGCCCTCGACCCCGGGGATCTCCGGCCTGACGATATGCGTGGTGGGGAGCGTTCCCCGTGCGATCAGGACGCGCTCGCCTTCGATGACCACCGGCAGCTTGGCCTGCGCCCCCGCCAGCGACAGCCGGATGCCGCGCTCCCCACCCAGCAGCGGGCGGCGCGGGAGCTGCTCGATGAGCTGGTCGAACTCCTCGCCCGACAGCGCCAGGTACTCGCCGGTCGGACCGGGCACCGCCTCGACCGGGAGCAGGCTGACGGCCCCGGCGCATTCTCCTCCGAGCGCCGCCAGCAGCGCGAAGTCGTTCCCCGGCGAGAGGCCGAGCTTGCGCGCCACCGCCTCGCGCAGCCCGGCGTCGGGGAGGAGGTTGGCGAAGAAGGGCCGGGCCTGCTGGTCCTCGAAGGGCGCCTCGCGGAGCGGCAGCGAGAGCGAGAGCGGCGAGGCGTCTCCCCGGGCCAGGTGGCCGGCGTCGTACCAGAAGGCGAGCCTCCTCCCGGGCGCTTCGAGCAGCAGGCCGACCCGCCGCTCGTGCAGGCGGACCGCCAGCGTGCCGATGCTGCTCACCGGGCCTCCCCGCCGCGCGGTCTGACCGACAGCTCCAGCCCGAGCCCGCGCAAGACCCGCAGCACCTTCCCCAGCTCCGCGGTGGCCTTGCCTCGTTCCAGCTCGCTCAGGAAGCGGTTGCCGACACCGCAGAGCCCTGCAAGCTCGGCCTGCGTCATGCCGTCGGCCTTGCGCCGCTGCCGGATCAGCAGCCCCAGCGCCCAGGGCGAGTCGGCACTCCCGTACGGTAGGATTTTCAATATCATTGAGACATCTGGTGAAATCTTTTCCCGTCAGGGAAAAACACTATCAGCGGGTCCAAAGAATCGCAACCTCACTCCCGTACGGGATAGCAATATCCGCACGCTCGATCGGCAGGTGGCCCGTCAGCTCGTCGACGACGTGGAGGCGCGGGCTGCCCCTGACCAGCGCCGCCTGATCTTGGACTTGACCCCCCGGATCCACTACTCTTTCGCCCCTATGTCAGAGCAGCGCAGCAGCAGCACCGACGGCCGCAGCCTGGTCTCCGAGGTCACCGACTCGATCGACCTGCAGGCCTACTGGCGCACCATCGTGCGGCGGCGCTGGCTGATCATCCCCTTCTTCCTGGCGGTGGTGCTGGTCACCGGCATCATCACCCTGCGCCAGACCCGCATCTATGACGCCACCTGCACCATCATCATCGACCTCTCGGCCCCCAAGGTGCTCGACAAGGACTCGGTGCAGGAGGTGGTCGAGTCGGGCTCGGGCGGCTACTGGTACTCGAAGGAGTTCTACGAGACCCAGTACAAGGTGCTCACCAGCCGCACCGTGGCCCAGCGGGTGGTGGACAAGCTGCAGCTCGGCCAGAACCTCAAGTTCCTCGGCCTCGACGACAGCCACGACGCCGCCGAGCTGGAGAAGCTCAAGGCCCGCGTCGACCCGGTCGCGGTGCTGCTCAAGAACCTCAAGCTGCAGCCGGTCAAGGACTCGCGCATCGTCCGGCTCACCTACGAGGACCCCGACGCCGGCTTCGCCGCCCAGGTGGCCAACACCCTGGCCGAGTCCTACATCGCCGAGAACCTCTCGGTGAAGACGGTGACCACCCAGAACGCCTCGGAGTGGCTCGAGACCCAGCTCGCCGACCTGGAGAAGAAGCTCGACACCAGCAGCAAGGCGCTCTTCGACTTCAAGAAGAGCCACGACATCGTGGCCACCACCTGGGAGGACCGCCAGTCGATGGTCACCCAGCGGCTCACCCAGATCAACGAGGCGCTCACCAAGGCCCGGGTGCGCCGCGCCGAGCTGCAGGCCCGCAACGACGCCATCCAGCAGGCCAGCCAGTCGCTCGACAAGCCCGGGGTAGAGGTCGAGTCGCTCCAGCCGGTGGCCAGCTCCATCTCCATCCAGCAGATCAAGATGCGCTACATCGAGACCCGCGCCGACTGCGCCGACCTGCGCAGCCGCTACGGCGAGGACCACCCCCGCCTGCAGGCCTGCGACAAGAAGCTGGCCGAGACCCGGCAGGGCATGCGCGACGAGATCAAGACCGCGCTCAGCGTGGCCCGCCAGGAGTACCAGGACACCGTCAAGACCGAGCGCAACCTCCAGCTGCTGCTGACCGAGACCAAGACCGACGCCTTCGGCTTGAACCAGTACGAGCGCGACTACCTGGAGCTGAAGCGCAGCTACGACAACAACCAGCGGCTCTACGAGCTGGTCTTGAAGCGGTTGAAGGACACCGGCGTCTCCGGGATGCTGCAGGTCTCCAACGTCCGCATCCTCGACCGGGCCCGCCCCGCCAGCAAGCCGGTCCGCCCGGATCTCTTGCGCAACCTGGCGCTGGCCATCCTCATCGGCCTGCTCGGCGGCGTCGGCCTGGCCTTCGCGGCCGAGGCGCTCGACACCACCATCACCAGCCAGCAGCAGGTGGAGGAGCGGCTCGGCCTCACCTTCCTCGGCATCATCCCCAGCATCGAGAAGGCCAAGGACGGCAGCTCGCAGGACATGATCGTCCAGACCCAGCCCAAGAGCGCGGTGGCCGAGTGCCTGCGGGCGGTCCGCACCAACCTGCTCTTCATGTCGCCGGAGAAGCCGCTCAAGACCATCATGATCACCTCGCCCGGTCCGCAGGAGGGCAAGACCACCACCGCCATCTCGCTGGCCATCACCATGGCCGCCAGCGGCAACCGGGTGCTGCTGGTCGACGCCGACATGCGCCGGCCCCGCGTCCACCGGGCCTTCGGCCTGCCGAACCAGTCGGGCCTCTCCTCGCTGATCCTCGGCGAGGGCACGCTCTCGGCGCTCTGCCAGGCCACCACGGTGGAGCACCTCTTCGTGCTCCCCTGCGGGCCGGTGCCGCCCAACCCGGCCGAGCTGCTCCACACCGCCGCCTTCCAGCGGCTGCTGGCCGAGATGGCCGGCAGCTACGACCGCGTCATCATCGACTCGCCGCCCATCGGCGTGGTGGCCGACGCCGTGGTCATGGGCACGCACATGGACGGCACGCTGATGGTCCTCAAGGCCGGCACCACCTCGCGCGACGTGGCCCGCCAGGCGGTCCGCCAGCTCACCGACGTGAAGGCCCCGCTCTTCGGCGCGGTCTTGAACGACCTCGACCTGACCGACCAGAAGTACGGGCAGTACGCCTACTACTACCGGTACGGCTACTACTACGGCGAGCGGGCCACCGCCCAGGCCGGCGAGGGGGAGCCATCAACATAGCGCCGTCTTGACGCCTGTATCAAGACGGCGGTATGACTGCGCGTATGTGCCGGGGCATCCGGGCCGTCGAGTGTTTTCACCTCCAGGTGGCGAGGCTCCTGCTCGCCGGGCCAGCGCTGACATTGGCCCTGCGGAGCCACGGCATCCAGGTACGCGGCTTCTCGACGCCCAAGCAGACCGAGACCACCCAGCGCTGGAAGATCTCCCTGGCCGTGGATGGGCTCGCGGTCCCGCTGCCGACCAAGATCGAGTTCTCCCGGCGAGCCCCCATCGAGGAGGCGGTGCTGCAGGTGGTCTCGCCCGGAATCCTGGAGGAGCACCAGTCGATGACCTTCCTCGCGCCCCACTATCCGCTGAGGGCCGCCGTTCGCCAGAAGGTCAAGGCGCTCGCGGACCGCCGGGAGGTCCAGGCGCGTGACGTCTTCGACCTCATGACCCTCTCTCACGCCGACTACGTGAGCCAGGTGGTCTCCTACCTGCACCCCGACCACCGCGATGAGGGCCACCGACGCTCTTGGCCGCCTCCTGGCCCTCGGTGTGCCCGTGGTGACCACGGCCGACGCCGGCACAGCGCTCGGCCTGACGATAGAGGCTGCCAGCCAGGCACTCCGCCGGCTCGGCGCCGCTGGCCTGCTGACGCCGGTTCGCAAGGGGCTCTGGGCGCTGCGTCCTTCTCCCGACCCGCTCGCCCTGGCCGACTACGTCACCATGCCTCACCCGAACTACGTGTCGCTGCAGACCGCCCTCTACTTGCACGGCTTGATCGACCAGATCCCGGCTGCCACCTACCTGGTCTCGCTCGGCCGCAGCGCTCGCATCCGCACCAGCGTCGGAACCTACAGCGTTCACCATGTCGTCCCGGAGTTCTTCGGCGGCGCCGTGCTCGATCCTCGCACCGGCGTGAGGCTCGCCTCTCCGGAGAAGGCCCTCGTCGACTTCCTCTACCTGTCCACCACCAGGTCCCGGCTCTTCGCCCGCCTGCCTGAGCTGGAGCTGCCGAAATCCTTCCGCCCGGCCGCGGCGACGTCTCCTCGGCCCGGCAACGCCATCACTCGAGGTCGGATGAGCATGGACCGCCATCGCCGATCGGGTCTGTGATGAACACGGGCCGCCGTCCCGGCGCTCAACCGCCGCGTG
>JANYBC010000131.1 GCA_025360965.1 Anaeromyxobacter sp. | reverse complement strand
GCTCTCCGGTGAGGCCGACGGCCTGCGCCGGGTGGTCGGCCCGGACGGCGCGCTGGTGGCGGTCGGCGAGGTGCTTGCGGGGCGGCTGCGGCCGGTCCGGGTCATCACCGCGCCGGTGCTGCCGGTTCCGTAGGAGCCCCGTTCCAGGGAGCCCCGTCCCAGAGGAGTTTTCGTGGTGCGACCGGCACGTTCGCGGCCGCCGGGGTCAGAAGGCGCGGACGGCGCGGACGTTTAAGTTTTGCGACTTGTATGTCCAGAAGATGTTGCCATCCCAGCTTAAGTAGTTGTCCCAGCCGGAGGTGGCGTCGCGCTCGCTGGAACTCCAGTAACGCCAGGACCAAGCCCCCATCCCCTGAGCAGCAAGGTTTGTCCAGATCAACCCCAACTCGTCCCTGGAAGGCAGGAACCAGTCGGTGTATCCCCCCAGCGTCAGGCTGTCGGCGGCCTTGGCGGCGAAGTTGGCCTCACCGCATGAGCCGACGATGGCGGCGGTGTTGGTCGCGCCAGTCCCGAACGCGGTGCCGGTGGGAACGCTGGTGCCCTGGCAGCCCCAGGGCAGCCGCCCCAGGTCGGCCGGCGCGGCCACCAGCCCGTGCAGCCCTGTGCCATCCACGTAGAAGACGATCCCGCCCGCGTAGCTCTGGCCGAGGTACGGCGTCAAAGGCTCGGCGGTGGTGAAGACCACCTGCTGACCGTAGGTGGTGCCCACGATGTTGGTGGCGTAGCTCCTCACGTAGTAGGTCCGGTTGGCGTAGAGGGGCGTGATCGTGGAGACGAACGCGGCGTCGCCCGCGCCGTGCGTGGTGGCCGGGTTGCCGAGGATCGGAGTTGGGGCCCAGCTCCAGACCACCCCCTTCTGCGTGATGGCGCAGCCGCCGTTGTCGGCGATGGCGCCGCCCGAGGTGGCGTCGTAGTAGCCGACGGCGGAGGCGGGGGCGGTGGTCACCGTCGGCAGCAGGCCGGTGCTCACGCTGTTCTGGTTGCCGTAGGCGGTGCCGGTGGCGTTGGTGGCGTAGGCCCGCACGTAGTAGACGACGCCGCAGCCGCCCAGCCCGGTGACCGTGGCCGAGAAGTAGCCGATCCCGGCGCCGCCCGAGGAGCAGGTGTCGGCGAGCGTCGGGTTCTGGGTGGTGCTCCAGCAGACGCCTCGCGCGGTGATGGCCGAGCCGCCGTCGTTGCTCACGTAGCCGCCGCTCGCGGCGGTGGTGCTGCCGGTGATCGCCGAGGTGGAGGTCCCCACCACCGGGAGGGTGGGGCCGGGGGTGACGAGGTCGGTGGTGGTGAAGGAGAGCTGGCTGCCATAGGCGGTGCCGAGCGCGTTGGTGGCCCAGGCCCGGACGTAGTAGGTGGTCAGCGGGCTGAGGCCGGTCATGGTGCTGCTGAAGGCGGCCGAGCCGAAGCCGTCGGTGGTCCTGGTGTTGGCGACGGTGGGATTGGGGTTGATGCTCCAGCAGACCCCCTTGGCGTCGATGGACGCGCCCCCGTCGGTGGAGATCACCCCGCCCGAGCCGGCCACGTCCGAGGAGATGCCGATCACCGCCCGGGTGGTCAGCGCCGGCACCGAGGTGGCCAGGGTGGCGAAGGTCACCTCGTTGCCGTAGGAGGTGCCGCCACCGTTCACCGCGAAGGCCCGGGCGAAGTAGGCGGTGCCGGCGGATAGCCCAGTGAGGTTGGCCGTGAAGGTCCCCATCCCACCGGCCTCGGTGTAGCAGCTGCCCGCGGTGGTCGGCGCCGGCGTGGTCGCCCAGCAGACTCCGCGGCTGGTCACCGGGGAGCCCGAGTCGCTCACCACGGTCCCGCCGCCGGTGGCGGTGGTGTAGGAGACGGCGCCGGGCGCGCCGGTGGTCACCGTGGCCAGCGGCAGCAGAATGGTGGTGAAGGCGCGGTCCTCGCCGTAGGAGGTCCCCTGCGCGTTGCTGGCCCAGGCCCGCACGTGGTGGGTGGTGTCGGAGGCGAGCCCGGTCATCAGGGCGATGTAGCTTCCCGCCCCCACCCCCTCGCTGGCGCAGGTGTTGGCCGTGGTCGGGTTCAAGCCCAGGGACCAGCAGAGGCCGCGCCCCAGGATGGGCGACCCGCCGTCGTCGGTGATCGCCCCACCGGACAAGGCGGTGGTGGCGGTGATGTTGGAGACCACCTGGGTGGTCAGGGCTGGCACGGTCAGCGCCAGGGTCATGAAGGACCGCTCCTCGCCGTAGCTGGTGCCGAGCGCGTTTGTGGCGAAGGCCCGCACGAAGTAGGTGGTGGCCGGCGCCAGCGCGTCGCAACGCGTGGCGAACGGGCCCGCGCCAGGACCGGAGAAGTAGACGGTGTCGTGGAGGGTGGGCGCCGCGTGGGTGGCCAGGGCGACGCCCCTCGCGAAGATCAGCTCGCTGCCGTCGTTGGTGACGCTCGCGTTGACCGTCGCCTCGGTGTAGCGGGCACCCGTCACGTCCACGGTCACCACCGTCGGCAAGGCCGTGCCGTACGGTGCCCCACTGCAGAGGTAGGAGACCGGGCCGGTGCCGACCTGGAGCTTCACGCCGCCGAGCCCGCAGTTGGTCCCAGGGGGCTCCGGAGTCACGATGACGCTGGCCCCGTCCTGGCCGGTGGCGCCGGTGGCGCCGGTACAGACGAAGCTCGGCGCGCCGGTGCCCACCTGCAGCTTCACCCCGCCGAGCGGGCAACTGGCCCCCGGGGGCTCGGGCGTCACGGTGACGCTGGCGCCGTCCTGGCCGGGAATGCCGGGGGTGCCGCTGCAGACATAGGTCGGGGTCCCCCCGGCGGGCGTCACCTTCACGCCGCCCTGCGGGCAGTTCGACCCCGGGGCCTCCGGCGTGGCCGCCACCTGCTGCCCGGCCGCCCCGTCGCAGACGAACACCGTGGAGTCGATCTCGGCGGCATCGAGGGCCAGGTTGCCGTTGTCGTCGGCCCCGGCCTCCACCTTGATCCCCCCGCTGGCGCAGTGCGAGCCGGGAGCTTCGGTGGTGGTCCTGAGCAGGCTGCTCCCGCCGCTGGCTCCCGGGTGGCCCTGCTCACCGGAGCAGGCGGTCACGGCCAGGAGCAGGATGGCGGCCAGCGAGATCGTCCTCATGAGCTTCCCCCTCGTTCGGGCCCACGGCTCCAGACCGGCGTGGTGCCGTCGGAGCGCGGTCGTGGTGCCGGGGATCGACGTTGCCCGACCGTGAAGGTCGATACAAGAAGTTGCCTCCTGTCCCTTGACCCCCGGACAGTCCGAGGCCAGAACACCGGACTCGATCGGCGGGTTGAATGACCTGGCCCTTGTTCACGCCCCGGTAGACGCGGAGGGTAACTCTATCCGGAACGTCGATCCCTGGCCGAGCACGCTCGTGACCGTCAGGGTCCCGGCGTGGGCCGCGACGATCGAGTGGCTGATGGCGAGGCCCAGCCCCATCCGCTTCCCGGCGGCGCTCCTACGGGCGAATGGGCGGAAGATGGCCTGGCTCACCACGTCGTAGAGCCGCACCCCGATCCGTCCAGGGGCGGACTCCGCGTAGTCCGCCAGTTGCTTGGCGATGCGCGTGAGCCCACGACCGTTCGCCGGTGCGTCTTCCAGCGCCCGGATCATCTCCTCGACGAACTGGAGCGTGGTGTCCCGGTCGAGCGGACCGCCCGCCATGAGCCGTTCCCGGGCCCCGCGTGCCAGATCGAGGGCGACGCCCTGATCCAGGATGCTGCTGTCGAGCGTTCGTTCGAACTGGTGCGCCGCATTGGCGTCGAGCGCGCCAATGAAGGCTGAGCGCGCCGCCCACGGCGAGGGCATGTGACCACTCCCGCTGGACGCGCACCCGATCCTCCGAGTGGACCGAATCCTGCCAATCTTTTCCTGGTTGGGCTCCCAGCAATTCGCCGGCCACGGCGTTGAAGTAGGTGTACCGTCCCGTCGCGTCTGCCTCGAAGATGCCCACCGGGGCTCCGTTGACCAAGGCGCGAAAGCGGGCCTCGCTCCTCAGGAGCGACCGCTTGCTCTCGAGGTTCTCGGTGAGCGGAACCGCAAGATCCGCAGCCAGGGCAGGATAGACCCCCGTCGAGCGGACCACCCGGGCCAGCCCGTCGTCCCCCGCGAGGAGGAGCAAGCAGGCGGTGGCGCCGGTGAGGCCCGCCGCGCGCTCCACCACCAGGCGCAGGATCTCGCCCTGGTCCTCCGCGCTCGCGATGGCGCGGTTGACGGCGAGCACCGCCAGGTGGCGATCGCGCTCCATCAACCCACCTCGACCCCGTCCTCGGCGATCCGCAGGACGTGGCGCCGACCGTCGTGCCGACTCCCGCGGCTCTTGACGATCCGGATGGTCCGGGTCAGGTCGTCCGCGAGCAGCATCTCCAGCAACAGGATGTTGTCGCTCAGGTAGGAGATATCGTAGCCGGTGAGCCCGTGCGCCGGGAGGAACCCCGCCGTCTCGACCAGCAGCATGGACGTGACGCCCCGGATCGCCAACGCCTGGGTGAGCGAGTAGAGGAAGTCGCGGTAGCGGACCGCGTCGCGTGCCGAATGCTCCAGGTCGTTCACGGCGTCGATGACGACCCTGCGGATGCCGCCCCTATCGACCCGCTGCATGATCTCGTGCCCCACCGGGTCGATCTGGAGCTCGACCGGGGACGTGTAGAAGTGATCGACCGCGCCCCTGCGGATCATCTGCTCGGGCTCCCAGTGGAGGGAGATCATCATGCGGGCCAGCTGGGTGGGGTTCTCCTGGAAGCTCGCGAGGAGCCCCGGCTCCCCGTCATCCACCCCAGCCTTGAGGAAGTGCAGCCCGATGGAGGTCTTGCCCGCGCCGGAGGGTCCGGCCACCAGCGTCGTCGTCCCGCGCAGCCATCCCGTCGCCACCATCTCGTCGAGGTGGGCGATGCCGCTGCGGAGCCGCTCCAGCCTGGGCTTGTAATCGGCGGAGAGGCTGGGCGTGACGAAACGCCGGAACGCCTTGAGCCCGCCCTTGTCGAGGTGGAAGGGGTGGTCGCCGGTGAGTGACGCGCTTCCCCGCAGCTTCAGCACCCGCAGGAACCGCTCGTCGCGGGTGCCGCGCTGGGTCTACCTCAGGTCGACGATGCCGTCGGCCACCGCGAACTCGGGCAGCACGCTCAGCATCTCCGACGAGTACTCCCCCACCCAGAAGGTCGTCGTGTCGTACGCAGAGAGCATCCCGCCGATGGCGTCGAGGGTCCTTCGCCAGGCGCTCTTGTCCGGCATGAGGTCTGCGAGCGCCTTGAACGAATCGACCACCACGATCTTCGGCCGGTACTGGGTGAGGAGCTCCTGGAACCGCTCCGGCAGGCGCTCCGGCTCGGTGAGCACGTTCTCGCCGATGTACTCGTAGACGATCTCGGTCCCGAGCTTCTCGGGCACCGTGAAGCCGAACTCCTGGAGAAAGCCGACCAGCTTCTGCATGGGCTCCGAGAAGGTGGCCACGTAGAGGATGGGGCGCCCCGCAGAGGCGTTCGCGAAGCAGAGCTGCTCGGCCAGGATGGTCTTGCCGGCGCCCGGCGAGCCCATCAGGACGTGGATCCCGTTCGCGGGGAAACCGCCGCCCAGGATGGCGTCCAGCTCGTCGTTGCCTGTCTTGAGCCGGTTCACGATCGGGCCTCGTTCCCTCTCCTCAGCAGTTCGTTCACGGTCTCGATCAACCGGGCGTCGTCGAGCGGCTTCTTGAGAAAGGCGTCGGCCCCGGCGTCGAGGGCGCGTTGCTCGGCGGAGAGGATGCTGAATACGAGCACCAGGCTGTGCTTCATGGCGGGGTCGGACCGGATGGACCGGCAGACGCTCAGGCCGTCGAGCCCCGGGAGCAGGATCCCGGTGACCACGATGCGGGGCTTGAGGGCGCGCGCTCTCTCCAGTCCCTGCACCCCGCCGTCGGCGAACTCGACCGTGAAGCCGGCCTGCTCCAGGAAGAAGCGCTCCAGCTTCCTCACGTGCGGGTCCCGCTCGACGACGAGGATCAGCACGCTATCGGTGACGCCTGGTGGTGCCAAGCCGAGCCCCCCTGCTGGTGGGCCGAGACGTGCAGTCTCTTCTCGCACTTGTGAGCCACTATTATAATGACCCCCGGGCTGAACTGGTCATCTGGCGAACATGGTTCGGATGGGGGGGTGTGACGGACAGGAACCCAGGCTCGCCACGGGAAGTCGGAGCGGAAGGGTACGCCGCCTGGCCATGTCCGGGGAGTTGTCGATCGGCAAGAACGCAAGTAGGCTACTTGGCATTGCAGAGATCCGGCGGAGCAGTCATGAGCACCGTCGCGGCGGAGAGGTGCACCGTGGCCATCAGCGCGGCACCCAGCGCGTGGGGCGGGCTTCGTGACGCCGACGCACTGCTCCTGGCCGGGAGCGCGGTGGGCTTCCTGGCGATCGCGTACTTCTTGCTCTCCGAAGGAGGCCGGGTGGCGCGACCGCCAGGCGGCGCGCAGCCCACGGTGGCGCGGCTCGTCCGTGCCGAGCCCGGTGTCCTGCGGCGGCCTTCGGGCACGCTGGTCTGGGACGCCGCCCGCGCGGGGGAGCCGCTTGCCGTTCGCGATTCGCTGTACGTCCCGCCTGCGGCGTCAGCGTCGGTGACCTTCGAGGGCGGAGCGCTCCTGGAGATCGAGGAGCGCTCCCTGGTGGTCATCGAGCCGCCCGAGCCCGGCGCCGCCACCCTGCAACTCGCCAAGGGCAGCCTCAGCGGCACGGCCCTGGCGGGACGGGTGACGGTCCGCACGCCGGGAGGGCACGCCGTGCTCGACCCCGGTTCGGTCGCCAGGATCGGAACCCGTGGCGCGTCCGGCCCTGACGTGGACGTGGCCAAGGGGAGCGTCCGCACCGAGAACGGAGAGGTGGTCCAGGCGGCCGCGCGAATCCGCCTCGACCAGCCAGCGGGGAACCAGCGCTTCTGGTTCGCCAGCTTCCCGGCCTCGGTCCCCCTGCGCTGGGACGGCACCACGGCACTGGGCGCGCGCCTGGAGGTCGCGCGCGATCGCGACTTCGCCAAGCTGGTGGATGGCGCGCCGGGTTCGACGGGCGGCCACCTCTTCCGTCCTGGTACCCCTGGTCCCTACTACTGGCGGCTCGTCGACCAGGACGGTGCTCCGCAGAGCGAGGTCCGCCGCCTCCTCGCCGTGGTCGACCGCCCGCCAAGACCGTTCGCCCCCATGGCCGCGGAGATCCTCCTCGCCCCCCCGGGGGCGCAGGTGCCGTTCTGGTGGACCGTGGTGGACGGCGCGAGTCGATACCGGCTGGAGCTCTCCGCCGATTCGTCCTTCGCCAGGGTCGCCTTCTCGGCCGACGCCGAGGGACCGGGCGTGTGGGTGGCGCTGCAGCTCGCGGAGGGCGTCTACTACTGGCGCGTGCGTGCCAGCGGGGAGGAGCGCGGCGACGCGCCGTTCTCGACGCCATCGCCGTTCCGCCTGATCCATCGTCCCCTCCCCGACGCGCCGCAGCTCTTCGATCCCTCCATCGAGGTGGTCCATGGCGACGCTCGGTAGCCTCGCCGCAGCGCTGGCGCTCCTGGCCGCGCCCGCCGCCGACCAGGCGGTGGCGCAGGTCGTGCTGCGCTGGCAGGCGGTGACCGGCGCCGTGGCCTTCGAGCTCCAGATCGCGCCGGAGCCCTCCTTCGCCGCGCCCGTGGTCTCGGCGCGGGTCGAGGTTCCAGGCTATCGCTGGTCGGAGCTCCCGGCCTCGCGTCACTACTGGAGGGTTCGCAGCGTCGACGCCGATGGGCGGGCCAGCCCCTGGAGCGAGGTGAAGCCCATCGAATCGGCCCTGACCGCGCCCGCGCCGGTGTCCCCAGCGGAGGGCGCCCGGATCATCTGGAGCGAGGAGCCGATGACCGCGGCCTTCGCGGTCACCCGCTCCGAGATCCTCCGCGCCTACACCGTCGAGGTGGCGCGTGACCCCGACTTCGGCCTGGTCGAAGTCTCGCGAACTGCCGCGTCGCCGATGGTGAGCCTGCCCCTCCCGGGCCTCGGCGTCTTCTGGTGGCGGACGCGAGGGACCGCCCTCTCAGGGCGCGAGACGCCCCCGTCTCCCGCCCGCCGCCTCGAGGTCCTGGTCGGGCCGCCGCGCCCCATCGCTCCCGGTCCCTCGGAGGCGGTCCCCTTCGGACCGATCGCGCTCCGCTGGCAGCCCTGGACCTGCGTGACGCGCTGGAAGGTCTCGGTCGAGCGGCCGGGCGCGAACGGGGGCGAGCCGGCCTGGCTGGCCGAGGTGGTCGCGGGCGAGGCCCGGTTCGTGCCGCGCCGGCCCGGGACCTACCGCTGGAGCGTCGCCGCGGTCACCGCGAACGGGGTGACGGGCCCGCCGAGCATGCCCCGCGAGGTGGTGGTGGCGGCGCCGCCGCCCCTCCCCGCTCCATGGCCACTCTCGCCCGGCGCGGGCGACCTGGTGGGCAAGGATGACCCATCGGCCCCGGTCGCACTGACCTGGAAGCCTGTCCCCGACGCGGCCGGATACGAGGTGCAGGTGGCCGCGCCCGGGGAGCTGGAGGCCGCCCCACCGATCGCCGCGACGACGCCCCGGCTCCCGCTGCAGCTGCCTCACGGTGCGCTGGCCTGGCGCGCCCGGGCCATGGATCGGGCCGGTGGCGCGAGCGCATGGAGCAGGCCCCTGCGCTTCTTCCACGGGCGACCGCTCTCGGTGCGCGCCGAGCTGGAGCCCGGCGCTGGTGCGCTCATCGCCGACGGCAAGGACTCGACCACCATCGTCATCCGGCTGTTCGACACGGAGGGTCGCAGCGTCGCCGGGGTCCCGCTGACGGTCACGGCCACCGACGGACGGGTCGAAGGAGTCGTCGAAGCGGCGAACGGGTGGACCGCGCGCTACGTGGCGCCAGACGGCGTACCCCCGTCCGGCGGCGCTGAGATCGTCGTCGAGGAGCGCGAGTTCACGGCACGCGTCTCGGTGGGGCTCCGGGCACCGGCGAGCCGCTGGCGTCTGGGGCTGCTGGCCGGCTGGCAGACCAACCTGGAGCGCGCCTCCGCACCGTCCATCTCGGCCGAGGTGGTGTGGCGCACGCCCTGGCTCTCGGACCGGGTGCTCCTCGCCGCCCGCGCCGGCACCTGGAGCACCTCCGCGCTGCTCCCGGTCCAGCCCGGCCTGCCCACCCCGCTGGAGGCGACGGCCCGGGTCGATCCACTCTCGCTGCTCGCCCTGCTGGAGTGGCCACTGGGTCGGGTCACCGTCCACGGCGGCGTCGGCGCCGGAGTCAGCCTGGTCCAGCTGTCGGTGGGGTCCGAGTCGGTGCTCAAGGCGGCCCCGTCGGCCACCGTGCTCCTGGGCGCGTCCAGCGTGCTCGGGCGGGGCGAGGTCTTCGCCGAGGTGGACGGCGCCTTTGGGCACCTCGACACCAGCCTCGGCCAGTTGCGGACCGGTGGGCTCTTCGTCGGCGTGGGCTACAGGTACCGGCCATGATGCGTGGCCGGTCCACCACCACGCTGCTGCTGCTTCCGATCCTGGGGCTGGCGGCCTGCACCTGCCAGGGCGCGCCGGCGCCCGTCCTCGGTTCCGTCGCACCGACGCAGGCCCGGACCGACGTCTTCACCACCCTGGCGATCCGCGGTGACCACTTCCAGGCCCAGGTGCAGGTCGACTTCGACTCGCCCGGCGATTCGCGGGTGAACGCCGCCTTCAACCTGTGGTTGGTGGCGGGCGACATCCGGGTGCCGCTCGCGGAGGTGAGCCTGGTGTCGGACACCGAGCTTTCGGCCCAGTACCTGAACTTGGCGGCAGAGCCCGGGGTCTACGACCTGGAGCTCCTCGACCCGCGCGGCCACCGGGCGCTCCTCCAGAAGGCCTTCACGGTCACCGCCTCGAACTGCGCACGCGCGCCGGACGGAACGGCGTGCGACGACGGCAACGCCTGCACGACCGGTGAGACCTGCAAGGGCGGCAAGTGCCGCAACCCCACGTCGGTCGTCCGCTGCACGTCGACCAGCGATTGCCTCGGCGTCTCCTCGTGCCAGCGGTCCACCGGCCTCTGCCACGAGGTCCTCAAGCGCGATGGTACGGCCTGCAGCGACGGCAACGCCTGCACCCTCTCGGCGAGCTGCCTCCCGGGCGCCTGCGTGCGCGCCGGGCTTGTCTCCTGCGCGCCGCCGCCCGAGTGCCGGCTGGCGGGCACGTGCGATCCCGCGTCGCAGGCCTGCCAGTACCCACCGGCGCAGGACGGGGCGACCTGTACCGCGGCAGGCAGCTGCGTCGCAGGCCAGGCCTGCCTGGCCGGCGGCTGCGCCTGCGTCAACACGGCGCCGCTCGCCTGCTTCACGGTGACCCCCACCTCGGGCGACACCACGATCAGCTTCACCTTCGACGGCTCCTGCTCCTCCGACCTGGAGGATCCCACTTCGGCGCTGACCGTCGAGTTCGACCTCGACGGGAGCGGCACCTGGGTGCGGGCCGACGCCGGCGGGCGGACCGCGAAGGTCCTCGGCGCCGCCGGGATCCGCTCGACCCTGGCGCGGGTGACCGACACCGGCGGGCTCACCGCCTACGCCGAGCGCCGCGTGGCGATCGCCAAAGCCGCCGACGAGGTGCTGGTCACCACCCTGGTGGACGAGAACGACCCGGGAGCCACCCCGGGCAACCCGGGTGGCACCTGGTTCTCCCTCCGGGAGGCGGTGGCCTACGTGAACGGCCTGCCGGCCGGCACGCCGGCGAAGACCATCTCGTTCTCGCCCGCGGCCTCCGGCAACCTGCTCCTCGGGTCCCCGCTCGACCCCCTGACGGCACCCGGCGCCACCATCGTCGGGCGGCCCGACATCCTCCTCGACTTCCAGAGGGCCAACAAGGCCTGCCTCACCCTCGACGCCGCCGGCCAGACGCTGCTCGGGCTCCGCCTCACCGGCTGCGACGCCACCGCCATCCTGCTCAGCCCACGCAGCACCGGGAGCCTGGTGGCCGAGTGCACGCTGGCCGGTCCGGGCTCGGGGACCAACTCGATCGGGATCCAGGTCCAGAGCGCCTCGGTGGTCGGCCCCGGGAACGACGCCTCCGGATACGGGACCGGCGTCCGCTTCCCGAGCCTGGGTGGCACCCTCGACGGGAACCGGCTCCACGGCAACGGCACCGGCGCCATGCTCACCGGCGTGGCGACCGCGGGCGCACAGGTCCAGCGGAATGTCTTCTACGCGAACTCCGGCGACGGGCTCCAGGTCACCCAGTCCCCGGGGCTGACGCGGGCCTGGTTCAACGTCTTCGACGGCAACGGCCGGAACGGGCTGTCGGCCGCGCTTGGGGCGCCGCTCGAGGTGCGCAACGACCTCTTCACCGGCAACGGCGCACTCGCCGTCTCGGCCACCTCCGCCAACTTCGCGGTCCCGGAGTCGATCGATCACAACGGCTTCTCCGGCAACGGGGGAGGGAACCTCGCCCCGGGCCTGGCGCTCACCGCCAGCGTCCTCGCCGACCCGCGCTACGTGGACAGGGCCGGCGGCGACTTTCGCCTCCTGCCGGGAAGCCCCGCCATCGACGCAGGCGTGGACCTCGGCCTGGACGTGAACGGTCCCGCGTCCGGCGCCTTCAACGGCGCCGCGCCCGACCTGGGCGGCACCGAGACGTCCTACTAGAGGCCACGTGAAGATCTCGATCCGCTACCAGATCCTGCTCCTGACCGTCGGCGTCCTGGGCATCGCCATCACGGCCTACTTCCTGCTGGCGACCCGCCTGTTCACGAGGGACAAGCTGGCCTACATCTACGACCTTGAGTCCTCCCTCACCGCCATCGTGGCTGAGGAGGTCCGGGCCAGCGTCGACAGCCGCGTCGACAAGCTCGGCTGGCTGGCCCTCTCGCACGAGGCGGGGGGCGACGCACGGGCCGCCCGGCTGCTGCTCGCGTCCGACCCCGACCTGCTCTCCGTGGAGATCTGGGAGCCGCGAGGCGGGCGTCACCAGCAGGTCCTCAGCGTGGTGGACGGAGAGCGCCTGTCCGCGCTCAACCTCAGCGCGGATGAGCTGGCGGAGGCCCGACGCAGCGCCCCGGTGCCGTTCGAGGCCGTGGCCGCCGAGGGTGCGCTGCTGCAGAACGCCAGCCTCCCGCCGGAGGTGGCGCTGCTCTCCCTGGCCGCGCCTGCGCCTCAGGGGGAGCGCGTGGTGGTGGCACTGCTCCGGCCGGACCGGCTTCTCCGCATCTTCGCCCGCTCGCCGGCCTGGCGTGTCTACCTGGTGGACGGGAAGGGCGGCATCGTGGTCCACCCCGACCCGTCGCGCATCGTGGCGCGACAGAACATGGCCTCCATCCCCGTCGTGAAGGAGGCCACCCGAGGCCCGGTGGCGCGCGGCGTCTACGAGTTCGTGGGTCCGGACGGGTCTACCATCGGCGCCTTCGCGCGGGTCGGCATCGGGCGCCTCGTGGTGGTGGCGGAGGTGCCGCTGGCGGTCGCGCTCGAGGCCTCCAGTCAGCTGGCCCGCCGCTCCATCCTCTTCGGCGTCGGCATCCTGTTCCTGGCGGTCTTCGCCAGCGTCCTCCTCGGGCGCCGCCTCACCGCCCCGCTGCGCAAGCTCCAGCTGGCGACGCTGGCCATGGCCCAGGGTGATTTCGCCAACCCGGTGGAGGTCACCGACCGCAACGAGATCGGGAGCCTCGCCACGGCCTTCAACCGCATGGGGCGCGAGCTGCACGACCGGGAGGTCAGTCTCGCCGAGGCCCATACGCAGCTGGCCCAGTCGGAGAAGCTGTCGGTGGTCGGCGAGATCGGCGCCAGCGTCGCCCACGAGGTGAAGAACCCGTTGGCCGGGATCGTGGGGTTCGCCCAGATGGGACAGCAGTCGGCCACCCTGCAGGAGGCCCAGGAGTCGTTCAAGATCATCGAGGTGGCCGCCTGGCGTGCCAGCGAGATCCTCTCCACGCTGCTCGAATTCGCCCGCCTCGATCGGCAGGACCATGCTCCGGTGGACGCGGTGGCGGTCCTGGAAGGCGCCGTGCAGCTGCTGAGGCACCAGCTCATGACCAAGCAGATCGGGGTCGAGATGGCCATCGCCCGCCTGCCGCAGGTCATCGGCAACGCCGGCCAGCTGCAGCAGGTCTTCGTGAACCTGGTGATGAACGCCAGCCAGGCCATGCAGGGCCGCCCGGAGCGGACCCTGTCGGTGTCGGCACGGCTCGATGGCGAACGCATCGCCCTCGCCATCTCAGATACCGGGGCGGGAATGACCCCCGAGGTCCTCGCCAGGATCTTCACGCCGTTCTTCACCACCAAGCCCCGCGGCCAGGGCACTGGCCTGGGCCTCTCGGTGAGCCACCGCATCGTCACGCAGCACGACGGCACCATCCTGGTGGAGAGCGTGCCGGGCCGGGGGACGACCTTCACGGTGCTCCTGCCGGTTGCGCGCGACGCCTCCGCCCCGCCACCTTGAGAGGCAGCTGGTGAGGCGCGCGGTGAGGAGTCGGGAGTTCCGCTACGGCTTTGGCGCAGGCGCCGCCGCGGCCAGGGGGCCGCTGGCCACCCGCACCGCCTTCAGCTCCGCCTGGCGAGAGAGGTCGATCGACTCGGCCAAAATCCGGGCCAGCTCCTGCGGGGCGTGGAAGCCCATGGAGTTCTCGGCGGCCACCAGATCGAGCCGCCACTGCGCGGCACGCTGCAGCTCGCCCAGCTCCTTGATGGCCGGCGTCTTCTCCACCACCTCGCGCCACATGGCGAGCAGGTTGGCCTTGGTCTCGGCCGCCAGCCGCTTCTCCCGCTCCTCAACGCTGGCCTTCTTGAAGGTCTCCTGCTTCTCCAGCGTCTCGCTGGCCTTGGCCGCCGCCGCGGCGCGGTGGCGCTCGTCGAAGGGCCTCCGCACCGCCACGATGGCGTCGATCATCGCCACTGCCGCAACCCCGGCCCGCGACATCAGCGCGAAGTGCCGGTCCTGGATCTGCTCGACGCGCGCCCTGATCTCCTCGTCCGGGTAGGAGTGGCAGCCGCCGCAGGCGACGCTGGGCTGGAGCAGCGGGCTGCGCACCCAGTGGTCCGAGACCTCCTTGCCGTCGACCTTCAACGACGGCATGTGGCAGTCGGCGCAGCCCACGCCGCTGCGGGCGTGGATCCCCTGGCTCCACGTCTCGAACTCGGGGTGCTGGGCCTTGAGCAGCTCCATGCCGGTCTCGGCGTGGGTCCAGTCCTTGAAGCGCTTCCCCTGCACCTGGAGGTTGTCGTAGAGGTGCTCCATCTGCTCCATCTTGAGCCCCTCGCCCCAGGGGAAGAAGACGGTGGTCCCCTTGCCGCAGAAATACTCGACGTGGCACTGGCCGCAGACGAAGGAGCGCTTCTCCTGCTTGCTGGCGTCGCGGTTCGGGTCGTAGGCCACCGCCCTGGAGCCGGTGCGCCAGGCCTCGATGCTGGCCAGGTGGGGGACCTTGGCGCTGGAGGCGGCCAGCTTCTGGATGCCGGTGATGAAGCCGGGGCGGGTCACCCGGATCGCCATCGACTTCGGGTCATGGCAGTCGACGCAGGAGACCGGGTGGACCTTCCCGGTGATTCCCTGGAGCATCTTGTGGGCGTCCCAGTAGCCCATCTCGCCGACCTTGGCGAGCCCGGCCTGGAGCTGCTCGGCCTCGGTGGCCCTGGGCAGCGCCTCCTTCCCGAGAGCGCGGTAGAGCGGCATGATCGAGGCGTGGCAGTGGAGGCAGTTGCCCGACTGCTTCCCCTCGGCCTGGACGTTGCGCTTGGTGTTCTCCTGGTCCTGGAGGGCGTAGGCGTGGCCGCGCCGGTCGCGGAAGTCCACGGCGAAGAGGTAACCGGCGAAGATGCGGGTCAGCCAGGGATCGCGCTCCGACTTCTGCAGCGGGACCGCCCCCTCGGCGCCGCCGCTCCAGCCGCCGTATTTGGTCTGGGTCTTCTCGGCGGTCCTCCGGTACCCCTTGTACTGGAGCGGCCAGGTGGCGCCCCAGGTGGCAGGGTCGACGTCGCCCTCACCCACCGCGGCAGGGGTGGCCTTGGCGGCGGCAGGGGTGGGCGCAGGGCCGGCGGCAGGGGTGGTCGGGCCCTGGGCGTTGACACCCCCCCTCGGGATGACGTAAACACCCGCCTTCACGGCCGTTCACGGCCGCTCGCGGCGCACGCCTTCGCCCCCGCGGCGGTGACCGGTCCACTCGAAAGGAAACACCTATGGCGATGGTGCAGGAGAAGAAGACCGAGCTGGTTCAGAAGTACCGTCAGCACGAGAAGGACACCGGGTCTCCCGAGGTCCAGGTGGCGCTCCTCTCGGAGCGCATCAACTACCTGACCGAGCACTTCAAGACCCACAAGAAGGACCACCACAGCCGGCGCGGGCTGCTCAAGCTCGTCGGCCAGCGGCGGCGGCTCCTCGACTACCTCCGCAAGGTCGACCAGAACCGCTACAAGGTCCTGATCGAGAGCGTCGGTATCCGCAAGTAAGAGCGGTCCGTAGCGCGCCCCGGGCCGGTCTGGACGGGGCGCTCGCGCTTCCGGCCTCGGTGGCTGGCGGCGCAACCGAAGTCCAACCATGGGCCTCGGGGATCCTGCAGGCGCCTCCGTTTCCGACTCGGCCGCCTCTCCCGCGAGAGGGGGCGAAGTGAGGAACAGAGGCACCTCTTCCAAGGCCCCCCGGCGCCCGCGAACGAAAGGTGCACATGACTCCGTTCCAGGTCACCGCCCGCGTGGGCGACAAGGACATCATCCTCGAGACCGGCAAGGTCGCCAAGCAGGCCCACGGCTCCATCTGGGCCCGCGTCGGCGAGTCGATCGTGCTGATCACCGTGGTCTCGGCGGCCGAGAAGAAGGAGGGGATCGACTTCTTCCCCCTCACCGTCGACTACCAGGAGAAGCTCTACGCCGCCGGCCGCATCCCCGGCAGCTACTTCAAGCGCGAGGGGCGCCTCACCGAGCGCGAGACCCTGACCTCGCGCATCATCGACCGCTCCTGCCGGCCGCTCTTCCCCGAGGGCTACGCCAACGAGACGCAGATCATCGCCACCGTGGTCTCCTTCGACCAGGAGAACGACCCCGACGTGCTGGCCCTGACCGGCGCCTCGGCGGCGCTGCAGTGCTCCGACGTCCCCTTCAACGGCCCCTTCGCCGGTGTCCGCGTCGGCCGCGTCAACGGGGTCTTCATCGCCAACCCGACCCTGGCCCAGCGGGCCGAGGCCGACCTCGACGTCATCATGGCCGCCTCGCGCGACGACATCACCATGGTGGAGGGCGGCGCCCGCGAGGTCAGCGAGGCCGTCATGATCGACGCCCTGCTCTTCGGCCACGCCGCCGTGCAGGTCCTGCTCGACGCCCAGCTCGAGCTCCACAAGAAGTCGGGCAACAAGCAGAAGAAGGCATTCGAGCCGCCCAAGTCCGACCAGGACCTGAAGGCCAAGGTCAAGTCGCTCACCTGGGAGAAGACCCGCGAGGCCTACGGCCGGCACGAGAAGCACGACCGCTACGGCCGGCTCTCGGAGATCAAGAAGGAGCTGCTGGCCGCCCTCAAGGCCGAGGCCGCCGGTGACGCCGCCAAGCTGGCGAACCTGGCCCTGCGCGAGAAGGAGATCAAGGGCTACTACGAGGACGTCAAGTACGAGTACATGCGGAAGATGATCACCGACGAGGGCAAGCGGATCGGCGGGCGCGGCCCGGCCGACATTCGCCAGATCACCTGCGAGGTGGGGCTGCTGCCCCGCGTCCACGGCTCGGCCCTCTTCACCCGCGGTGAGACCCAGGCCCTGGTGGGCGCCACCCTCGGCACCGCCACCGACGATCAGCGCATCGAGGGGCTGACCGGCATGACCTACAAGCGGTTCATGCTCCACTACAACTTCCCGCCCTTCTCGGTGGGCGAGGCCAAGTTCCTGCGCGGCCCCGGCCGGCGCGAAATCGGGCACGGCGTGCTGGCCGAGCGGGCCTTGAAGGCCGTCATCCCGGAGGACGCCGCCAGCTGGCCCTACGTGATCCGGCTGGTCTCGGACATCATGGAGTCGAACGGCTCCTCCTCGATGGCCTCGGTCTGCGGCGGCTGCCTCGCGCTGATGGACGCCGGCGTGCCCATCAAGGCGCCGGTGGCCGGCATCGCCATGGGGCTGATCAAGGAGGGCGAGAAGATCGCCATCCTCTCCGACATCCTCGGCGACGAGGACCACCTCGGCGACATGGACTTCAAGGTCTGCGGCACCGACGCCGGCATCACCTCGATCCAGATGGACATCAAGATCGCCGGCGTCAGCCGCGAGATCATGGAGAAGGCGCTCAACCAGGCCGCGGCGGGGCGCAAGCACATCCTCGCCGAGATGAAGAAGACCATCGCCGCCCCGCGCGGCGACGTCAGCAAGTACGCGCCGCGCATCACCACCATCAAGATCCGGCCGGAGTTCATCAAGAACGTCATCGGGCCGGGCGGCAAGGTCATCAAGGACATGACCGCCCGCACCGGCTGCGCCATCAACGTGGCCGACGACGGCACCATCTCCATCGCCAGCTCCGACCCGCTCAAGGTCGAGGCCGCCATCAAGATGATCAAGAACCTCACGGCCGAGGCCGAGGTCGGCAAGATCTACACCGGCACCGTCCGCAAGATCGTCGAGTTCGGCGCCTTCGTGGAGATCTTCCCGGGCACCGACGGGCTGGTCCACATCTCCGAGCTCTCCGACAAGCGCGTCAAGGCGGTCTCCGACGTGCTGGCCGAGGGCGACGAGGTGATGGTCAAGGTCATCTCGGTCGACCGCGCCGGCAAGATCCGCCTCTCCCGCAAGGAGGCGCTCGCCGAGGTGGCCGGCAAGCCGGCGGCTCCGGCCGTCGAGGCGCCCAAGGCCTAGCGGCCCAGGCCACGGCTCGACGGGCGCCCTGGAGAGGGCCCCGGCGCGCCGCGGCGAGCATCACCCCGGGGCGGCGGCCGAGCAGGCGCCGCCCTGCTTCGTTGTGTGTGAGGACCAGATGCCCGGGACGCTGCTGCTGAAGGTGACGAGGGTGGGGGAGCGAGGGCCGGCGCTGCTGCTGCCGCGCTACGAGTCGGCCCACGCCGCCGGGCTGGACCTGCGGGCCGACGAGCCGGTGGCGCTCGCCCCCGGGGAGCGGGCGCTGGTACCGACCGGGCTCTCCCTGGAGATCCCGCCGGGCCACGAGGGACAGGTGCGCCCCCGCTCCGGGCTGGCGGCCCGCCACGGGGTGACCATCCTCAACGCCCCGGGGACCATCGACTCGGACTATCGTGGCGAGGTGAAGGTGATCCTGGTGAACCTGGGGCAGGAACTGGTCCGGTTCGAGCGGGGCGAGCGGATCGCCCAGCTCGTCATCGCGCCGGTGACCCGGGTGGACCTGCAGGTGACGGAGGCGCTCGGAGAGACCGGGCGCGGTGCCGGCGGCTTCGGCTCGACCGGACGGTGACGACCTGGCAGGGCGGCCAGCGGCCGGCCCCGCCGCAGGAGGAGACGACATGATCCCGCGTTACACCCGCGCCGAGATGGGGAGCATCTGGACCAGCGAGCGGCGCTACCGCATCTGGCTCGACGTCGAGCTGCTGGCCTGCGAGGCCATGGTGGCGCTCGGGGAGGTGCCGGCTGCCGACCACGCCGCGCTCCGCCAGGTCTTCGACGGCTACCAGCTCACCGCCGGCGACGTGGCCCGCATCGAGGAGATCGAGAAGACCGTCAAGCACGACGTCATCGCCTTCCTCACCTGGGCCGAGGAGAAGGGCGGCCCGGCGGCGCGCCACCTCCACAAGGGCATGACCTCCTCCGACGTGCTCGACACCACGCTGGCGGTGCAGCTCAGCGAGGCCACCGCGCTGCTGCTCTCCGGCGTCGACCGGGTGCTGGCGGCCGTGAAGAAGCGGGCCCTGGAGCACAGGCGCACCCCCATGGTCGGTCGCAGCCACGGCATCCACGCCGAGCCGACCACCTTCGGCCTCAAGCTGGCCGGCTGGTTCGAGGCCTGGTCGCGGCGGCGCGTCGCGCTGGTGGCGGCCGGGAAGGTCGTGGCGGTCGGCAAGATCTCCGGCGCGGTCGGCACCTTCGCCAACGTCGACCCGCGCGTCGAGGCCCACGTCATGAAGGCGCTGGGCCTGGCCGGCGCCGAGGGCGCGGCCACCCAGGTTGTCAACCGCGACCGGCACGCCGAGTACTTCGCGGCGCTGGCGCTCTGCGGGGCCACGCTGGAGCAGCACGCCACCGAGGTGCGCCACCTGCAGCGGACCGAGGTGCGCGAGGCCGAGGAGCCGTTCACGGCCGGGCAGAAGGGCTCGTCGGCCATGCCCCACAAGCGCAACCCCATCCTCTCGGAGAACCTGACCGGCATGGCCCGGCTGCTGCGCGGCTGGGCGCTGGCCGCCTTCGAGGACGTGGCCCTCTGGCACGAGCGCGACATCAGCCACTCCTCGGTGGAGCGGGTCATCGCCCCCGACGCCACCATCGCCCTCGACTTCTCGCTGCAGCGCTTCGCCGGGATGATCGAGAACCTGCGGGTCTACCCGGCGCGCATGCAGGAGAACCTCGACCAGACCGGCGGACTCTACGAGGCCCAGCGGGTGTTGCTGGCGCTGGTTGAGAAGGGGGTGGCCCGGCAGCAGGGGTACGTCTTCGTGCAGCGCAACGCCATGAAGGTCTGGGAGGAGAAGGTCGACTTCCGCACCGCCCTCAAGGCCGACCCGGAGGTGGCCGGCCTGCTCAGCGCCGCCGAGATCGACGCCTGCTTCGCGCTCGAGTACCACCTGAAGCACGTCGACACCATCTTCGCGCGGGTCTTCGGGGCGTAGCGCACGCCCCAGCCCGGCCCGGCCCCCGGGGGGCTACTCCAGCGAGGTGAAGAAGGGGCGCCGGGTCATGTCGCTGGCGTGGGTCACCTTGAGCGGACCCCAGACCGGGTTGCGGCGGTGCATGGCCGCCAGCATGGTCACCAGCCTGGGCTGGAGCGCGGCCGGATCTCCACCCCGGCCCACCGCCAGCGTGACCGCTGCCGCCACCGCATGCGCCGCATAGTCGCCCTGCTCGATGGCCACGCTCACCTTTCCGACGCCGGCCAGCGCGGCGCCGAGGCGGGTCACCACGTCGTCGTCCCGATCCCGCCAAGTCTGGATCTCGCCGAGGGCGTGCCCCTCCAGCGTCCGCATGGGGGTGGAGGCGACCGCTCGGGCTGCCGTGGCGGCCGAGCCCCGGGCCTCGGCGAGCGAGACCTCGCGGCGGGAGAGCCGGATCACCTGGGCGTCGAGCTGGGTCTCGCGCTCCACCGCGGCCGCCCAGGCGGTGGCGCCGCCGAACGGGAGGGTGCGGATGGTGGCGGCGGCCAGGAAGCCGCGCACCACGTCGGCGGGGTGCTCGTCGTCCCCGGCCCCCTCGCTCTGGAGGCGGGCCCCGGAGCCGCTGGAGAGCCGGAAGCCACGCAGGGTGGCCAGCAGGCCGAAGCCGGCGGCCGGTCCCATGTTGAGGATGCCGAGCACGTCGGAGGCGGTCTCGTCGATCCGCTCGGCCCAGTAGCCGGCCAGCGTGGTCAGCCCGGCCTCGCGCAGGGCGCGGCGGACCGCGTCGGCCAGCTCCGCCTTGAGGCCGCGGTCGGCGCCGAGGATGTCGTGGCCGGCCGTCTCGTGCCCCAGCGCCGCCCAGACGCAGAGGCCGTGGCGGGCGCTGCCGGGAGGGAGGTTCACCACCCCGGTCGTGGCCCCCAGCGAGGCGGTGGCGTCGGCCGGCCAGGTGGAGGGGCCGTCGTCGGGACAGCCCCACTTGACCATGGGCGCCAGCACGCTCCGCTCCGGCAGCTTCACGCCGCGCCGGTCCTGGGCCGAGAGGAAGCCGTCGTAGAGGTCGCTCACCACCTCCTGGAAGGCGTCGGTGGCGGCGCCGTCGCCGGCCTGCAGCACGGCCTGGGCGGCGTCGAGCAGCAGCGCCGCCGAGCCGGTCCGGTCCGGGTCGGAGGTGAACAGCCTCTTCAAGCCGGACGGCCCGAGCCGGTCGAGGGTGGCGATCAGCGGTGTGGCGACCGCCTCCTGGTAGGCGGGGGGGAGTCGGGTGCGAGCCCTGACCAGGGCGGCGCGGAGCGGCGCGAAGGCGGTCAGATCGCGTGGGCCCTTGTCGGGGTCCTTGAAAGCGCGGGCCACGTCCTGGACGCAGGCCTCGATGTTGGTGAGGTCGCCGGCGCCGGCCGGCGCGGCTGCGGCGGGGGTGCGCTTCGAGGGCATGTCATCCTCCCGGGTTGGTTCGGGAAGGCTACACGGATCGTGTAGGCGGCACCAGCGCCGATGGCTCGGGGGTGGGCTGGCCCTGGCGGAGGCGCCTCAGGAGCGCAGGCCGATCACCAGCAGGAGCAGCGTGGCGGTGCTCGAGGCCACCAGCCCCCAGCCGAGCGTCCTGAGCTGGCGGGCGCTGAAGGGGAGGAGGCAGACCAGCAGCGAGAGCAGCGCGGTGGGGGCCACCGCCAGGGCGACCACCGGGCCGAGGCCCGCGGCCCGGGCCGCCGCCGAGCCGCCGGCGCCGACCAGGACCACGGCCAGGCCGTTGCGGATCCCCAGCTCGACGGTCCCCCGGGAGAGCGAGCGCGCCAGCACCACGCGCACCGCGAAGACCGAGGTGGCGAAGGCGAGCACCCAGGTGGTGGTCGCGGCCCCGGCCACGGGCAGCGGCGCACCGGCCGCCAGCGCCACCGCGAAGCCGGAGCAGGCCAGCGCCGACACCACGGTCAGCTCTCCCGGGATGGTCCGCTCGCGCCTGGCGAGCACGAAGGCGGCCACCGCGACCGTGAGCAGCAGCGGCAGGAGCATGGCCAAGCGGGCCGGCCAGGGGGCCAGCCAGAGCCCGGCCACGCCAGCGTGGGCGGCGCCCAGCAGGAGCAGTGCCACCCAGCGCCGGGCGCGCGGGCCGGCCTCCTGCCTGGCCCGGAAGCCGCGGTGGCCGATCGCAACCAGCGCCGGCTCGTGGGCAAGGAAGCCGAGCACCGTCGCGGCGGTGAGCAGCAGCGCGGCCGGAGTGGCCCCGGCGACCAGCAGGGCCGACAGCAGCGGCATGGCGAGCTGGCCCCAGGCCCCATGCTCCTGCGGCAGGAGCGAGCGGGGACGGGGGGCCGGGTCGGCAGCGCTGCTCATCGGCGGGTCTGATAGCAGGTCTCCCGCCGGAGCGGGAGCGACCGGGGGACCGGTCACGCCGGGCGGGCCCGCGCCACCAGGGCGGCGCCGAGCGCCTCGAGCCTGGGCAGCACCCCGGAGGTCGCCTGCCTGGCGTCGTGGGCCGCCGCCGCGGCGTCGACCCGGGCCCGCAGCGCCGCCGGGAGGCGGGCCTCGGCCATCGGGTAGAGGATGCCATCCTCCTTCTGGATGTGGGCCCGGAGCAGGTCGGCGTAGCCGAGGGCGGCGGCGTGGAGCCGCTCCCGGTCGGCAGGGCTCCAGGGGGCCGGCGCGGCGGCCACCGCGGCCAGCACGCCGACGTGCTGTCGCCCCTCGGCGTGGTCGTGGAGCATGACGCCGATGGGGCCGGAGTCGCGCGAGAAGCCGGCCTCGACCATGGCCGTGAAGAGCAGGTCCTCCTCCTTGGCGTGGTGGTGGGCGTCGGCGTACTCGCGGATGAAGGTGATGAACCTGCCCAGCTCGGCCGCGTCGCCGCCGCCGCGCCGGACCTCGCCGGCGAAGCCCTCCAGCGCGTCGATGGCGGCGAGGATCTGCTGGTGTTCGGCCATGAGGGTCTCGATCGCGTCCATGTGGCATCTCCTGCCGGCGAAGAGCCGGATGGTCGGTCCAGAGAGCATCGGGCGGGCCATTATCCAAGTCGCTGAAGTTGCTTGGATTCGCCCGACCCAGAGTCATTTGAAACACCCGGAATGAGTTGCAGGTGCACCCACCGGCCGGTGCGACTATCCTCGTCCTCCATGGCCCTCCATGTCCTGACCGGCGACCAGCACGAGAAGATCATCGAGGAGGCGACGCAGGCGGTGCTCTCGACCGTCGACCTGAGGACGGTCCTGGAGCGGACCGGGGCGCTGCTCAACCGCCACTTCGGTGCCACGCGCGTGGTCATCCACCGGCTCGACGGCCAGGCTCCCGGCCAGGCGCTGGTGGCGCTGGTCTCCGATCCGCGCCACCCCGACACCGATGCGGGCCGGGTCTACCAGCTCATCGGCACCGCCGCGGGCCAGGCGGTCACGCGGCGCGCCCCGGTGGTGGTCGATCCCATCTCCACGGACCGGCCGCGCTTCGCCGACGAGCCCCGCCTGGCGGCGCTCGGCTACGGCTCGCTGGTCGCCTTCCCGCTGGTCTTCGAGGAGCAGGTGCTCGGCGTGCTGGAGATCGCACACCCGCCCAGCGAGGCGCTGCTCGACTGCTGCTTCCAGGTGGCGCGGCGGGTGGGGTCGCTGGTGGCCATCGCCCTGCACAACAGCTTGCTGGTCGAGGAGGTGAAGCGGCTCAACGGCCTGCTCGGCAAGGAGAACGCCCTGCTGCGTGAGGAGCTGCGCCAGATCCGCAAGGAGAGCCGCTACATCGCCGAGAGCGGGGCCATGAAGGCGGTGGTGGCCCAGGTCCAGAAGGTGGCCGCCTCGGACACCACGGTCCTGATCCGCGGCGAGACCGGCGCCGGC
>JANYBC010000091.1 GCA_025360965.1 Anaeromyxobacter sp. | reverse complement strand
CGAACGGGGCCAGCGAGGAGTACCCGGCGCCGGTGCCGGTCATGACGCCCGATGAGACGTAGGCGGCGTAGTTCGCGGCCACCGACGCCGTGAACCTGGCGCCGTTGCCGGCCGGGTGGACCAGCCCCGCGGTGCCCGAGGTGTAGGCGTCGAGGTGCATGGCGGCGTGGCAGTTGGCGCACCACTCCGAGAAGCCGCTCCCGTAGGCGACCCGATCGTAGGTGCCGGCGATGGTGGTGTTGACGCCGTTGAAGCTCGAGGGAGCGACCGCGGTGGGCGAGGGGCTCACGAAGGCATGGGAGCCGGCCAGCGACTTGGGCTGGTAGCCCACGCCGGAGAGCTTGCGGTAGACGCCGACGGCCGAGACGCCCGCGATGGGGGCGGGGCTGCTGATGTAGGAGCCGGAGCTGAAGATGGGGAGGCCGGTGGTGGCCATGGTGCCGTCCGCGAAGCGGCGGTAGCGGCCGTGCTGGTCATGGCAGGAGGTGCAGTGGAGGTTCGCCGATGGGTAGGTGCCGCCGGGCGAGGTCAGGTGGGTTACGTCCTGGACGTACCCGTAGTCGATCGCGACGATATTGTGCCCGTGGCGCTCGCCGTTCCAGGTCACCGGCGCCCCGCGGACCAGGCCGCTCATGGTCTTCTTCAGCCAGGCGAAGTCGCCGCCGGGGGTCAGCTCGACCGGAGAGGTGCCGTCGTAGGGCGTCACGCCCGCGGTGGAGACGTGGTAGCCGGTCGGCACGGTGTCGGCCGCCTGGTGGCAGTTGAGGCACGCGCCCGACTGGTCCCGGGCCTTCAGGAGCCACGGCCCCGACTGGAACTGCGCCATGCCGGTGACGTTGGCGCTGCCCTCGAAGGAGTTGTGCATCGAGTGGCAGCCCTCGCACTCGGCGACGCCGCCCGAGTGGAAGGCGAAGGCGGCGGCGGGAATGAGGCTGAGTGCGACCGCCACCGCGAGGCAGCGGGCCCGACGAACGAACACGATCATCTTGGTGGAATTCCCCGGAGAGTCCCGTCCACCAATGCACCAACCGGATGACTCCTCATCGGGATAGATGAGGCAGCAATGTCGGCTGGTTGGCCCCGCCAGACCCCGCCGAAGCGGGGAAGGGATCGCGCGGGTGGGCGAAATGGCTCAGCCGGGGCTGGCCTCGGCCAAATCGCCCACCCAGGGCCCCGGCCGCCCCGTCAGCGCGCCACCGCCGCCGATGCCGGCCGCTTCCCCTTCCGGAACCGCATCGACCCGTCGTCGTCCTCGTCGAGCACGATCTCGTCACCGGCCACGAACTCGCCGCGCAGCAGCATGGTGGCCAGCGGGTCCTGCACCAGCCGCTGCAGCGCCCGCTTGAGCGGCCGGGCCCCGTAGACCGGGTCGTAGCCGGCGTCGGCGATCGCCTCGCGGGCCGCCTCGGAGAGCGTCAGGGTCAGCTTGCGCTCCGCCAGCAGCGCGCGCAGCCGGCCCAGCTGGATCTCGACGATGCGGCCGACGTCCTCGCGGGAGAGCGGCCGGAAGACCACCACCTCGTCGACGCGGTTGAGGAACTCGGGCCGGAAGGCGGCGCGCAGGTGCGCCATGGCCGCCTCGCGCACCTCGCCGAGGTCGGCGCCGGCGCGGGAGGCCAGCTTCTGGATCTCGGCCGAGCCGAGGTTGCTGGTCATGATCACCACGGCGTTGCGGAAGTCGACGGTGCGCCCCTGCCCGTCGGTGAGCCGCCCGTCGTCGAGCAGTTGCAGCAGCACGTTGAAGACGTCGGGGTGGGCCTTCTCGATCTCGTCGAGCAGGATCACCGCGTAGGGGCGGCGGCGCACCGCCTCGGTGAGCTGCCCGCCCTCGTCGTAGCCGACGTAGCCGGGGGGCGCGCCGATGAGCCGCGACACGGCGTGCTTCTCCATGTACTCGCTCATGTCGATGCGGACCATGGCCGCCTCGTCGTCGAAGAGGAACTCGGCCAGGGCGCGGGCGGTCTCGGTCTTCCCCACCCCGGTCGGCCCGAGGAAGATGAAGGAGCCGATGGGCCGGTTCGGGTCCTGCAGGCCGGAGCGCGAGCGGCGCACCGCCGAGGAGACCGCCGCCAGCGCCTCGGGCTGGCCGACCACCCGGCCCTCGAGCCGGGCCTCCATCTGCAGCAGCTTCTCCACCTCGCCCTGCAGCAGGCGCGAGACCGGGATGCGGGTCCAGCTGGAGACCACCTTGGCGATGTCCTCGGGGGTGACCTCCTCCTTCAGCATGGCGCCGGCCTTCTGCTGCGCCGCCAGCCTGGCGGCCGCGGCGTCGGCGGCCCGCTGCGCCTCCGGCAGCCGGCCGAACTTGACCTCGGCGGCCCGCTGGAAGTCGGCGGCCCGCTCGGCCTGCTCCTGCTCGACCTTGAGCCGGTCGATGGCCTGGTGGGCGTCGGAGAGCTCCTTGATGACCGCCTTCTCGGCGTCCCAGCGGCTCTTCTGCCGCACGAACTCCTCGTTGCGCGCCGCCAGCTCCTTCTCCACCTCGGTGAGCCGGGAGCGGCTGGCCGGGTCCTTCTCCTTGAGCAGCCCCTGCTTCTCGATCTCCAGCTGGCCGACCCGGCGGCGCACCTCGTCCACCTCGGTCGGCATCGAGTCGATCTCGATGCGCAGCCGGCTGGCCGCCTCGTCGATGAGGTCGATGGCCTTGTCGGGCAGGAAGCGGTCGGCGATGTAGCGGTGGCTCAGGCGGGCGGCGTCGACCAGCGCGGCGTCCTGGATGCGCACCTTGTGGTGCAGCTCGTAGCGGTCCTTCAGGCCGCGCAGGATCGAGACGGTGTCGGCCACCGAGGGCTCGCCCACCATGACCGGCTGGAAGCGGCGCTCCAGGGCCGGATCCTTCTCCACGTGCTTGCGGTACTCGTCGATGGTGGTGGCGCCGATGGCGTGCAGCTCGCCGCGGGCCAGCGCCGGCTTGAGCATGTTGCCGGCGTCCATGGCCACCTCGGCGGCCCCGGCACCGACGATGGTGTGCAGCTCGTCGATGAAGAGGACGATCTCGCCGGCCGCGTCGATCACCTCCTTGAGCACGCCCTTCAACCGCTCCTCGAACTCGCCGCGGTACTTGGCGCCGGCCACCAGCGAGGCCAGGTCGAGCGAGAGCAGCCGCTTCCCCTTCAGCCCCTCGGGCACGTCGCCGTCGACGATGCGCCGCGCCAGCCCCTCGGCGATGGCGGTCTTGCCGACGCCCGGGTCGCCGACCAGCACCGGGTTGTTCTTGGTGCGGCGCGAGAGGATCTGGATGACGCGCCGGATCTCGTCGTCGCGGCCGATGACCGGATCGAGCTTGCCGGCCCGGGCCAGCGCGGTCAGGTCCTTGGTGTATTTCTCCAGCGAACGGAACTGGCTCTCGGCGTCCGGGCTGCTGACCCGGGCGCCGCCACGCAGCTCCTTCAGGGCCCCCTGGATCCGCTCCGGGGTGGCGCCGGCGCTCCGCAGCGCCTCGCCGGCCGGGCTCTTCTCGCCGGCCGCCACCAGCAGCAGGTGCTCGGTGGAGACGTAGTCGTCCTTGAGCCGCCTGGCCTCGTCGTCGGCCCGGTCGAGCAGCTTGGCGAGCCGCTGCGCCAGGTGCTGCTCCCCCCCCTCGACGCGGGGGCGGGTGCGCAGCTCGTCCTCGAGGCGGGCCCGGACCTTCTCGGGCGGGGCGCCGATCTTCTCCAGCAGCGGCGCCGCCCCTCCCTCGGGCTGGTCGAGCAGGGCCAGCAGCAGGTGCTCCACGTCGACGGACTGGTGGTCGCGGCGCCGCGCCTCGGTCTGGGCGCCGGTCAGGACCTCCTGGGCCTTCACGGTGAAGCGGTCGGGTCGCATGGGGCCAACTTAAGACAGGGATCGTCGCTGGCAAGCGCCCCGATGGCGCAGCACGTCATGAACGGGTCGGTCCGAAGGGGTGGTGGTTCGCCCCCGCCAGTCCACCCGCGGTTGATCCCGCCGACGCCGTGCTAGCCTCGCCGGGTCCCGTTATCAGGAAGGCTCCACCGCCCCGTTCGGCGGCCTCCGCGCCCCCCGCCCGCCAAGGAGAACCACGATGAAGCGACTGCTCGGACTGCTCCTCTGTCTCACCGCCACCCAGGCCCTCGCCGCCGACACCATCAAGCTGGCCCTTACCGGCCCCTACTCGGGTGGGTCTGCCCCCATGGGGACCTCGGCGCGCGACGGCTCGAAGCTGGCCATCGAGGAGATCAACGCCGCCGGCGGCCTGATGGTCGGCGGAAAGAAGCTCAAGATCGAGATCATCGAGCGCGACGACGAGGCCAAGAACGAGCGCGGCGCGCTCATCGCCCAGGAACTGGCGGCCATGGCCGACCTCTCGGGCGTCATCGGCAGCGTCAACACCGGCGTGGTCATGGCCGGCGACAAGCACCTGCAGGAGAAGGGCATCACCAAGATCATCTGCCCGGCCGCCGGCTCGGCCTCGATGACCCAGTGGCTCGACAAGCCGGCCACGAACGACAAGCCGGCCGTGGCCGGCCCCAAGTCGCTCTCCATCTTCCGCTTCGCCGCCCACGACGCCGTCCAGGCCGACCTGGTGGTCGCCGAGGCCATCGCCCGCGGGCTCACCAAGGTGGCGCTCTTCCACGACGACACCAACTACGGCGTCTCGGGGCGCGACGACATGCTCGCCCAGATCAAGAGGCAGGGCGACAAGCTCACCGTGCTGACCCAGGAGAAGTTCAAGATCGGCGACAAGGACATGACCGCCCAGCTCCTCAAGGCCAAGTCGCTGGGCGCCCAGGCCATCCTCATCTGGGCCATCGGGCCCGAGGAGGCCGCCGTCTCCAACGGCATGGCCAAGCTGGGGCTGAAGATCCCGCTCATCGGCGGCTGGACGCTCTCCATGTCCAACTACATCGACAACGCCGGAGCCAACGGCAACGGCACGCTCATGCCGCAGACCTTCATCGAGGAGCCGATCACGCCGCGCGCCAAGACCTTCATCGAGAGCTACCACAAGGCCTACGGCGTGACCCGCATCCCCTCGGCGGTGGCCGCGGCCCAGGGCTACGACGCGGTGCTGATCTTCGCGGCCGCGGTGAAGCAGGCCGGCTCGACCGACACCCGCAAGATCCACGACGCCCTCGAGGATCTGAAGGAGCCGGTGGACGGCGTCATCGCCACCTGGAAGAAGCCGTACAGCAAGTGGGATCCGACCGACGTCACCACCCATGAGGCCTTCCGCCGCGAGCAGACGGTCATGGGCATGGTCAAGGACGGCCGCGTGGTGTTCGCCAACGAGGCCGACAAGGCCCGCCTGCAGAAGCGCGGCGCCAAGTAGTCGCCTCACCCCGGGGAGGCGGCGCCGCCCGCCTCTCCGGGTTCTCCCATCCATCCCCCCGGACCCTCGTGCCTTTCTCGATCGTCGCGCAGATCGCCGTGAGCGGTGCGCTCATGGGGCTGGTCTACGCCCTCGTCGCCTACGGCTTCCAGCTCACCTACGCCACCTCGAAGAGCATCAACTTCGGGCAGGGCGAGCTGGTGATGGTCTCGGCTTTCGTGAGCCTCTCGCTCATCGACCTGGGGCTGCCCTACTGGGCGGTGGTGCCGCTCGGCCTCCTCTTCGGAGCACTGCTCGGCCTGGCGGTGGAGCGGGCCGCGGTGCGGCTGGCCCTGGAGCAGAAGAGCGAGGGTTGGATCCTCCTCACCATCATCACCGGCCTGTTCCTCTTCTCGGCGGCCGAGAACGTCTGGGGGCGCGACGACCGTCCCTTCCCGACCCCCATCCCCAGCGCCCCCATCCACCTCCTCGGGGTGGACGTCACCGGCCTGGAGATCTCGGTGGCGGTCGGCGTGCTGGCGGTGATGGGGCTGGTCGAGCTCTTCAAGCGGCGCACCCTGCTCGGCAAGGCCTTCGAGGCGGTCTCGGCCGATCGCGACGCCGGCGAGCTGATGGGCATCTCGGCCACCCGCACCGTCATGCTCTCCTACGCCCTCTCCGGCGGGGTGGCGGCCCTGGCCGGCATCCTGGTCTCCCCCATCACCACCGTCGGCCCGACCATGGCCTCGGCCATGATCCTCAAGGCCTTCTCGGTGGCGGTGGTGGCCGGCCTGGAGTCGGGCTTCGGCGTGGTGGTGGTCGGCCTCTTCCTCGGCGCGCTGGAGGGGCTCGCCAGCCTCTACATCGGCTCGGGCTGGCGCGAGGCGCCCGGCCTGGCGCTCCTCATCCTGGCCCTGGCCGTGCGCCCCACCGGCGTCTTCGGCAAGGCCGTCATCCGGAAGGTCTAGGCCCCCGTGCTCAAGCGCCTCCTCCTGGTCCGCGGCGCCGAGATCGCCCTCTTCGCGCTGCTGGCCGCACTGCCGCTCTGGGTGCAGAGCTCCTACGCGCTCGGCCTCCTCACGCTGCTCGCCATCTACGGCATCCTCCTCATCGGCCTCGACGTCACCGTCGGCTACCTCGGCCAGGTCAACCTGGCCCAGGCCGCCTTCCTCGGCCTGGGCGCCTACGTGGCCGGCATCGGCGCCACCCGCTTCGGCCTGGGCATCCCGGCCACGCTCCTGCTGTCCTGCGGCTTCACCACCCTGGTCGGCGCCCTGCTGGCGCTGCCGGCGCTGCGGCTCGACGGGCCGCAGTTCGCCCTCGCCACCCTCTCCTTCACCGCGCTCTGCTCGACCGCCCTGAACGAGATGGAGTGGCTCACCAACGGCGCCCAGGGGCTCTCCATCACCCGGCCGCCCCTGCTCGGCCACCTGCTCACGCCGCGCGACTTCTTCTGGGTCTGCCTGGCGCTCCTGGCGCTCACCTGGGTGATGATGCGCAACCTGCTCTCCTCGCAGTGGGGGCGGGCCTTCGAGGCGCTGCGCGACAGCCCCATCGCCACCGACGCCATGGGGGTGGGCACCTACCGGCACAAGGTGGCGGCCTTCGCCTTCGGCTCCGGGCTGGGCGGCATCGCCGGGGCCCTCTACGCCTTCAACTTTCAGTACCTGCAGCCGCAGAGCTACGTCTACGAGCTGACGGTGGTGCTGCTGCTGGGCGTGGTGCTGGGTGGCCGCAAGAGCCTGTGGGGGGCCGTGGTGGGCGCCGCCCTGGTGGCGCTGCTCCCCAACCTGCTCTCCAACCCGGTCCTCTTCCGCGCCTTCGCGGTGATCGGCTTCGCCATGGCGGCCATCGCCGCCGTGCGCGGTCTGGTGCGCCGCTCGACCCGGCCCTTCCAGGCCCTGGCCCCGGTGGTGGCCACCGGCGCGCTGGTGCTCGGCTCCTTCCTGCAGAAGAACACCGAGGACTGGCGCAAGGCGATCTTCGCGCTGATGCTCTTCTCGGTGGTGGTCGGCCTGCCCGAGGGGCTGATGGGCTTCGCCGCCGGCGCCCTGGCCCGGCTCTTCCGGGTGGCGCCGCCGCCGCTGCCGCCGGCCGCCTCGCTCGACGAGGTTCTGCCGGCCCGGGCCACCACCGGTGAGCCGCTGCTGGAGGTGCGCGCCCTGCACCGCCACTTCGGCGGGGTGAAGGCGGTCGACGGCGTCGACCTGACCGTCCGGGCCGGCACCATCCACGGCCTGATCGGCCCCAACGGCTCGGGCAAGAGCACGCTCGTCAACGTGGTCTCCGGCCTCTACACGCCCACCTCGGGCGAGCTGCTGCTCCGCGGCCTGCCGCTGCCGCGCGGCAGCCTCCTGCAGGCGTCGCGGGCCGGCGTGGCCCGCACCTTCCAGAACCTGCAGCTCTTCACCGGCATGACCACGCTGGAGAACGTCATGGTGGCGCTGCGCGGTGCCTACCGGCTGCCGCTGCCGCTGGTGCTGGCCGGCTTCGGGCGGCCCGAGGAGCGGCGGGCCCAGGCCGAGGCGCTGGCGCTGCTGGCGCTGGTCGGACTGGAGGCCGAGGCCCGCACCCCGGTCATGGACCTGACCTACGGCGCCCAGCGCTTCCTGGAGATGGCCCGGGCCCTGGCCCGCAAGCCGGAGCTGCTGATCCTCGACGAGCCGGCCGCCGGCCTGGCCCACCCCGACGTGGTCCGGCAGGTCGAGGTGATCCGGCGCATCCACGCCCGCGGCGTCACCATCGTGCTCATCGAGCACCACATGGACGTGGTCACCTCGCTCTGCGACGTGGTGACCGTGCTCGATGGCGGCCGGGTCATCGCCGAGGGGCCGCCCGACCAGGTCAAGCGCGAGCCGCGCGTCATCGCCGCCTACCTCGGCGCCACCGCCGCTGAGCCGGACGGCCCGGGGCCGGTGGCCGGCGCACCCGCCGCAGGCTGATCGGGAGACCAGATGCTGATCGTCACCAACCTCCACGCAGGGTACGGCCTCTCCGAGGTGCTGGAGGGGGCCTCGCTGAACGTCAAGGCCGGCACCGTGGTGGCCCTGATCGGCGCCAACGGGGCCGGCAAGACCACCACCATGCGGGCCATCTCCGGCCTGATCACGCCGACCCGGGGCGAGGTGCTGCTCGACGGGAAGCCGGTGCAAGGGCTGGGGGCTGCCAAGGTGGCGCGGCTCGGCCTGGCCCACTCGCCAGAGGGGCGCAAGGTCTTCGCCCCGCTCTCGGCCGAGGACAACCTGCTGCTGGGGGCCTTCCCCTGGCTGCCGCGCTTCTTCGGCTTCCGCAAAAAGGCGGCGCCCGACCTGGAGCGAGTCTACGGGCTCTTCCCCAAGCTGGCCGAGCGGCGGCTGCAGCTGGCCGGGACCCTCTCCGGCGGCGAGCAGCAGATGCTGGCCATCGGCCGGGCCCTGATGGCCCGCCCCAAGGTGATGCTCCTCGACGAGCCGTCGATGGGGCTGGCGCCGGTGATCGTGCAGGAGGTCTTCCGCACCATCGAGCGGCTCAAGGCCGAGGGGATGACCATGCTGCTGGTGGAGCAGTTCGCCCGGGCCGCGCTCGAGGTGGCCGACTACGCCTACGTGATGGAGCGCGGGCGGATCGCCGTGGAGGGGACGCCGGCCGAGCTCTCCCGAGATGAGCGGGTGCTGGCGGCGTACCTGGGGTGAACCACCGGCAGGGCCGCCCGGCAGGCAGCGCAGGGTCGGGGAGTCGGAGTATGATGACGAGCGTATGAAGGCACTGAAGGCACGGGTCAGGGGTGGTCGGCTGGTGCTGGACGAGCCGACGAACCTCCCGGAAGGCGAGGAAGTCGAGTTCGTCCCGCTCGACGAGGTGCTCGCCAACGGAGGGGACTTCCTCGACGACGAAGAGCGCGAGCGGCTGCACCAGGCCATCGATCGGGGCCTGGAAGACGGGCGGGCGGGCCGAACTACCGACGCCCGGCAAGTCGTGGCGGAACTCCGGGCGAGGCCAGCGGGCCGGTGAAGGTCGTCGAGCGGGTACTCGTCGTGGCGGTCTGGAGCGCCTACCGAGGACGAGGGCCGAGCCTGTAGGCCTCCCATCGCTTCGGCGTGGGCTAAGGGCTTCCGTCCAGGCAAGGTCCAGACGCCCACGGCAGCCCCGCGCCCCGGCTTCGGACGGAGGCATCGAGAATAGAACGCGACCGCGGCCCGGGGCGGGTCTAGGATCCTGGCTCACCTACCGGAGGTAACGATGCGCACCACCGTTCTCGGCGCCGGCTCCTGGGGTACCGCCCTCGCCTCCCTGCTCGGGAACAAGGGCTACGTCGTCACCGCCTGGGACAAGGACACCAAGGTGCTGGAGGACCTGGCCCAGCACCACCGCAACGAGCGCTACCTCCCCGGCATCCCCATCTCCACCAACGTCCACGCCTCGCCCGACATCCACAAGGCGCTGGAGGGGGCCGAGCTGGTGGTGCTGGCGGTCCCCTCGCACGTGGTCCGCTCCGTCTCCATCGAGATGAAGCGCCACATCCACGCCGGCACGCCCATCGTCTGCGTCGCCAAGGGCATCGAGGCCGACACCCTCATGACCATGAGCGAGGTGCTGGAGGACGTGCTCCCGGTGCCGCTCCACCCCTACATCGCCATCCTCTCCGGGCCCTCCTTCGCCAAGGAAGTCGCCAAGGGGCTGCCGACCGCGGTGACGGTGGCGGCGCGCTGGGAGCGGATCGCCCGCCAGGTGCAGGACGCCTTCCACTGCAAGACCTTCCGCCCCTACACCTCGGGTGACGTGGTCGGCGTCGAGATCGGCGGCTGCGTCAAGAACGTGGTGGCCATCGCCGCCGGGGTCTCCGACGGCTGCGGCTTCGGCGCCAACGCCCTGGCCGCCCTCATCACCCGCGGGCTTGCCGAGATCTCCCGGCTGGCCGCCAAGAAGGGGGCCAACCCGCTCACCCTCTCCGGCCTCTCCGGGCTCGGCGACCTGGTGCTCACCTGCAACTCCGACCTCTCGCGCAACCGGACGGTCGGCCGCGGGCTGGCCGCCGGCAAGACCCTGGCGGCCATCCAGGCCGAGATCGGCCAGGTGGCCGAGGGTGTCCGCAACGCCGCCACCACCCGCGATCTGGCGGCCCGGCTCGGCGTCGAGATGCCCATCACCGAGACGGTCTACGCCGTCATCAATGGCGGTGTCGAGCCGCGCGCCGCGGTCACCACCCTGATGATGCGGGAGACCAAGGCCGAGATCTGAAAAGGGGCGCCGGTGCGCCGGCGCCGTGGAGGTCAGGAGAATGTCCCCCGCCGACCCGCTGGCCCAGGTCCCCATCCTCTCGGCGCTCGACGCGCCGGCGCGCGGCCGCCTGGTCTCGCGGCTGGGCCGGCTCTCGCTGCCGGCCGGGGCGGCCGTCTTCGAGCGCGGCGCCCCGGGCGACCTGCTCTACCTGGTCGAGTCGGGGGAGGCCGAGATCTTCCTCCCCGCCGAGCCAGGTTCACCAAGGGTGACGCTGAGGCGGCTCGGGCCGGGGGACCACTTCGGCGAGCTGGCGCTCATCGACGGCGCCCCGCGCATCGCCAGCGCCGCCGCCGCCACCCCGCTCACCCTGCTGACCCTGGAGCGCGAGTCCTTCCTCGACGGCGTCCTGGCCTCCCCGGCCGGCGCCCGCGCCGTGGTGGCCGAGCTGGCCTCGCGCCTGCGGGCCACCAACACCCTGCTCTCCGAGCGGGCCAGCCGCGACGTGGTCGGCGAGCTGGACGCGTCGCGGACCCTCTCCGAGCGGCTGGCCGAGCAGGTGGCCCGCTGGAACGGCTCCTGGGGCTTCCTCGGCTTCCTGGTGCTCTTCTCCGGCGCCTGGGCGCTCTACAACTCCCGCAGCGGCGCCTTCGACCCGTACCCGTTCGCCTTCTTCAATCTGGTGTTGGCGGTGCTGGTGGTGCTGCAGGGGCCGCTGCTGATGATGGCGCAGAACCGCGAG